>JAGVQJ010000050.1 GCA_020051775.1 Calditrichota bacterium | reverse complement strand
TGACGGCTTCGGAGGCTTCCGGGCTAATGTGGAAATATTCCGATTCCATCTGGTGGCGAGACAACTCCTCCAGGCCCACGGGCCGAAAGGTCCCATAACCCACATGCAATACGAGGGGTATGATCTTAACACCTTTGGCGCGAATGAGATTTAACAGTTCGAGCGTAAAATGCAGCCCGGCGGTCGGTGCCGCCACCGCTCCGGATACTTTGGCATAAACTGTCTGGTAACATTCGCGGTCTTCGGGTTGCAAGGGCCGCTTGATGTAGGGTGGCAGCGGCGGTTCCCCCAGATTTTCCACCTTCTGCCGGAAATCTCCCTCGCAATTAAATCGCACGACTCGCCCGCCGGCGACCGTGTTGTCCACGACTTGGCAAGAGACGTTATCGGTAAATTCGATAATGTTTCCCGTCCTGATTTTGCGTGCCGGTCGGACTAACACTTCCCATAGACAATCGTGTAATTCTCGCAGTAGAAACACTTCGATCCAGGAATCCGATTTTTCTTTACGACCACGCAGGCGAGCGGGGAACACTTTCGTCTCGTTGATGACAATGGCATCGCCGGGGGAGAGATAGTCCACCAGATCGCGAAAACGAACGTCTGAAAATTGACCACTGGAGCGATCAATAATTAATAGCTTGGATTCATCGCGCTGCGGCAGGGGGAACTGCGCGATCAACTGTTCGGGAAGTTGGAATTGAAAGTCAGATAAGCGCATAGGGAAACACCTCAAAGTAGATGTTGTTGATCTCCCTTGCTGTGATCCAGTATGCGTCGGCCAAAATAGTCATAAGCGCGGGGAGTGGCGCGACGCCCTTTGGGGGTTCGTTCCAGAAATCCCTCGCGAATGAGGAAGGGTTCGTAAAGTTCCTCTAAGGTTTGGGCGTCTTCTCCCACAGAAATGGCCAGTGTCTTCAAACCGACTGGCCCGCCGCCGTATTTATCCATAATGGCAGTGAGGATGCGCTGGTCCATATCGTCCAGACCCAATTGATCCACCTCCAGCAGATTTAAGGCTTCGTCAGCGACGGCTCTGGTAATGATGGAAGCCCCGCGCACCTGGGCAACGTCGCGAATGCGTTTTAGCAGGCGGTTGGCGATGCGAGGAGTACCCCGTGAGCGGCGCGCGATTTCCACGGTTCCTTCAGGATCAACTTCGATGCCCAGTTTAGTTGATGATCGGTTGATGATAATGGTTAACTCTTCCGCGGTGTAGTAATCCAACCGGCCCACCACGCCGAAACGCGCTCGCAAGGGTGAAGTCAATAGACCCGCGCGGGTTGTGGCTCCTACCAGTGTGAATGGTTGTAGGTTCAAACGCACTGTGCGCGCCGCCGGCCCGGTGTCAATCATGATGTCCAGGCGGTAATCTTCCATGGCCGGATAGAGGTATTCTTCGACGCTGTGCTGCAACCGGTGAATTTCATCTATGAAGAGAATGTCGCGGTTTTTCAGATTGGTCAGCAGGCCCGCCAAGTCGCCGGGGCGATCCAACACCGGGCCCGTCGTGCTGCGCAGATCCACATCCAGTTCGTGAGATAAAATATGCGCCAGAGTGGTCTTGCCTAGACCCGGCGGTCCGTGGAATAGACAGTGATCCAGCGCCTCGCCGCGTTCCCTGGCCGCCTGGATGAATATGCGCAGATTTTCCACCAACCGTTTCTGGCCGACGAACTCGTCCAAGCTGGTGGGGCGCAGACTGCGATCCAGGTCGGCGTCCACCTGCATGGGCGAGGGTGCGGTAATCCGTTCTTTGGTCATGGCGCTAATTTCGCGATAGCTCTCTTAATAATAGACTCGAGATCGGTCTGGGGGGTTGCGCCACTCTCCGTATTGATTTCCTTTAAGGCTATGCGTACGGAATCCGGCGCAAAGCCGAGATTGCTAAGCGCTGAGAAGGCTTGGTTGTAGACCGGTTCTGCGGGAGCTCCGCCAGTGGGGATGAACAGAAGCTCTTGCGCGGTAAGTTTTTCTTTTAATTCGATCAACAGGCGCCGCGCGGTCTTGGGACCAATGCCGGGGATGCGAGTCAGTCGCTTCCAATCCTCGGCTACCATGATCTGCACCAGTTCCTGGGGTTCCAAACCGGAAAGGATTTGCAACGCCACCTTCGGCCCGACACCCGTGACTTTGATCAGCATCCGAAACAGGTCGCGTTGGGTTCGCTGCGCGAATCCGTAGAGGTGAAAGCCGTCTTGACTGAATTGCAGATGCGCCCACAGAATCACTTCGTTGCCCACGGCCGCAAAACCCTCTGAGCTGGTGGGCACGCCAATTTCATAACCCACTCCCCCTACCTCAAGTACCACGCGCCCCGGAATGGATTCCATCAGACGTCCGCGAAGGAAATCATACATATTGGTGATTATGTCTTTTTAGATGATACTAGTGATCCGGCACTGCTGGCGAATGCATGGCATAACGCCACCGCCAGAGCGTCGGAGCAATCGAAACCGCCGGGTAGGCAATCCACGGCCAGGATTTGTCGAACCATGTGCTGCACCTGTTCCTTGCTGGCTCGCCCGTTGCCGACGACCGCCTGCTTCACTCGCGCCGGAGAGTAGAGAATCACCGGAATGCCTCCGTGCGCTGCTGCCAGCAGAGCAGCGCCTCGAGCCTGGCCGGTCTTGAAGGCGGTCTGAACGTTATTGCCGAAAAACTGATCTTCCACGGCCATCACCTGTGCATCCATTTTACGGATGATAGCCAGTAGCTTGTCGTGGAGAAAGAGGAGGCGTTGAGATAGTTCGGTGCGAGGCGGCTTTAATTCTGTGGAAAAAACAAGTTTGAAATCGGATCTGGTTCGGGCTCTGTCCCGACTGGATTCCGCCGCAGCGGATTCAATGAGACCTACGCCGGTGCTCACCAGTCCGGGATCCACGCCGATGATGAGCATAGGTTACCCGGCCGATTTCATGGTTTCCAGGTCAATGTCGAAGTTGGAGGATACCTTTTGTACGTCGTCATGGTCGTCTAAATCGTCCATGAGTTTGAGCATGGCATCAGCCTGGTTGCCTTCTACGCGTACAAAAGATTGCGGGATCATGCTGATTTCTGCCGAGATCATCTGAATTTTAGCGCGATCGAGAACCCCTTTGGCGTTTTCCAATGCTTCCGGCTCGCAAACAACCTCAAAAACGTCCTCTTCTTGGCGGATATCCTCTACACCCAGATCCAGCAGCAGTTCCAGAAGGCGGTCTTCATTGGCCGCACCGGCAGGCACGGTAATCACGCCGCGCCGTTCGAACATCCAGTTGACGGAACCGGCGGAACCTAGAGAGCCGCCGCGTTTGGCTAAAATATGGCGAATTTCACTGACCGTGCGATTGCGGTTATCGGTCACAGTTTCGATCAACAACGCGACGCCACCAGGACCGTAGCCTTCGTACACAATCTCTTCATAAACCGTGCCGGGTAATTCTCCGGTGCCCTTCTTGATGCCGCGCTCGATGTTCGCCGCCGGCATATTGGCAGTCTTGGCGGCTAAAACCGCGGTGCGCAAGCGCGGATTGCCGGTTTCATCGCCGCCGCCCATCCGCGCGGCTACGGTGATTTCCTTGATCAGCCTGGTGAAAACTCTCCCGCGAGCGGCATCTTTGCCTTCCTTCTTGCGGCGGATGGTTGCCCATTTGGAGTGACCGGACATGCTGCTAAGCCTCCATACAATGATGGTTATTCATCAGATATACCAGGAATCGGCACAATTGTACGGGTAAATATAGGGAAATTTCCTGCCCTTTCCAAGTGAAATTCCGGCGACTTTAAAACCGATTGAGAGGTCTTATTATTGACGAGTTAAAATTCTTTGGTTGGCGGAGGAGATTTCACGCGGTTACTCCATACTATTGGATGGATCATAAAACTCAGCCAATAAAAATTGTAAAAAAATATCTTGACAAGAGCCTAATATCATGGTATATTTGTAGCGATTTAAACGGAATAATCACTTCAAATCTCATACTCTTAAAAAGTAAACAGGGAGGTATTTGCTATGCGGCATCTTCTGGTGATTTCCTTTGCACTTCTAATGGTCGTGGCGTTAACATCGTCAGCGGTCCTAGCAAAGGTAACTTTCAGCGCGGGTCCAGAGATTGGACTTAACTTCGCCACTCAAGCTGGGGATGACCCAAATTGGGATCAGGATAAAAAAGGCCGCACCGGATTTCTCTTCGGTGGTGTTTTCAACATCGCATTCGCTGAGTATATAGCCCTTCAACCGGAAGTTCGGATTTCAATGAAGGGCGCGCGCTGGGAAGCCTCACAAGGGGGGCAGTTTTATGAATTGACGGACAAATTTACTTACCTTGAAATTCCGGTGTTCGTCCGAGGCTCCATCCCCACCGGGACCCTGTTTACTCCCGATCTGTTTTTAGGGCCGATTCTTGGAATCGAGATGAGCGCCAAAGAAGATTTGAAATCGAATGTCTACCAGCCTTTCAGTAATCAGACATTAAAAACCAAGAGCATTGATATCGGCTTGGGATTTGGCGCCGGCGCAAGGTTTACTCTGGGCCCAGGGGATGCCTTCCTAAACTTTATGTATAATCTCGGTTTGACGAATATCAACGACAATCCTAACTACCCTTATAACATCAAAAACCGAGCCTTGAACATCATTGGAGGCTATGCCTTCAGATTCGGGAAAAGATGAGAGAGCTGCTTCATCGCAGGATGTGGATTGGAAAAAGGACGGCCTCCTTTTAGGCCGTCCTTTCTCTGTAAATGTAGTATGATGCAAATATATTTCGTTGAGAATTTTTCACCTTTCACCTTGACAAACCCCTTTTTCTTCTTTATATTTTGCAGAATTCAACGTCAAACACCAACTGGAGTGATCAATAGATCGTAGAAGAACTTTCGTAATAGTCCAATGTAATGCGATTACGTTCACATTTATACAGAAGCGAATAACATTGATAATACAAAGCACCGAACACAAGGTAGGACACTAAAGTACGAACAGTAAGGTTTAACTTCGGAGGTTCCAAATGAAAAGGCTCCTTTTTGGCGCAGTTTTGCTCACCTTCATCTTCGCGCTCACCTGCGGAGCAACTGACACGCGGGTACTGACACTGGGCCAGGCTAACATGATCGTGAAGGACGATGCTAACATCCTCACAGAGTTTTTCGGCTTGAATCCCATGGCTGATCATCAGGTAGGTTTCCCCCAGCTCATCTCCATGTATCGGGGAATGGTAGTCGGTGACGTATCCAGTTCCGTATCGGGCACTCTGTACCGTGTCGGCGCACACTATGATATGGGTGAGGGGAAGAGTGTAATCGGTGTTTATGTGGATAACCGTCCCTGGCCCTACAACCCGAGTCTAAGCCCCAACCAACCCATGCCGGAAGCAGGCGGCGTCGGCAATCGCCTGAACTTGATCTATGGTCGCCCCTTGGGTGACATGGAAGTCGGGCTTAACCTGATGCTCTTCAGTAATTCTCACACCATCGAAGATTCCGGTACTTTCAACATGACCCAATCCAATATGGGTTTAGGCGTAAACCTCGGTCTCACCATGATGGAGAATCTGGATCTTGGTTTGGGTATTCGCATGGGTTCTTGGAAAAATGAAGATGCCAATGGAACTGCCATTTCTGAGCCTAAATCCAACTTCGGAATCATCTTTGGCGGTCGTTACTGGTGGAAGTACAATGATCAGGTAGACTTTGTGCCTCACCTGCAATTTGTCATGGATGGCGCCGGTTTCAGCATCCCTAACACCGGTGAATTCACCGACAAATCCACCACTATCACTGTCGGAATGGGCGCCAATGTCCGTCCGGTTGATCGTGTTCTGTTGCTCTTCGATCTGGGCGTAAACCTCGAAACTGAAACCCTTGAATCCTCTCCGACGAGTGGAACCGCCACCGAAGATAAATACACACACATGGACTTCCCCTACTACAAGATCGGCTTGGAAGGCGAAGTAACCAAGTGGTGGGACGTTCGTTTAGGTGCCGTCAAGATGTGGCACAGCGCTAAGGACGAACTCCAGTCGGGTGGTGTGGAAAAACGCGGCACTACTTCAACCTCAACATACTTGGGTTCCGGGTTCCATTTCGGCAACCTGACGCTGGATGCCTGGATTGACCCCGATTTTGTTCTGCGTGGTCCGAATTTCATTTCTGGTTACAACCAGGATCTTGCCGGCCAAGTTTCCATACTTTACGCTTGGAAATAATGGCTTGATTTTCAAATATCCCCGGACCTCTAGCGAAGTCCGGGGATATTTGTTTAAACCAATTCTCTTGCGGTGTTTGAATTTGTTAAGATTTTACTTTATAATTCACTGTGTCTGTTGTATATTAATCATTCGAGTGCCAAGTTTTGTTGACAATACCCAGGTGGGCGATCCACGAGCTGTAAGGTGATAGTCTGATGAATAGTACCCTGAAATCCATCTTCCTCCAATTGACCGTATTGGCCTGCGGGTTTTCGGTCTTGAATTCGTGTTCCCAGGGATCAAAGGAGAAGGAGCCTACTCGCGGCGGTTCGGTGATTATCAAGGCCGATGTTGCCCTGAGACCCACTATCCTGGAACTGGCGCAGAATTACCAGCAGGAAACAGCGATCAAAGTGCAGGTGAAGTTTGCCAGTTCACAGGATATGCTGGTGGATGCACCCGGTGACAGCACCGACATCTATATTCTGGCCAATGACAACATCTCCAGCTCCATGCTGGACACCGTTTCCTTAGACCCCACGTCGAAGCGTATTATGGGGTATATGATCCCCTGTATCATCGTGCCTCAACACAATCCAGCTCTGGTCACCAGTTTGGCCGATTTGACCAATAACAACGTCCGCCTTGGCATCTCTGATCCTCACAGCGACGTATTGGGCCAATTCGCCTTGGAGATTTTGAAAACAAACCAGGTATATGACGATCTTTCCGACCACCTGGTCATTGCCTCCTCAACCCAGGATCTGGCCGAACGTACTGCGCGAAAAGAGCTTGATGCAGCGATCGGCTGGACCCTCTTCCCTTCCTGGACCCAAGGTGGGACTGACGTAGTCCTTCTTGCCGCCAGCGAAATCCCCAGAATTGCCGCAGTGTGCGCCCGACGATCTCAAGTTCCCGTAGATTCGGTTCAAGCCGCCAAGCTGATGACTTATTTAGGATCTGAACGCGCCTTGGACGTCTTCCGTAAATGGGGATATCTGATCACCAAAACCGATATTGAAATGTATGCCTCAGTGGCTAATATCGGTGGCACGCCTGAGTGATTCTATTCTCGATCCGATTGCCATCCCAACCTGGTCACCTTTAAACTCCAGTTCTTCCGCTCTCAGGGCGATGACAGTACTCCGCCATCCTTCTGCCAGAAGGAATTTAGGTGGTTTTCAACTTGATTTTGGGGAGAAACCGATGTAGATTATTGGAAGTTTAACAATCAACCTACTGGGGATAAAATGAAGCTGAATCTCGCTCAAAAAATTATACGCGACCACCTGGTATCCGGTGATCTGACCCCCGGATCAGCCATCTCAATCCGCATTGATCAAACCCTGACGCAAGACGCCACCGGCACGATGGCCTATCTGCAATTTGAAGCTCTCGGATTGCCAAAGGTCAAAACTGAATTATCGGTCTCGTATGTAGATCATAACATGCTGCAATCGGGTTTTGAGAATGCCGACGATCATGCCTTCTTGCAGAGTATCGCCGCCAAGCATGGAATATACTTCTCACGTCCCGGCAATGGCATCTGCCATCAGGTGCATCTGGAACGCTTCGCCGCTCCGGGTAAAACGCTGCTGGGATCGGATAGCCATACGCCGACGGGCGGCGGCGTGGGGATGATCGCCATTGGCGCTGGGGGCCTCGACGTGGCCCTGGCCATGGCCGGGCAGCCGTTTCACCTGCGCATGCCCAAGATAGTCGCTGTTCGTTTAACCGGCAAGTTGCAACCATTCGTTACCGGCAAGGATGTCATCCTCGAAGTGTTGCGTTGGTTAACTGTCAAGGGTGGCGTGGGAAAGATCATGGAATATTGCGGCGAGGGGGTGGCCGAACTGGACGTGCCTGACCGAGCTACCATCACCAATATGGGCGCCGAGCTGGGCGCCACTTCCAGCGTGTTCCCATCAGACAGTAAAACCAGACAATACCTCCGGGCACAAGGTCGCGAACAGGTGTGGAAAAAACTGACTGCCGACCGCGGGTGCAAATATGATGAAGAGATCCTGATCGACCTGGATACCCTTGAGCCGATGGTGGCTCAGCCGCACATGCCCGACAATGTAGTTCGGGTCAAAGATATTGCCGGTCTGAAGGTCAATCAAGTGGCGTTTGGCAGTTGCACCAACAGTTCCTACCGCGATCTAATGACGATGGCCAATATGTTCAAAGGCCGTCATGTGCATCCCAGTGTCTCCGCCGGCTTGTCTCCGGGCAGTTTGCAGGTGACCAAGCAGATCCTGCGCAATGGCGCTATGGAAGCCATCGTCGGCGCCGGTGTGCGCATTCTGGAAAGCTCATGTGGAGCCTGCATCGGTATGGGATTTTCGCCTTCCACCGAGGCGGTGACAGTGCGCACGTTCAACCGCAACTTCCTGGGCCGTACCGGCACCAAGAACGCTAAGGCCTACCTGGTTTCCCCGGAAACAGCGGTAGCCTGCGCTTTGACTGGTGAATTCACCGATCCGCGAGACCTGGGGATGCCGTATCAGGCCATCAAATATCCCAAGAGTTTCCTGGTTGATGACACGATGATCTTACCACCCTCGAACGAACCGGAGAAGGTGGAAGTCATCCGCGGGCCCAATATCAAACCGCTGCCCATCAAAGAAGCCATGCCCGAAGTGTTGAAAGGGGTCGTCCTCCTAAAGGTCGAAGATAACATCACCACCGATCATATCATGCCGGCCGGTTCCAAGGTGCTGCCCAAGCGGTCGAATATTCCTGCCATTGCCGAGCATGTTTTCGAGGTTGTGGATCCAACCTTCCCGGCGCGTGCCAAAGCCGCTGGAGGTGGATTCGTTGTAGGCGGACACAACTACGGCCAGGGATCATCCCGAGAACACGCCGCCCTGGCACCCATGTATCTGGGGTTAAAGGCCGTGTTGGTCAAGTCCTTTGCCCGCATTCATCTGGCCAATCTGATTAATTTCGGCATCCTGCCCTTGACCTTCGAAAACGAAGCGGATTACGATAAGATCGCTCAGGGCGAGGAATTGGAAATTGCAGTGGCGGGTTTGCAGGCCGGTCAACCTCTGCGGGCGCGCAACCTGGCCAACGGCGCCGTCATTCCCATACTTCATCCGTTGAATGAGCGCGAAATCGCCATCATCAAGGCCGGCGGGGCGCTGTCGTATGCCAAGGCGAATCAGTAGAGGTAAAGAATGATACAGAAAGTAATGTCCAAAATTGGCTTGCGCGATAAGAAGAACGACTTCGCTTACTGGCAATCCCGATCTTATCAGGAACGTTTGGAAGCGTTAGAGCAGATTCGGCGAGAATATCACCTCTGGAGGTATGGTGTTGAACCAGGATTTCAGAGAGTTTATAAAGTCGTTAAACGATAATCAGGTTCGCTACCTGGTGGTGGGCGGCTATGCTGTGGCGTTTCATGGCCATCCGAGATATACCAAAGACATGGATATCTGGATCGAGATGAGTCCGGATAATGCCGCAAACATGGTTAAAGCACTACAACAATTCGGTTTTCAGTCGTTAGACCTGAAGCCAGCTGACTTTCTCGTACCAGACCAGATTATTCAGTTGGGATACCCGCCCAATCGGATTGATTTGCACAATACATTGACGGGAGTTAATTTCGCCTCCTGCTTCGACGCTCGACTCCAAATAGAGGTTGAAGGCACTAAAGTCAACTACATAGATTCAGAGAATCTAAAGAGGAATAAACGGGCAGTAGGAAGACATCAGGATTTGGCGGATGTGGAAAATCTAGAATAAAGGTTTACCAATGTATCTCGACAAGATAAAGAGAGAGAAATTTGGTAAATGCAACATTTGCAGGTCTGAGAAAGAATTGAGTTGGGATCATGTTCCCCCGCGAGGTTGTTCAGAATTAAAAGCAGTCGAGATTATTTCTATTTTTCATACTCTAACGTCGACAAAAGATGAAGTAAAAAGGACGATATCGCAAAATGGATTAAAATTCCGCACAATATGTCGTGAATGCAATTCACTTCTCGGTAAAAAGTATGATCCAGTATTAATAGATTTTAGCACCAGCGTTGGACGATATCTAAAGTCGAATTTGCATTTTCCTAAAATTGTTCATCATAGAACTAAACCAGCTGTACTAATTAGAAGTATTCTCGGACATTTATTAACAGCAAAAATATTATTTGAAGATGGCGGATTTGAGCTCCGAGCGAGAGAAGCTTTCTTTAATGATTCAATTTCTATCCCGGAGGAACTATTTGTTTTTTATTGGATTTATCCATATTCTCAATTTAAAATCATGAGAGATTTTATTATGCCAACGCGAAGAGGTAAATTTAAAAATAAAGATCTTGCACTTTACAACATGTTGAAGTTTTTCCCCATTGCGTACCTGATCTCAACCAAACCGCTTTACGAAGATCTTTTTGAACTTTCGAGATACAGAGATTGTAGTATAGATCAGAATGTAGTTATTCCGATCCAATTAGATCGTATAATGAGCTCAGATTGGCCTGAAAGAATTGATCCGAGTAATTTTATTATAGGTGGACAGGCACTAGTAGATTCAATCGCCGCAAAGCCAAGAACAACGCCGAAGAGGCAGCGGAAGTGATAAAATAATTACTGAAGTTTTTGTACGAGACTTCATTGTCCACTTAAAGTTCCTAGATGGGTTTGAGGGTGATGTAGACCTCCAAAATGAACTCGGCGGCTCCATCTTCCGTCCCCTCAAGGACGTGAAATATTTTATAATATTTACGGTTCATCCTGATCCGCATACCATCACCTGGCCCAACGGCGCCGATTTCGCACCGGAATTCCTGTATGAAAAAATGCAAATATCTACAATATAATTCATCCCCACGCGTGGAGGCAGAATGGTAAAGTTCGATCAGCTCACCTACCCTAAGGAAGGCCAGCCCATCACCATGAAGGGCGGCAAATTGCAGGTACCCGACAAACCCATCATCCCCTTCATCGAAGGCGACGGCACCGGCCCTGACATCTGGCGGGCTTCTCAAGCGGTGTTTGATGCCGCCGTGGCCAAAGCCTATAAAGGCAAACGTAAGATCACCTGGTTCGAGGTGCTGGCTGGAGAAAAAGCGTTCAAACAGGTCGGCACCTGGTTGCCGGATGACACCATCACCGCCTACAAGGAATTCCTGGTGGGCATCAAAGGCCCGTTGACCACACCTATCGGCGGCGGCATTCGCAGTTTGAATGTGGCTCTGCGCCAGATGCTGGATCTCTACGTCTGTCTGCGTCCCGTGCGTTATTTCAAAGGCGTCCCCAGCCCGGTGAAGAAGCCTGAAGACGTGGACATGGTCATCTTCCGCGAAAACACCGAGGATATCTACGCCGGCATTGAATGGCCCAGCGGGTCCGCCGAAGTGAAAAAGGTCATTGATTTCCTCATGAAGGAAATGGGTGTTAAGAAGATCCGTTTCCCGGAAAGCTCCGGCATCGGCATCAAGCCGGTATCGAGTGAGGGGACCGGGCGGTTGGTGCGCGCCGCCATCAACTACGCCCTGTCGCACCAACGCAAGAGCGTGACCTTCGTGCACAAGGGCAACATCATGAAATTCACAGAAGGCGCTTTTCGCGATTGGGGTTACAACGTGGCCGTCCAGGAATTCCGCAATGAGGTTGTCACGCAGCGCGAAAGCTGGATCCTGGGGAACAAGGAAGACAATCCCAAATTGACGGCTCAGGAAAACGCCCGCATGGTCGAACCCGGCTTCGACATGCTGAATCCCGACAAGCAGCGTTTGGTGGAAGCCGAAGTCGAAGAAGCCCTGAAGCTCTGGCCGACGCACGGCGACGGTAAGTGGAAGTCCAAGCTGATGATCAAGGACGCCATCGCCGACATCACATTACAACAGGTGTTGACACGCGCCGCTGAGTTCGACGTTATCGCCACGCTGAATCTGAACGGCGATTATTTGTCGGACGCGCTGGCGGCGCAGGTGGGCGGCATCGGCATCGCTCCGGGCGGCAACATCAACTACGTCAGCGGCCACGCTATTTTCGAAGCCACGCACGGCACCGCCCCCAAATACGCCAACCTGGACAAAGTCAACCCCGGGTCGGTGATTCTTTCCGGCGTGCTGATGTTTGAGTTCCTGGGCTGGCAGGAAGTCGCCGACCTGATCGTCAAAGGTTTGGAAGGCGCCATCCACGCACACACCGTGACCTATGACTTCTCCCGCCTGATGCGCTCCGAAGGCGCCCAGGACGTGAAGGAACTGAAGTGCTCGGAATTCGGGCAAGCGATCATTAAAAACATGTAGTCGGGATTCAGTATACGGGATTCGGGATTCGGAAGGGCGACCATGCGGTCGCCCTTGTTTATCCCCCCCAGCCCCCCTTGAAAAGGGGGGTGACTCATTATTCCCCGCAAGGTCCGCCGAAGCGGAAAGGAGGGCAGGGGGATCTGTTTTCGGGCCGATGGTTCGAGGGGCAAGGAGGAATGAAAAAAGAGGTAGATAGTGCTTGCCTCGTGATCGCGTACTGGGTATATTGAATCGATTTCAACAAATTTGTGTGTAATACTTAATAACCGACTACCTTGCTGCTTCCTCAGATCAAGACATCAGAGATCAAGAAAGGATGTGAAAATGAATTTAACTCCAGTATATTTTCAACGTCATGCAATTGCTATTCTGATGACGATGCTAACTTTCAACATTTGCACTTCACAAACGAACCAATTACCAACTTCTGAAGATAAAATCACGATAGATGTCGAAAACATAGAATATAAAATCTTTAATATCCTTCTTACAAGAAAGTTTTTGCATGGCAACGTTCAATTAATTGTCGTCCGAGATAGCACACGGGTAGATCATGTTGGAGATTTGAAAAATGAATTGGAACAATCGAGACGAAAACTCACTGGTCTCACGCAGGAAGTAATAGATGATTTTATAAGTAAAAATCAGCGACGCAGTAATCTCAAGCCTCAGCTTGATTTGGATTTGCGATCTATATTAATATCAGATCAAGAGTTGGATGAAATATTTGACAATCAAGACCGTGATGGGTGGCAGCTATTTTATAATCGTTATCCGAACTCAGCGGGTATAATAACCCTTTCAAGGGTTGGTCTGAACAGGGATAAAAACCTTGCTCTGGTTTATTTGGGTAACCAATATGATCGGCTTGCTGGTGAAGGATTTTTTATATTACTGTCTAATAATAATGGAGCATGGATGGTCGAAAAAATCCTATCGGTTTGGGTTTCGTAAAATCTGTTCGTTCAGTTTGCTTGTCACATTCAGTAAAGTAAAGTAGGTTGGATTAGCGAAGCGTAACCCAACAAAATACTGATAAGTCCACCATCAACACTGCTGTCGAGCCCACCCAGTACTCCTGATAAGCCAGTTACACGCTTGCATTCAACGCTGATATTTCGTATATTGTAGAGCAACCTTATCAGGAGGTTTACATGAAAATATACCAATATACTGTCATCTTTGAACCGGCGGAAGAGGGCGGGTACATCGTCCATGTGCCGGCGCTGAACGGTCTGACCACGGAAGGCGACACCTTGGAGGAGGCCAAAGCTATGGCAATGGATGCCATAAAAGGATACATCGAAACGCTGGAAGAGAGGAACCTTCCCATTCCCGAAGATGTTCACCAGCCGCAGCCGTTGATCGAGAAACTGAATGTAGCGGTCTAATGGCCCCCAAACTCCCCGTCGTTACTCCCAGGAAGCTGATCCAAGCCTTGGAAAGGTCTGGTTTCGTGGTTGCGAAGCAGAGAGGCAGTCACGTTTTCCTCAATCGTCTCAATGATCCCAGTAAGATTATCGCGGTTCCCTTTCACAATAAAGACTTGAAAAAAGGCACGTTAAAGAGCATATTACGCCAGGCTGGTTTGGAAATTGACGACCTGATAGATATGCTCTGATTTTAATAAAACTCCCCCAACAAAAAAGCCCGGCTCTTTCGAGTCGGGCTTTGGTTTCGCAAAAAAAGCGATTAGGCGATGGCGCGCACGTTCTTGGCGTTGGGGCCTTTGGCGCCCTGCTCAACCTCGAACTCTACGCGCTGATTGTCGGACAGTTCGTTGTACTGACCGCCGCCGGTTATTTCATTGGCGTGTACGAAAACGTCTTTGTTCTCGCCGTCCACTGTAATAAATCCGTAACCTTTACGCGCATTAAACCACTTCACAGTACCTTGTGACATTACTTACTCCTTTAAATTTAACTTGTTATGCTCTATCAGAATGTCACGATACCTCGACGAAGTGGACCAAAACTACCGCTCTGTAAAGTTTTATGACAATCATCATTACTATATGATACTCCCTAATTCACTAAAAAGATGAAACTATTTGAGTTATATTTCATGGTGAAACATCAATTCCGTAAAAGTGCCCGCTAAGTGCTGGGTGTCCCACAGCTCTTTTGTGGGAAAATCAATGAATGCCTATCCAAGAATTCCTTGATTCTACCCACCATCCGCCTTTCTTTTTTCGTAATTAGAGAGCAGGCCGGGGAATCGTCTCATGAAAGGCGATCTCCGGCCTTCGTTTCTTATCTCTGAAAGGATTTGGGAATGTCGGAATATAATATTGAAGAATTAACGGCCATCAAGGGCCGCCAACAGCAAGCCTGGGCGACCGGTGATTTTTCGAGACTCGCAGTGAAAATCATCCTCGTGAGCGAACAACTCTGCGAAGCTGTGGATCTTCACCCCGGCCAAAAAGTTTTGGATGTGGCCACCGGGAGTGGCAATACCGCTCTGGCTGCTGCGCGACGGGAAGCCGACGTCACGGGAGTGGATTACGTCGAAGCACTGGTGGAACAGGGGCGCCTACGAGCGAACACCGAGCGGCTCAAGATCACCTTCCAGGTGGGCGACGCCGAAGACCTTCGCTTCCCGGACGCTTCTTTCGATGTGGTATTATCCACCTTTGGAGCTATGTTTGCGCCCTACCAGGAAAAGACCGCCCAGGAGTTGCTGCGGGTGTGCCGACCGGGCGGGAAAATCGGCATGACCAACTGGACCCCGGACAGCGTCATCGGCGAAATGTTTAAAGTGATTTCCCGGTACGTTCCTCCCCCGCCAAATCTTAAGCCGCCCACATTGTGGGGAACCGAGGTAGGATTACGCGAACTTTTCGGTAACAAGATCAGCTCGCTCCAGATCACGAAGAGAACCTTCATGTTTCGTTTCCGTTCCGCGGAGCAGTGGTTGGATTTTCACCGCACTTACTTCGGACCCATAATGAAGGTTTACGAAATATTAGATAAAGATAAGCAGCAGAGGTTATCGCAAGATCTGTTGACACTGGCGGGACGTTATAATCGTTCCGGCGATACGACTGTTATCCTCCCCGGCGACTACCTGGAGGTCGTCGCCGTCAAACGCTAAAGTGAGCGAAAGCAGGAATAATCCCAACCCAGCAAAAACATTAGAGTCGGGTCACCTTCCCAACAAAAAAGCCCGGTTCAATCGAACCGGGCTTTTGGTGTTCTTACGCTTGGAAGTGATTAGCCGATCGGGCGGACGTTTTTGGCATTGGGGCCTTTGGCGCCCTGCTCGATGTCGAACTCCACGCGCTGGTTTTCGGACAGCTCGTTATACTGACCGCCGCCGGAAACTTCATTGGCGTGCACGAAGACGTCTTTGTTCTCGCCGTCTACCGTGATAAAACCGTAACCTTTGCGCGAATTGAACCACTTCACAGTACCTTGTGACATTACCGTACTCCTTTAAATTTAACTTGTATTACTCTATCAGAATGTCACAGTACCTTAACCAAGTGGACAAAATTACCGCTCTTTAAAGTGTTATGACAATCCTCAGTTGTATATAATACAAATAATTTTCGCAATATAATAGTAATATTTGAATTATTTTTCGGGGACGAGCTGCTTCTTAGGCGGCAGGATCCGTGTGTTTCCTCGGAAAAAAATACCCGTTCCCTCGGCAGCCCTTACCCCAGATCTTCCCCGTTATCATCATACTAACTCACTTAATAACAACATCTAAACTCGGTGGCGCGTTTCTTGCTGAAATTCTAACCGGAATAATAGGAACGCTTAAACTATGGTTAAAGGTATCTATCATTCTGCCGCGGGGATGCTGGCGCGCCAGCGACACCTGGAAATTGTGGCCAACAACCTGGCCAATGCCAACACGGCCGGTTTTCGGCAGGAGAACATCTGTTTCCGCGAAACCCTGAATTCCTCTTTGGCGCCGTCTAATCCTGTCACAGGTGGCGAAAAATTCGTGGACGTAGAAAGCACCGGCGATCGCCTAGGTCGCCAGGGGACGCTTTCGCCGACCGGTAATCCGCTGGACGTAGCCATCGTGGGTGAAGGTTGGTTCGTCGTGGA
This sequence comes from Calditrichota bacterium, assembly GCA_020051775.1. Taxonomy (GTDB): domain Bacteria; phylum Electryoneota; class B3-LCP; order B3-LCP; family B3-LCP; genus JAGVQJ01. The sequence goes on along the minus strand of JAGVQJ010000050.1, from coordinate 22,147 downwards.
AACCGCCAACGGTCCCGCCTACACTCGCGACGGCCGCTTCAGCCTGAACGCTGAAGGCGAATTAGTGACCTTGACCGGCTACCGCGTCCAAACGGTGGGCGGCACGTTAATGTTACCTGATGGTCAAGCGCATTTTACCACGGATGGTTCACTGGTCGTGAAAAGTCCGGGCGAATCGCCGGAACAAGTTTTGGATCGTCTGCGGGTCGTTTATTTCGAGGACCCGTCAGCGCTGAGGCATACCAGCGATGGACTGTATGTTTCCGGCCATGAACCGGTCGAACTGACTGAACCCCGCCTTCAGCCAGGGTATATGGAAGAATCCAATGTCAACGTGGTGGCCGAGATGGTCAAAATGATCGAGATCAATCAATATTACGACGCCTCCGCCCGTGCCCTTCAGACGCAGGACGCCACCCTGGGTAAAGCGGTCAACGAGGTGGGTAAAGCATAATTCAACGTCATGGCGAGCGAAGCGGAGCAATCTTCTGAATCCTGGGGAGATTGCTTCGGGACTTCGTCCCACGCAATGACATAGGGGGGATTCAATGATACGCGCACTCAGATCTGCCGCTTCGGGGATGTTCGCTGAACAGCTTAACCTGGACAATATCTCCAACAACCTGGCCAACGTCAACACGACCGGCTTCAAGAAGGGGCAGATTCAGTTCCAGGATCTGATGTATCAGGTTATCCATCATGCCACCGCCAATCCCAACCAGGAAACCGAGCCGGTGCAACTGGAAATCGGGCACGGTGTGCGGCCCGTAGCCAACAGCCGCAGCTTCGAGCAGGGAACGCTGACGCAGACCGATAATCCCATGGATCTGGCCATCAGCGGCGACGGTTTTTTCCAGGTGACTCTGCCAGACGGACGTGTCGCCTATACCCGTGACGGCAATCTAAAAATCAGCCCGGAAGGAGTCATCGTCACGTCTAACGGTTACCCCGTGGATGGTGATCTGCGCCTGCCGGTGGATGCCCAGGCCGTGCTGGTCAGCCGTGAAGGAATTGTATCCGTACAAGTGCCGGGACAAACTCTCCCCCAGGAGATCGGTCAGATTGATTTAGCGCGCTTTATCAATGCGGCGGGTCTGGCGAGTATGGGGCAGAATCTCTACACTGAAACCGTAGCTTCTGGGCCACCTATTCAAGGGCAAGCCGGGTTGGACGGATTAGGGCAGATCGAGCAGGGTTACCTCGAAGCCTCCAATGTTTCCGTCATCGAAGAGATGGTCCACATGATCACAGCTCAACGCGCCTACGAAATCAATTCCAAGAGCATCCGCACGGCGGAAGATATGCTTTCCCAAGCCGCTAATTTGAAAAGATAGGATGATCGTGTGAGCGGCAGATTGAAACAAATGGTGTTGGCCTTTTTAGTCGCGACCGCGATTCTCTGTCCAACAGTGCGAGCGGGGGGACTCCCACTCGTGACTGTGGAGCTTTACGACCTGGTGTTTGTTTCCGGCGGGCGCGTCATTCTGGGGCAAATTGCCGACCTGACCGGCGATCCGCAAACCGTGAATCGCTTGAAGCCGTTGCAAATCGGCACCCTGATGAAGCGTAAGGAATCCCGCATTGTGACTGCGGAAGAGGTCAAGCGTGCCATCCCCGATGAGATCGTTGTGTCTTTTACCGGGTCGCCGGCCGTGGAGGTGCTTCCGGCAGCTTCGACCGACCAGTACTGCGGGGTGAATTCTATCATCCAACGTCATTTTACCGCCCTGGGCGGCGATTCCATTACCGCCGTAGCGGTGTGCAAGGATTCGACAACGAACTTAAACGGAGCTGGTGCGCCACCGGTGCGATTTCGGGTAACCTCCGCAGAAATGCTCATTCCCGGCCGCCAGGTATTTTCCATTGATCGCCGCGATGGCGATGGCGAGATGGAGCGCTATCATTTTCAGATAGAAGTTCAGCTCTATGCCCGATTGTCATTCGCCATGAAACATATCGCTCGCGGACAGATCATCAAACCGGAAGATCTGACAGTGCGCACAGTGGATCTGAAGACTACCGGAATGGCGGGACTGATGTATCAACCGGAACTGGCCATCGGCTGGGAGGCGGCACGATCTATCACTCCCGACCATCCCTTACGGTGGGATCAGATACAACCCCCGGCGGTGGTGCGAAAGGGTGAGGGTATAAGCCTCGTATTGGGAACGAAAAATATGCAGATCCGCGCCTCGGCCACCGCTCTGGAAGCGGGATCTCCCGGCCAGAAAATATGGGTACGTCTGGAAGATAATGGCAAACGCCTGCGTGCCACGGTTGTGGATGGCAGTTGCGTCATGGCGGAGTGAAATCCGTAAACTGAATACAGAAAACCGAGAACCGAGAAACGATTACTGTAATCGGGATCGTCTCTGACCCCGACTTGGAGCTTTCCATGAAACGATCGAATATCTGCCTGCTGGTGATGTTGATCTTGAGTATTACCCTCCACGCCGGTCCGAAGAAATTCAGTGAGAACATTAACCGCTCGCTGTTCTCCGACCGCCGCGCCTATCAGGTTGGTGACGTTGTCACTATCCTGATTGTGGAGCACGCTGTAGGTTCGAACGAATCCGGCACGAACACTGATGTGGAAAACCAATTGGGATTGTCGGGAGTCGGTACTGGCGATCTTTCGACCATCAATTCCGGAGTCAACGGCCAATGGAAGCATAAAAGCGACGGCACAGGCGAGACGCGTCGTTCCGGAACCCTGCAAGGGACACTTTCGGCGCGAATCGTAGAAATCTCCGAAACCGGCAATCTGGTTATCGAAGGAACTCGCAGTGTGGTCATTAACGGCGAGAAACAGACCACGACCTTAAAGGGGATTGTGCGTCCTGAAGACATATCGGGACAGAACATGGTCTATTCCTATAATGTTGCTGACGCCCAAATCAGCTATACTGGTAAAGGTGACGTCAATAGCGCCTCCAAGCCGGGGTTTTTCACTCGCGTGATTAATTGGGTATTTTAGAGAAAATAAATGATACACAGAATCCTCTTTGCATCACTGACGGCTGTCCTGTTGACCGCCACTCTGACCTGGAGCCAGGCTCGCATCAAGGACATCGCCAGGCTGGAAGGCTCGGGAACTCGTTCGGTGGTGGGATATGGTTTGGTCATCGGTTTAAATGGATCCGGCGACCGGTTCAATACTCGATTCACCGAACAATCGCTGGCGAATATGCTGGATCGCTTCGGCATCACGGTCAGCCCTAACGAGATCCGTTTGCGCAATGTGGCCGCCGTGATGGTCACGGCTGAAATCAGCCCTTACGTTCGACCGGGATCGCGCTTCGATGTGGAGGTTTCGTCGGTCGGAGATGCCACCAGTTTAGCGGGCGGCACCTTGTTGGCCACTCCTTTATCAGATTTGGAGGGCGCAGTTTGGGCTACCGCTCAAGGGCCGCTGTCGGTAGGAGGCTTCAATATCAGCGCCGGGCGCGTAGCCATGCGCAAGAATTACACGATGGTCGGTCGGATACCATTGGGAGGATCCGCCATTCGCGCTGCCGATTCCGCGACTGTGGCTACGGGCACATTGCGCTTCAATTTGATGCAACCGGATTTCACCACCGCGAGACGGTTGGCTCAAGCCCTGAACGCTGCCTTCGGCGATCAAACTGCGCGCGCCCTGGATGCTATCTGTGTCGAAGTCACCCCGCCCGCCGACTTCGACGAGCTAGGCCAGGTCGAATTCATCGCACAAGCGGAAAGTTTGACCCTGGCCGTGGACGTGCCGGCTCGTGTCGTGATCAATGAACGCACCGGCACCGTGGTGGTGGGAGAAAACGTGAAATTACGTCCGGCTGCGGTCACACATGGTTCGATCTCTATTGCCGTCAAATCCGTGCCCGTAATCTCGCAACCGGGCCCATTCTCTTCAGGACAAACGGTGGTCGCGCCTTTGGATCAAATCACGGTCAACGAGACTCAGACCCCGGTTGTGACGCTGAAAGAGGGCGCCACAGTTGCTGAAGTTGCCACCGCCCTGAATACCCTGGGCGTTACCCCGGAAGATTTAATCTCCATTTTCCAGGCGCTGAAGGAAGCAGGATCACTGCAAGCGGAGCTTGTGATTATTTAGTGTCAGGGTCAGGGACGACCACGACTATGATCTTGATAAGGGGACAGACAATCGTGTCCGAGATTGAAATAAAAACTGATCTGACCGGCCGCATTTCAAAGCCGCAAGCCCGCAAGCAGCCTTCTCCTGAGGAGCTGCGCAAGGCCTGCGGTCAATTCGAGGAGATCTTTCTGCGTCAGGTTTTAAAGGAAGCCCATATAGATCGCTCTCTGGGCGGAGAATCCGACCGCGCCGGCATTTACGGCGACGTAGTCATCGAATCTCTGGCCCGGTCAATCGCCAATGGCGGAGGCTTGGGCCTTGGCGACATGCTCTACCACCAACTCTCACCAAGGAATGACCATGAGTCAATTCATAGCAGAGCTCATCAGCCTGATTCGGGAAGAGGAGGAAGTCCTGACCCGCTTTCTGGATCTCCTGCGCCGGCAGAAGCAGTTTCTCCTGGCCAACCAGATTGACGCCTTCCGCGAAACCGTGGCGGAACAGGAGCGACTGGTTGGCAACATCCGGGAGTTGGAGGCTCGCCGCGTCTCTAAAGTCAAAAACATGGCCGCCTCTACGGGATTGCGCGAGGATGAAATCACGCTGACGCATTTGATCGAAATCACACTGGGAGACGTTTCCACCGAATTGAAGGATCTGAAGAAAAACCTTTCGCAGTTGGTGGAGCGTATTCGTCGTGTCAATAAAGTCAACGAGCTGCTTATCAAGCGCTCACTCAACTTCATTCAACAAAGCATCGGATGGATGATTGACGCTTCGGACGTCACGCAAGTCTATGACCCCTCCGGTAAAACCACTCGACAGGCGCCCGACAGCGTCATGGTCAATAAAACCTTCTAAAGGATTGACAACATGGCCGGTCTTTTCGACGCGATCTCTTTGGCCAAGCGTTCGATGATGTCCCAACAATGGGCGCAGATGATCACAGGCCACAATATCGCTAATGTCAATACTCCGGGATATTCACGCCAACGTCCCGACCTGGAAGCATACCAGCAGACCTTGGAGATTCCCGGCGGCATGTTGGGTATGGGATCGGATGTGGCCGAGATTACCCGCATGCGCAACCGTTACCTGGACCGGCAGGTCTTGTCCGAACAACAGAACAACGGTTTTCTGCAATTTCAGAGCGCCGGTCTTTCCCAGATAGAAACAATTTTAGGTGAAACCTCCGGCGGGGGTCTGAGCGGTATCCTGGACGAGTTTTGGGCCAGTTGGTCGGATGTGGCTAACGACCCGGAAAATTCCTCGGCTCGTGTCGCCTTGCAAATGAAAGGACAGGAACTAACCCAGAACATCAACGGCGTTTACCAAAATTTACAAGCTCAGCGCCGCGATTTGGATACCCAACTCTCTTATATGGTTTCAGATATTAATCAAATCTCAACCCAGATTGCGAACCTCAATTCGGCCATATCCGAGGCTGTTTCACAGGGTCAATTGCCCAACGATTTGATGGATCAGCGCGATCTGTTGGTTGATCAGTTGGCAGGCCTGGCTAATATTCAGACACAAGACGAAAATAACGGTAGCGTGACGGTTTGGCTGGGAGGACAGAATCTGGTCTACCGGGACACCACCCAGTCTTTGGCGCTGCGCGAAATGTCCGGGGCCGGCGATATATTACATGAAGTAATCTGGTCGGGGAGTGGGCTGGAAGTCAATTTCCAATCCGGGGAGGTGGCGGGTTTGTTGCTGGTGCGTGATCAAGCCATTCCGGAGTTGATGAGCGGCTTGGATCAATTTGCAGTGGGATTGGCCCAAAACGTCAACGCTATTCACCAGACAGGTTATGCGTTGGATGGCACGACGGGGTTAAGTTTCTTCAACCCCTCCACGACCGGCGCTGGAAACATCGCCCTCTCTGCCGAAGTCCAACTGAACGCCGATAATATTGCTGCTTCTAGTGACGGCAATGCCGGTGATGGTTCCATTGCCTTGGCTATTTTCAACCTGCAAAATGAGCTCGTCATGGACGAAGGTCAGGCCACGATCAATCAATACTATGCTTCTCTGGCCGCCGACCTGGGATCATTGACGCAAGCAGCCGAAACCGAATTGGAGCAGAGCGACGTAGTGCTTGATCAGGCCCGCCTCTGGCAAGCTTCGGCGGAAGGCGTTTCACTGGATGAAGAAATGGCCAACATGGTAAAGTATCAAACAACCTATGGCGCCTTGGCGAAGTTTGTAGTGACCGTAAATGAAATGCTGGACACACTATTAGCCATAACTTAAGTTCGGAGGTTTCTCCATGACACGGCAGGAAAAACGGAAAAACCATACCAAGACGGTACTGGTAGTGGATGATGAAGCCGATGTTCGCGAAGTCGTGGAAGAGATGATCGCTGATATGGGCTTTCGTGTTCAGGGTGTGTCCAATGGCAAAGCAGCCCAAGACCTCATGGTCAAGACACCGGTTGATCTGGTTATCTCCGACGTGCAAATGCAAGGCATGGACGGCTTGACCTTGGCCCGCTGGATTCACGCTCGTTTTCCCCGCCTTCCCATGGCCCTGATGACCGCTTTCCCCTCCGACGATTTGAGGTACATGGTACAACAGAAATTAGTAACCAGCTTGCTGCAAAAGCCTTTCCAGATTAAAGAACTTGAAGGGCTGGTGCAGAATTTGACAAGATAGGATGAGACCTTATGCGAATCACCAAAGGTATCTTGATATCCAATCTGGTGCGCAGTCTTAATCAGCGCATGTTGGCTTTGGATGATCTGGAAAAGGCGGTCACCAGCGGCAAGCGCGTCCAGTACGCCTCCGATGATCCCGCCGCCGCCGGGTTGATTCTGGAATTGCGCAACCGCCTTCGTCAAAACGTGCAGTTTCAGGAAAACGCGCAGAGCGCCATAGATTGGTTGACCACCACCGATACTGCCTTGCAGCAAATGAATGAGCTGATGATAGAGGCTCGAGCTGATGCCCTGGAAGGCAGCAACAGCAGTCTGACGCAAGAAGACATGGCGGCGCTGGCTGAAAACGTGGATGGTTATCTTGAAAATTTCTTCTCCCTGGCCAATAACAATTTCAATGGCAAATCATTGTTTGCCGGAACCAATACTACTGATCCAGCCTTTACAGCCACTCGGGATCCGGACAGCGGTCAAATTTCCTCCGTGATTCCCAACCCTGAAGGCGCTTACGGCTCGATCTACCGCCAGGTCGAAAATGCTTCGATCCAGATCAACATCAACGGCGTTGAAGTTTTCCAACCCAATGGCGCCGGATCGGCTGAAGACGTTTTCCAGTTGTTGATTACTCTTCGCGATGCTTTACAGAACAATGAGCCGGAAGCCGTGGGGGAATGTTTGGATGAAATAGATTTGGTCATGGCCAACGTCTCCGACGCCAATGCCCAGGTCGGCTCGCAAGTCAATCGGTTGATAGCTATGCAGGATATGCTGCTTTCCAAGAATACTAACCTTACCTCGCAACTTTCGCAAGAGGAAGATACTGATTTGATCGAAGCCATGTCGCAACTTGCTCTGGAACAAAACGCCTACCAGGTTGCCCTGAACGTCAGTGGCTTGATTATGCAACAGCCCACCCTGGCGGATTTCATTTAGTATGCCGTTCCCGCCGACGACGATCATTCAAATGGCCCGCATGGGCGATTTGATACAAACCCTGCCGCTGATCCACACGCTGGCTCGGGATCGAACCGTGCGGCTGCTATGCGATACTACCGTCATAGAGTGGGCGCGTTTGTTGCCCGGAGTAGGCGAAATACGCAGCTTGGACACCCGGCGTTGGCGGTTTCGTGCAACGGGGGATTTGTCGGATTTCCGTCAATTGATTGTTGCCTTGAAAGATGAAATCACACTGCTGACAGGAGGTATATCCGGGGATATCCTGCCCTTGAACGATCATCTAACAATGAATATACTGACAACTGGACTGGCAACAAATCAAGATTGTTCATGGATTTCGCGTCAGCTTATTCTGGTCAGATCTTTCTTGCGCTTGGTGGCCTCTTTCCATCGCCTAAACCGCCTCCATCTTTCCGATGTGTGGCGAACATTGTCCAATCAACAGGACTCTCCCTCAAGGTGTGAAGGCAGAACGATTCCGGGAATTCCGATTCTGCCCCTTATCACGCAGCGGATACAGGTGGATCAGTTTTCGTCTTCGGGCACGCAGTTTGCCCAATCAGTGCTGGAAAGCTTTAAGCGGCGAAATATCAAACAAACCTGGGCCGTTGTTTTAGGATCGGGGGCGAAATGCCGCCGCCTTGAACCGGAAGATTTTGCCTCCTGGTGGGCGTTAATACCCGACGCCATTCGGCCTGGTTTGGTACTGATGGGCGGAAGGGGCGAGGAAGATCTGGCCACCCGCTTTATCGCCCGCGCTGAAAACCGATCACAAGACCTCCTGAATCTGGTGGGCGCCTGTTCGCCGGAAGAGCTGCTGGCGTTCTTTCGCAAAGTTGATCTGGTGATCGGTGTGGATACGGGTCCCCTGCACTGGGCTGCAGCGGTGGGAGCCCGAACCCTCGGATTTTATTTCGGCGAGGCTGGATTCCATGATACCGGCCCGTATGGTAATGCTCATTTGGTTCTTTCACCCAATTGCCTGGAATACCCTTGCCACCCGGCCAGGGCTGAAGAGTGCGGTCGGCGTTGCCGTCAATCGTTCCGGGATCAGCATGCTATGGTTCGGTTCTTTTCTACGCTGGCGAATGACGATCTAAGGGCGGGCATCGTTCCTGAGGGCTTGAGGTTGCAAGTTTCGAGACTGGAGATAGATGGCAACCATTACCGACCATACGATGGATCAAGCGAACCGGCCTACGTCACTGCTTTAATGGCGATTGCGCGAAGAGTCTTGGGACTGACCACCGAGCTCGGGGGGGAAAGTAGCCAACCACTTCCCCCGGAACAAATTCGGCAAGTTCAACAGCTTTGCGCGGCTTGGGAAAACCAGATCGAACTCGTTGATTTTGGCGTCTCAGTACCATTAAAAATCCAGAATGAAGTCAGACGATCGGCTTCCCGGTGGTTACAACAACAGGTTAAGGCGTTCTCGTTAAGTTTAGATGCCGAATATGAAGATCCTACTGCTGAACGATGCCTACTTTCGCTTGAGCCTGCAAACGCTGGGGCATAACGTCTTCTTCGCTGGCCCAGCGTCCGATGCGGATTTGAAAACCGGCGATGAACCGGTCAAGGTGTCCTCTCTCTTGGAGGCCTGTCCATTCAAACCTGATATAGTCTTGCTGTCCGATTCCCTCAACTTTCGATCCGCTTTTCTGGGGCTGGAGGATCTGGAGATACCTGCAATATTTTACGGGATTGACAGCCCGATGAACACTTTTTGGCAGTTCGATTATGCCCGGGTTTTCGATTTAGCTTTTTTTGATCAAAAAGAACCGGTGGATAGATTGCGATCTCAGCAGCCGGAATTCGCGGACCGCATCCATTGGCTCCCGCTGGGCGCTGATCACCGCATGTACACTCGCCAGGAATGTGAGAAGGTTTTTGACGTTGCGTTCGTGGGAACCTTGCATCCGATTTTGAGACCCAAACGATCACGGTTGCTGGGATTGCTACAACGGCATTTCCAGGTGGCGGTATTCGATGGCGGCGGGACTCGTTGTCTGCCTCCGGCGCAGGTTGTGGAAATCTATAATCGCTCGAAGCTGGTCCTCAACGAAAACCTTTTCCCGGGTATAAACCTGCGGCTGTTGGAAGCCATGTGTTGCGGAGCTTGCGTTTTGACCGAGGAAAGCGACGGGAGCTGGCAATCGTGCTTCCACGACGGCGATCATTTAGTGGCTTTTAATTCGCGCAATGTCGTGCAGAGGATCGAAAACCTGCTGCGCCAGCATGAACGACGGCAGCACATTGCCGATACCGGCATGACTCTGGTGCACTCGTGCCATACGATTGATCACCGCGCCAAAACACTTCTTCGTGCAGCATTTAAAATGGTGCGCAGATTTAAAGGACGAGAAGACCATTCTCGACGAATTTTTCATTTGGGAAAAGCCTGGCTGGCGTTAGCTTCGCGCTGGCGTGATCAGCCGGTGGGCAAATTGGCATCAGAAGCTGTTCAAAAGCTCTGCGAAGAAGCCTCCCACGGTTTTGAAAACCCCGAACTTCATTATGAATTGGGCGCTCGGGCGTTGCGCGAAGGCCGCTTGCCGGACGCCGCCGGGTCCTTGCGCCGTGCCTTGCAATTGAATCCCTCGCACCTACGTTCCATCTGGGGATTATTCTGGTGTTTGCAGGAATCCGGCGATCACCGTGGCGCTGCTACAGAGATATACCGGATGTGCCGGCAATTACAATTTAAAACGAGTCGCCGCTTTCTGGAAAAATTGCGCGCGGGCGCAGAACTTGAGGCAGACGATTACCTGCTGCTGGGTAAAATTTTGGAAAAGGCCGGCTGGTTATTCGAGACGGGCATTGACCGACTCACCGGCCACCCCAGTCGTTGGAATGCCTATGATGCCTGGCAGAAAGCTATTCAATTGGATGCCTCCCAAAGCGAAGCTTGCCGCAAGTGCGCGGATATAATGGAAAAAGGACCGGCTCCGGAATTCGCTATCTTTTTTTTAGAAAAGCTTGTAGACACTCAGCCGCTGGATTCGGATCTGCGCTTTCGACTGGCGGTCCGACTGCTGGAAGCGTACAGCCGCGACGAAGGATTAAAGCACATTTTGCAATATTTGTTCACCTCGGCTGAGGCTCAGTGGTGGGATAGGGTGGAGAGCTTGAAACTGTCCGAGAGTGAATGGACTTTCCTTCTGGATGCGGTTTTGGATTACAGTCGTCAATCGGAAAGCTTAACTTCTAACGGATTTATCCGCGACATGCAATTGAAGGCTAATCTGTATCGTGATGATCCGAGCGAGATGATTGTTTCGAATGACTCAGTATAAGCTGCCTTATAATCTGTAGGAAAAGGCCATCGCATGAACGCCAATTACCTGGAATTGAATCTGAAGCGACTTTTTGCTAACCAAACCGAGGTCGCCCAGAATCTACGCCAAGCATACCGGCCGGAGTCTATCGAACTCCGTTATTCCAGGGAAGGATCGCCGGTTCCGGTAATAAACCGCAAATGCCTTCACAGTCCTTACGATCCACAAGGTGAGAGCCGGAAGTGGGTCGCTTCCCTCGGTTTGCCGGAAGCCAATCATACCGGCCTCATAGTAGGGGGTCTGGGTTTCGCTTACCACCTGACAGAACTGCTGAAAGTTTTCCCACCGGATCGCCTCGCCTTGGTGGAACCCGACCTAAATTTGGCCGCTGCCGCTTTTGCCGCCCGCCCGCCAGAAGTTTTTCCGGAAGGTCTCACATTTGTCTTGGGCAAGCCCACAGTGCAGGCTTATCTGACCCTGAGAGAACACATTACTGACCCCGCAATCAACTTTAAAGTGGTTGAGCATCCTGCCTCCGTCAATCAACATCCCGAGTATTTTCACACTCTGGCGGGAATATTCAGAGCGCAAGAAGTCGCCCGGCAGGGTGGCTTTAAAATCCTGGTGGTTTCACCACTCTATGGTGGATCACTCCCGATAGCTACTTATGTACGCGATGCTTTAAACGCCCTGGGTCACCGGGCTGAAATATTGGAAAATTCCGTCTTTCATCCCGGCATGGAGGCGTTGAACAGATGGACTTCCAATCGCCGCCATCAGGGGCAGCTTCGCGGCCTGTTGGCGACCCTCCTGGCTGAAGCCGTCACCGCTCGGGCCTTGGATATGGGTGCTGACCTCGTATTGGGTCTCGCGCAGTCGCCCTTTACCCCCAAAGTTTGCGGGGAACTGAAAAAAGCGGGTATTCGCACAGCCTTCTGGTTTGTCGAAGATTTCGAATTGATGACATATTGGAATGGATTGGCACAACACTTCGATCATTACTTCATCATTCAGAAAGGTGATTTCCCGGCTCAACTCGAAGCTGTTGGTTGCAGCCAACATCACTATCTGCCGGTAGCGGCTGATCCGGCTGTCCATACACCCCTGAATCTCACCACAGCGGAAATGCGCGAATTCGGCAGCGATTTATCGCATATCGGCGCCGGATACCATAATCGCCGCCAAACTTTTATAAAATTGCTCGATTACGATTTCCGTCTCTGGGGTAACGATTGGGAAAACTGCGGACCTCTGGCTGCGGCCCTGCAACGCAGCGGTGGGAGATTGTCCACGAATGATTGTGTCAAGGTATTCAATGCTTCACGCATAAATTTGAATTTGCATTCCTCCACATACCATGAAGGCATTAATCCCTTTGGCGATTTTTTAAATCCCCGCACTTTTGAAATCAGCGCCTGTGGTGGATTTCAACTGGTTGATCAGCGCAGCCTCATAGCGGAGAGTTTCACGGGCGATGAGATCGCCGCTTTCCGAGACGTAAAAGAGCTTCGAGAATTGATAAATCATTATTTGGCCCACCCTGAGGAACGACAGAAGATAGCTGAGGCCGGCCGTCACAGGGTACTCCAAGAGCATACCTACAGCCACCGCATGCTGGAGATGCTGGGCGTTATTTCCGGTAGCGATCCAGAATGGGCGCCGAAATCCGGCGGTTTGCCCACCCCTGAGGAGATCATTCGGCAGGCTGGTGCGGAAAGCGAATTGGGTCGCGTGATGCAGCGATTTCAAGGCGAAGGTCCCATGACGCTGGAAGGATTGTCAGCGAAGATAGAACACTCAAACGGGGATTTAAACCGTACTGAAGCGATGATTTTGCTGTTGAATGAATTTCGCCGCTGGGGCTTGGAAAAACAAGTTTTGTGACGATATCAGCCTCTGAAATTATTGCCTGATGAAACATGACGACTCAGGTTGATAAAATTCTGATCATCAATCTCACCCGCATGGGTGACATCCTGCAATCCACGCCGCTGCTGAAAGCGGTCAAACGTAGGAATCCCCGTGCTGAGATTCATTATATGGTGGTGGACAGTTTCACAGAAATCTGCCGCCTGATCCCGGAAATTGATCGCATTATTCCCTTTGAATTCGCTTCGGCGATCGCCGTTTCCAAAAGCGCCATTCGTTATCTGCCCCGAAGGTTAAAGGAAGTCGAAGATTTTATTGAAACCCTGCGCAAAGAAGGTTATCAGCAAGTTATCAACTTATCTCATTCGCGCATTTCCGCTCTCATCTGTCATCTTCTGGCAGTGCCGGAAGTCAAAGGACTGACTTTGGACCGTGAAGGGTTTCGACAGATCCAAAATCCTTGGGCCCAGTACTTTTTTACCGCCAATCTGAATCGAACCTGCAACCGCTTTAATATGGTGGACATCCACTTAGGCCTGGCATACGAAGCGCAAGATCATCATGCCTCCCGACGTTCTGTCTGGAATCCCCCCGGTGGCAATGCGCTCAGCGCAGAGATACCTCCGGAAGCCCATGTGGACGCCAACTATCTGCTCCAGGACTGGCCCGGCAAGGAGGCGCCTCTATTAGTTGGATTCCAACCGGGAGCTTCCCTGGCTTCCAAATGTTGGCCGGCTGACTCCTTTATTCAATTGGGGGAAAAGTTAATTCATCAACCCGGGGCCGGTATCCTAATATTCGGTAGTCATGCGGAAAGTGAGCTCGCGCAACGGATTGCCTTGGCATTGGGAGACAGCGCCTTGAATCTCGCTGGCAAAACCAGCCTTTCAACCTTGGCCGCCTTGCTGAACCGGGTGGCTTTGTTGGTCACCAACGATACCGGCACCCAACATCTGGCAGCAGCAATAAGAACCCCGGTGTTGTCATTATGTTTCGGCAGCGCTCTATCGCACGAAACCGGCCCCTACGGGGTTGGCCATATTGTAGTGGAATCAACTCTACCGTGTTTCCCGTGCAACTTCCATGTCGAGTGCAAACGCTTCCGGTGTCAAGAGCAAGTATCGGCGGAAATAGTGACTCGACTGGCTGTACAAATGCTGACGAAGATTCCTCCAGATCAGGATGGCGAAGAGCCGCTTCCCGAAGATATAAACGTGTGGAAAACTGACTTCGACTCTGACGGCTTCTGGCTGGAACGTCCTGCGGTGAAGCGTCCCTTGTCGGTTGAGGCTTTAGTGAATCTGGCCATACGCAAAGTCTGGAAGGACTTGCTGTTGGGAGCCGAAAACCGCAAATCTCAAATAGATGGCGGTCTGTCCGCATTAGCTCGCGAGTTGGAGGATTTTTTACCGCCGGAAGCGGATTCATTCGGTTCGCGTATGCTCGATTGCTTGAGGAGCTTTTCTGAGGTAGAAGAACTGGCCCGGTCCGGTGAAACGTTCAGCAGGGAGCTGGAATCCCTTACTTCCATGCCGCTGACCGGTTTTGAAAGGATCCAGGCAATTGCTGAGGAATTAGCGCGAGTGGATCAAGCGATAGCTACAATCGGCGCAAATTCGCCCGCAGTGAATCATTTTGTTCTGGATTTCACTTTTGGTAAACAAAATTTGGAGAGCAATCAAGTTCAATTGCTGGCTCGCCAAACCGGCAATTTATATAACCGTTTGGCCGAGGGGGTCTCTAGATTTAAGTCGCTGGTACAAGGATGGGAAGGATACTTTAATTATCATAATTCACATAATCTACTCATTAAATCATAACATGGGCCGAGCATATTCTATTCCATGAATCAGCACCAATATCGAAAACCTGCACCCGCGATTGCCACCGGAAAACCCCGTTGCTTCCTGGTCATTGATGCGGGCTATTTCCTGATTCGAGAAATCGTCCATGCCTTACAGGAATTGGGGCATCAAGTCGTTATCCTCCGGCTGCCGAAGTTATCGGGCGGTGCCTTGCAAGGCTCTCAGGATTACGCTGAATTTCTGAAAGATTTAGTCGAGGTTACGCGCAGACTGCGCCCCGATGCTCTGCTGACCGTCAACCATTTGGGATTTGATCGCGAAGGCATTCTGACACATTTGCTGGAAAGAATGCGCCTGCCGGCGCTGGTTTGGTATGTGGATAGCCCCCGCTACATATTCCAGAATCCTAAAGGAAACGGGTCACCCTGGGTGGCGACTTTCACCTGGGATCGAGCGTATGTACCCTGGCTCATACAGCGAGGCTTGGAGCATACCAGTTATCTGCCATTGGGAACGGATCCGCACCTGTTCGCCGGACCGCTGACTAACTCCAGTTTGACGCTATGGCATTTTCCGCACCAGGAGAACGAAATGGCTCCGCTGGTGTTCGTGGGCGACTCGATGGAAGCTGGAGTGGGGAAAGCCTTAAGCAAGTTGCCAGTGGCCGTGAGCTGTGACAGCTCTCCGGAAGAATCCACGTCCTTGGCCGATGTCTGCGAAGGATTTGTTGATTACACCTTAGAAGATGGCCGCGATTTGCCGGTCTGGGAGGCCTTAAATCGTCAGGATCCCGGCATGGCGGATAAACTGGGATTCGACACTCCTGAGCTAAGGCTTAATTTCGAATCGCTCCTGGCGCTGTCAGCTACGCGCCGCCGCCGCACGATGTTCATACGCGACCTGGCGCTGCACCCTGAGACTGGGCCTCTTGTGGTGTATGGCGATCCCGGATGGAAGAATATTCTCGTTGATGATCAGGCCGAATTAAAAAGCAACGTGCAAATCAATCCCTCGGCGGATTATTACCTGGAATTACCGCAAATTTACCACGCGGCCGGAGCGGTCGTCAATTTGACCAGTTTGCAGATGCCTACCAGTTTGAATCAGCGCTGTTATGACGTCCCTGCGGCGGGGGGGTTTTTGCTGACCGATCAGCGTGATACTTTAGCCGAACAGTTCGAACCGGACATTGAGATGGTAGCTTTCGTCGCGCTGGCTGACATGGTGGAGAAATGGAATTTTTATCGCCGTCATCCAGCACAGCGGGCGCAGATTATCGAGAACGGACGCAAACGAGTCCTGGCACAGCACACTTATTGCCACCGTCTCCGGGAAATGTTGGAAAAGGCTTCGTCCTGGTTCGCTTGGAGATTATAGAGAATTTCAGCACGTCGCGATAGGTCGTGCGCTATTTTCATGACCGTCCAGACAATCTTGATAAATAAATGATCCATAGATTACGGAAATAAGGGAGTTTTAATGCAGATCAACCTCAATCATTGCCCGGAAGAGTTTCCCACTGACGGCGTCCATTCGTTCGGCGAATTGATGACCTGCGTATCCCGCCGAGCAGCCCGGAACGGCGATAGCGTCTTGAAGGTGAAGTTAAACGGCGAGGACATCACCGGCAAAGATCGCGCAGTACTTGATTTGCTGCCTCTGGAGAAAATTCGCGAGGTCGAAATTGACACGGGTGATCCCCGAGTGCTGGCGCGGACGACGCTTTACAGTGTGGCGGACTTTCTGGAGAAACTCTTGCAGGAACTTCAGCAAACGGCGGAACTGCTGCGTTTGGATTATAGCGATCGGTCCAACCAGTCCTTTCTGCGCTGCATAGATGGCCTACAAGTGTTCAGCCACTCTTTGGAAAGCTGCCGCCGCTTGCTGGGTATAAGTTTCGAGTTGTTATTCGTACCTCCCAATCTGGACATGGATGTGATTACCGTGGCGGAAAACCGACGACGACTGTTTGAAGTTCTGGATAGCATGATCGAAGCTCAAACCAATCAGGATTGGATCCTATTGGCAGATCTGTTGGAATATGAATTAGTCCCTATATTAGAAGATTGGCGTCAGATCATTCCTATCATCTTAGGTGAAACAACGGCCGGCTCTTCTCAAGGCTTGACCTGCGAGGAGGTCTACGAAGAGTTGGCAGAAACCAGCGAGGTGGCGCAGTGAGTTCCCCGAGTCAGGGAAGTTCTGAAGGATCACGAAGTTGGTCAGGATGGTTGCAGGCGGTACAGAGCTGTAATGAACGCTTGAATCTATACCTCACCCAATGTGATTGGGAGAAAGCCCAAGCCGAAGTAACCAAGCGGGATCACCTCTTACGCCAATCCTCCAACGAGTTGGCACGATTGCGGAAAGCAGGCCGGGACGGATTGGATGAAGGTGAGTTGGCGCACGCGCGACAAGTTTTGAAAGAGGTGCGTCGCAGTGGTCAGGCCTTTGTCGAAATGTTGAAGACACACCGCCGGGAATTAAATGATCGAATCAAGAGTGCAAAGCAGGGTCGCGCTGCTCTGAACCTCTATCATACTCCCCGGCCAGGGGCTTCCGCTAAATTTGTGGATCGTAAGGGTTAATCGGGGGTGTCGCCTTTTATCTCCTTGAAGCGTGCGCGTTAAAGGTTCATTTCACCACTGCCGATAACAGGGTCGCAGGGGTGGACTCTGAAACCTTTAACAAGGAGGTAATAGGATGGGTACACGCATCAACCACAACATCCTGGCATTGACAGCTCAGCGCAACATCTGGAACACCCAGTCTAAGTTGGATCAGGCCGTAACCCGATTATCTTCGGGGCTGCGCATCAACAACGCTTGGGATGATCCTGCTGGGTTAGCCGTATCCGAGCGTTTCCGCGCTCAGATATCGTCCATGGATGAAGCTGAGCGCAACGCCAATTATGACATCAACTTGATGCAGACCGCAGAAGGCGCCCTTTCTGTCGTTGACGAAAAGTTAGTGCGTCTGCGGGCGTTGGCGGTGGAAGCATCCAATGGCGCTCTAACAGATACCGACCGCAGCGCGCTGGATGTAGAATTCGGCCAGTTAGTGTCGGAAATCACGCGAATTGCCAATGTGACCAACTACAACGGGCTGAATATGTTGGACGGCTCGTATTCGAGCACCGGCATCAAGTTCCATATCGGAACTTACAACGTCAGTAATGAGGATTACTATTACGTCACGTTTAACGACATGACGTCTTCAGCGCTGGGCATCGATTCTGCCACTGTGGCAGACACCGTGAACGCTCAGGCAGCTATTGATTTGATTGACACGGCCATCAATTCCAAAGACACGGAGCGTACTCGTATCGGCGCTTATGTGGAACGTCTGCAAGGTACCATTCAGCAATTGCAGATTGCGCGCGAAAACGCCGCAGCCTCCGAGTCGCAGATTCGCGACGCCGACATTGCTTCGGAAATGTCGAACTTTGTCAAGTCCCAAATCCTGATGCAGACCGGTGTTTCGATGCTGGCACAGGCCAATATGGTTCCACAAATCATCTCTGGAATCATAGGGTAATCGCAGCCCAATCAGGAGAAGCGTTATAATCAACACAGAGTCCCGACGGTTGTATTTTTAACAGCGATCGTCTCGAATGTGGGATCCCCGCTCCAATGGCGGGGATCCCCACCCCACTGCTCACTGAGGAGTTCACCATGGCCACAAGCCAGGTTACTGGATTGGCTTCCGGAATTGATTGGCAAGAAACCATCCAGTTGATCATGCAGATCGAAAGTCAGCCAAAGGTCGCCCTTGAGGCTCGTAAAGAGACCTATGAGGAGAAGCTGGCCGCCTGGCAACAGATCAACACCAAGTTGTTGGCTTTGAAGACTGCCATGGAAGGCATGAACGAACTGGACGAAGTTCTCACGAAAGCAGCGTCCAGCAGCGATCAGGATATTCTTACTGCTACCGCTAACACGGGAGCAGCCACTGGCAGTTATTCCGTTCTCGTCAATCAGTTGGCGCAGAGCGCAAAATTAACCCATGATGGGTTTGTTGATGCCAATACCACCCAGATAACTGATATTGATGCGACTTTTGCTTACACCTATGGCACTGACGTTCCCCCGGAATCTTTCTCGGTTGAGGTGCCCGCCGGCACCACCTTGACAGAATTAGTCCAGATTATTAATAATGATGTTGACAATCCGGGAATATCCGCTACGATCCTTAATGAAGGAACTGGACTGACGCCTTACCACCTGGTGCTAAGCGGTGAAACGGGAGTTGATAATATTATAGCCATTGATGACGCCGTCACCACCATCGCCGCCTTCGAAGCGCAGTATTTCGAAGTCACTCAAGCTGCTACAAACGCGCAGATCCGCGTGGATGGTTACCCTTCCGGAACCTGGATCGAGAGCGCGGACAACTCGGTCGAAGACGTCATCGCGGGAGTCACTTTACATCTGCATAGCGCCGATCCAGCTACCACGGCTACCGTTTCCATTTCCAATGACACCGATGCGGCCAAAGACAAGATCAATGATTTTGTATCCAAATACAATGAAGTGATAACACTGGTCAACACCTTGACGGCTTATGACGCTGAAAACGAGACCGCCGGAGATCTCTTCGGCGATCCCAGTGTCATCGGCATTAAAAGTTCCCTCCAGTCCATTGTCGCTTCAGAAGTTCCGGGATTGGTTCTTAATCCAATATTGGAAGATCCGGTATTTGCCAGCATGTCTGAAATCGGCGTTAAATCCGGAGCCGGAGGCCTCCTTTCGGTTAACAGCACCAAGCTGGATGACGCTCTTGAGGAGGATTTCAACGCTGTGGGCGATCTGTTTGCCTTCACGACTTCCTCGACCAGTAATAGCTTGGTTCATCTCACCCACACCGATGCCACGGTGGGAGGCACATACCACGTCATCGCTGATTACGATGATGCCGGGAACTTGCTCAGCGCCACCATCAACGGTAATGAGACGCAAATCACGGGCAATCTTGAAAGCGGTTATTACATCGTTGGTCTGGATGGATACCCCGAAGAGGGTTTGCGCCTGACGTTTACAGCCCCGGAAGGTAGTGCGGGGAGTGTTGCGGCGGATGTTCTCATCGGTACCGGAGCCGCCGTGCAGATCGAAAACAAGGTGTCATTTTTAACTGATCCCATGGATGGTACCGTCCATTATGCACAGGAAGGCATTCAAGATACCATTGACAGTATCGATAAGCAGATAGACCAGTGGGATGCGCGCTTGGAGATCAAACAGCAGCAGTTGGAAAGAGAATTTCTGGCCATGGAAACTATGATTTCCCAACTGCAGGGGCAGGGCAATTTTGTTGCCGCCATGATTTCAAACCTGTAAAGGAGGCTAGTGGTATGAGCCAGTTCAATCCCTATCAAAACTATAATCAAGTCCAGATCGAGACTTCCGATCAGAAGAAACTGATTTTGATGGTGTATGACGCCGCCGCTCGGTTCTGCAAGGACGCCCGCACTGCCATGAGTCGCGGGGATCTATCGAGTAAGGGGCAGTCTATTCAGAAGGCGTATGATGCCATTTCGGAACTGCGCAAATCACTGAACATTGAAGCCGGCGGAGAAGTAGCCGAAGGATTGAACAAACTATACGCCTTTCTCGGTCACCAACTCACACTGGCGAATTTAAATAACGACACCGAGATCATGGATAGCGTAATCACCGTGCTGACGGATTTGCGCGGCACCTGGGCGCAGGCTTTTGAAAAAATTGAAACCGAAGAGGAAGTGCTGGTGGATTAATTTCTCCTTGTTTCCAGCAGGAAAAGAGCATATATTGATGATAGAGTCCCATTTACCCCCCCTTATTAAGGGGGTAGGGGGGATTTATAGTCGGGGTCGTCCTCGATCCCGATAGCTCATGAAGGTCTGAATCATGTCCAATATTAAAGAAATCACCCCTGATCCGAATGTTGCCCGCGTAGATCGAAAACCGACGACGCCGGTTAAGGAGTCGAAGGAGACCCTTCGCGACGATCATATTCAGTCGCTGACTGAATCAGGGCGGGATGTCGTGCAGGTGGATGCTCGCCGCGCCGAAGACGCCCGATTGGAAGAGAACGCCCGGTTGCTCTTAGAAGAGTTACCCGACGGTCGTCCGGATCGCGTCGCGGAGGCCAAACGTAAGCTGGCAGAGGGTTTCTATGACCGTCCCGAGGTATTAGAAGAAACCGCCGGAAAGATCACCCAGGATCGGGCCGCGCAAAAAGCCGCCATTTATCAGGTGAACCCGCACGACGTAGCGCGCGCCAAAACCCGCCTGGCGCAAGGATACTACGAGCAGCCGGAGGTGTTGGACGAGACAGCACGGAGGATTGTGAAGAAGGGGATTTAGGTGATCGGCTTTTAGCTTTTGGCTTCTCGCTTCAAAGGGCGCGACCGCGGAGGTTGCGCCCTTTCATTTCCACACGCCTCTCGCAACTCGTAACTCGCAGCTAAATTCCCCTTGCACCTCCCCTTAGAATTCCTTATATTGTTAGCCGTCTGGATTCCCGCTTCCGCGGGAATGACAGGACCTTTCCTCATAGTCATTGTTAATTGGTCATTTGTCATTATGCGAAACATAACCCCCGCTATGGCCCAATATCTGGCTGTGAAGAAGGCTTACCCCAACAAGGTCGTCTTCTTCCGCATGGGGGATTTCTACGAGATGTTCTGGGAAGACGCCAAGACAGCGCACGACGTGCTGGGTATCGCGCTGACCACCCGCGGCGAACACCTGAATGAGAAGATCCCGCTGGCGGGCTTTCCTTATCACGCCCTCGATCAATACCTGGACAAGATGGTGCGCGCCGGGTACCAGGTGGCCATCTGCGAACAGATCGAAAACCCCAAGCTGGCCAAGGGGGTGGTCAAACGGGACGTGACCGAAGTCGTCAGCGCGGGCACGAGCCTGACGGAAGGTGCACTCTCCACACCTGAGAATCGTTTCCTGGTATCAGTGGCCGCCGATGAGAGTGGCGCCGCGCTGGCGCGAGTGGATGTCACCACCGGGGAGTTCACCGTCTCCATCTTGCCCGAAAATCACTGGTCCGACCGGTTAATTTCGATCCATCCTACCGAGGTCATCTACCCCTCGGGTTTCAAACATCACCTGCCTCCCTTTCCATTAAGCTTAAAGCCGGTCATCACGGAATTGGACGATTGGATTTTTTCGTCCGATCACGCCGAACAGGTGCTGCGCGCCCAGTTCAACGTACTCTCGTTGAAAGGCTTCGGGCTGGACGGTCAGACGGCGGCGATCAGCGCTTGCGGAGCCGCCCTATTTTATCTGCAGGAACACCAAAAGCGCGACCTGGTCCACCTCCGCAACCTGAACGTGGAACGGCAGGAAGAGGGGATGATCCTGGACGCTCCTACCCGGCGCAACCTGGAGCTGATTGATCCCATCTCTTTTTCCGGCAACCGTAACGCCACGCTATACGGTGTGTTGGATCGGGCCGCGACACCCATGGGCAGACGTCTGCTGCGCCATTGGCTGGAACGACCACTCCTGTCC
>JAGVQJ010000107.1 GCA_020051775.1 Calditrichota bacterium | reverse complement strand
TCATCAGGTGACCTTCGATGGTTCGGGGTTGGCCTCTGGGATTTACCTGGCGAAGTTGGCTGGGTCGGAGTCAGGGAAGAGCCCGACTACCACTGTGCAAAAGATGGTGCTGATGAAATAGTCTCAAGTCTCAAGTCTCAAGTTGTTGGGGCGCTCGGCGTGCGCCCCTTTTGTTTTCAGTTCTCGGTAATCGGTTCTCGGGTTTTAGCATTCGGGATATGACATAGATAAAATCTTCACAATGATCATTTCCCACTTGCATTTCCGCCGTTAAGTTTGTATATTATAGGACACACAAACTCCTCACGATCAATTAGCCACTTAGAATCAACCTCAGGAGGACGCTCGATGAAAAAACTGGTAGTTTTAGCAGCACTGTTGGTATGCGTTGCGACTGGCTGGACGATACCTTTGCAGCAGGCCTTCGATCAGGCCTTGCCGGGCGCCGGCTACGATCGGATCGTTTACCTGGACAACGAGGTTGTCTACACCGGCGGCCTGACGCTGGACAATGGCAATTACTGCATCCTGTCCGCCGGAGCTGTTGTGGACTTGCAAGGATCGCGCATCATCATTGACAACCTGGCGGTGCTGGACATCTGCGGCGTGGTGCTGGTGCAGTCCGATAGCGCCGCTCTGAAGTACACCAATGGCAGCGACGGCTGGGTGGATCATTGTACCTTCGCGTTCAACTACGATGGGCTGTACTTCTGGCAGGGTTCCAATCTGAAGATCACCTCGAACATCTTCTCGAATTCAGGCCGCTACGGCGTCTATTGCTACGATACCAGCGAACGTTGGATGGCTTACAATGATGCCTGGGCGAATTCGGTAGGCGATTACCGGCGGTGGTGCCCCTCCTGAAGCGGCGGCTCGGTCCAAGTTTTGGTACCGACCCCGGGAACAGGCGACCTGTTGGTGGATCCCAATTTCGTAAATCCCAATCAAGGTAACTTCGCGCTGAACATTGGATCACAGTGCATCGGCGCGGGACAGTTCGGCTATTGCATGGGAGCCATCTCCTCCTCCGTGCGGCCCAAGATGCCCACCAACCTGCAGATCAACAACACTTATCCTTCACTGAATGTTCAGCTTACCTGGACCAACCCCACCCAGAATACCAACGGCACCACGATCCCTTCCATCACCGCGGTGAAAATTTACCGCAACGACGAATTGATCGCCACCTTAACCGGGCAGACACCCGGCGGCGCCGGACAGTATAATGACGCGGTACCGATCCAGGGTGATAACCGCTACCGTGTGCTGGCCGCGACGACCATTGACGGCCTGTACGCCTTCACCCGCGAAATGTGGATCGGCCCCTCCATTACAGCGCTTCCCTCTGGCCCGGATACTTATGGCTATCAGGCCTATGATCACACGGATGGGCCGGAATTGCCGGTCTACCAGTGGGTGGAAATCAGCGCCGATTCGGGCGGGCTGGGAACTGCCGTGCCTTTCACCACCGATGACAGCACCTTTGTTTATGCCTTGCCCTTCACCTTCAACTACTACGGGATAGGCTACGATCAGCTAAGTATCGGCGCCAACGGTTGGGTCGCTCCCGGTTCAGTGATTGGCGACGACTATTCCAACTCCGCCATCCCCAACAGCGACGGCCCCCAGCGGATGATCGCCGCTTACTGGGAAGACCTGTCGCCGCAGAGAACCAATTCCGGCCGCGTCTGGTATTGGTACGATGCCGCCAATCATCGTTACATCGTGGAATGGAACCATGTCGAACAGTGGGCGCCGTTGGGAAGTTTCGAAACCTTCCAGGTGATCCTGTACGATCCGGATTTCTATCCCACCAGCACCGGTGACGGACGCATCAAAGTCCAGTATAAGGACATGTCCGCCGCCGTCCAGAACGAAGGAACTGTCGGGATTGAAAACTCGGAGGAAACGATCGGCATTCAGTACAAGTTCGATGGCGCCTATGACATGCACGCCGTAGCGGTCAGCAACCACACCGCCCTTCTCTACACCACCCCGACCAGCATACCGCCGGTGGACGTCACCCTGACTCCCGTCAATCCCCCCATCGTTATTCCGGCTCAGGGCGGCACTTTCAGCTTTAACGCGCAGCTCACCAATACCGGCGCCTCTCCGGCTTCCTTCGACGCCTGGATCATGCAGTATACTCCCGGCGGAACCTGGGAAGGCCCGCTGCTGGGACCGGTGGATCTGACCGTTCCCGCGGGTATTACGATTTCCCGGCTTCGCCAGCAGAACGTGCCGGGGTCAGCGGCTCCGGGCGTGTACATTTATCGCGGTTACGTGGGCGCATACGTCACCAGCGTGAAGTGGGACAGTTCCAGTTTCCAGTATACCAAGTCTACGACCGCCGACGGCGGCACGGCCATGGGAAACTGGGACAATTGGGGTGAAAGTTTCGCGTCTTTTGAGAACGTTTGCGCAGTGGATCTAAAGACTCCCTCCGGTTTCAGCCTGGAACGCAATCGTCCCAATCCGTTCAATCCCACCACGGCCATCAGCTATCAACTCCCCGCCGACAGCCGTGTCAGCGTCACGGTTTACAACCTGTCCGGACGCATGGTGGCGAATCTTGTGGAAGGCTGGCAACCAGCCGGCGCTCATGAAGTGACCTTCGACGGATCGAAACTTTCGTCCGGGCAGTACTTCGTGCGCCTGCAAGCCGGAGATTTCACCGCCGTGCAGAAGATGGTGCTGGTCAAGTAGTCGTTAGTCGTTCGGGTTTAGTCGTTAGTATGGGGGTGCACCGCAAAGTGGCCACTTTGTGGCAGGGTGCGCCCCTTTTTATCTACTTTGGAGGAAATTTGAATATTCGATTCGCAATTTTGGCGATCTTATGCACATTGTCACTTTGCTCAACCGGTTGGGCGCAGGACAGTCTCAACGTGAGCAAAGTAGGACTATACATGACGGAGTGGGACATATCCTACCACGTGGCGGTGCGGGGCGATTACGCCTACGTGGCCAATTTGACCGGCCTGGCCGTCATGGACATTTCCGATCCCCACGCGCCTATTCAGGTTGGCTTTTTAGCTCTTTCCACCCCCTCGAAACGTGTGGCGCTGTACGAGGACTATGCGTGCATTGCCGCCGGTGACAGTGGTTTGCGGATTGTGGATATTTCCGATCCTGCTCACCCCTGGCAGGCAGCGCGGTTGCCGCTGGGAGGAACAACTGCCTGGATCACTCTGCAGAACGACTACGCCTTCTTGAATGGTTCCGGGATGTTCATTGTGGATCTCTTCGATCCTTCGAACCCCGAGGTAATCAGCAACGCTCAGATATGGGGCAACAGCATCGCCATGTCAGGAAATTATGCCTGCGTTTGCGATGGAGGACAACTGCACGTGGTGGATGTGTCAGATCCCGCCCTCCCGGTTGAGGTTGGAAGCATGAGCATTTGGGAGGCCGGTTCGAGCAACGCTACGACTGACGAAAATGGCCTGATCTACCTGATGGACACAGGGTTCGCTCAGATCACCGTCGTGGACATTAGCAACCCGACCAACCCTCATCAGCTTCATCTATACGGTTTACCGGTTAGCTTTCCGCACGCCATCGCCATTTCCGGGCACGTTCTGTTTGCCAGTTCTTTCGATAATGGCGTCTGCCTGATCAATATCTCCAATCCCCAGAATCCCTCGCTCATCAGCCTCTACGAAGCCCAGGGGTTCGGTTCCGGCCTGGCCATCCGAGGCGACCTGTTGGTTGCCACCCGGTCTGAGGCGGGTCTGGAAATTCTGGACCTGTCCGAATCCCAAATTGTCTCTTTGGCAACTTATGCTCCTTCGGGTGATATCTGGGCGCTCGAAGTCTCCGGGAATCGGGCTTACTTGGCGGAAATGGGCGCCGGTTTGCGCATCCTGGATGTTACCGATCCTGCCGCCCCTAATCCCATGGGTTTCTTCTATTGCCCCATCGCATGGCGAATGACGGTGTACGGCAATTACGCTTATTTTTCGGACACTGAAGAGTTGCACATCGTGGACGTTTCAAACCCTGCCGCGCCCACCGAAGCGGGATGTTTCGATCTGTCGGGATTCATTTGTGATCTCGAAGCCGACGGCCAATATCTGTACATCAGCAAACTTATAGACGGCTTGATCATCATGGACGTTTCCAACCCGGCCAATCCCTTGCCGGTGGGATCTTATGATCCCGAAAACAGCTACGGCGATCTGGAACGATACGGTAATTACTTGTACTGGGGTTGCTATCCCGCGGGGATCCGGGTGGTTGACGTCTCTAATCCGGCGCTGCCTCTGGATGTTGGGCAGTACCCCGCAAACGTCGGTGATATGGACGTGGAGGGGAATCGTCTTTACGCCGCCGGAGGCACCTCGGACAGCGCCTGGGTGCTGATCCTGGATCTGACTCAACCAGACATTCCCGCTCTTTTAGGTTATTATCCGATGTCCCCTCCCATGGCTCTTTCCGCCGATCAGGATTTCTTCATAGCCATGGGGTATAACGGTTTCCAAGGCGGTCTCCTGGTCATCAACGCGGCGAATCCCGCTAATCCGTTCATGACGGGTGGCTATAACCAATATGCCGAATACCTTCAGCTCCAGGGTGATTACGCTTATCTCGCCGAAGGCACGCGCTTGGGGATATACAATGTCTCCCCGGCCCTGCCGGTTTTCACACTGGAACCACTGCCAAGGCCGGTCTCTTTTATTTTGCATTCTCCCCGTCCCAACCCCTTCAACCCCACGACAGCTATCAGCTACGAGCTACGAGCTTCGAGCTTCGTGAGTCTGAAAGTATACGATACTGCCGGGAGGTTGGTGGCGAC
>JAGVQJ010000054.1 GCA_020051775.1 Calditrichota bacterium | reverse complement strand
CCCGGATTTGCATTCGATGATAAATCCGTCCTCATCGGAAGAATTATCTTGCCAGGATAAATTAATCTGCGAAGATGAAATACTGACCGCAATCAAATTAGTCGGCGCTTCAGGAAGGGTTTCATAGAATACGCTGGCTTGGTTTGATACAGGCGAGCTCCCCGCACCGTTGAAGGCCGAGACGCGATAATAATGATTCGATCCGGGTGTCAGCGAGGTATCCTGGAAACTTACCATGTTTCGGGCCGTGGTATCCATCTGCTGCCAATCAAAACCATTAATTTTCCGTTCAACGATGAATCCTGCTTCGTTTTCCGAATTATCCGTCCAAGAGAGATCTATTAGCGTTGCTCCTACTAATGTCGCCGCGAGATTGCTGGGCGCAGCCGGATACTGCGATACCATGGATACCGACGTTGTGGTGGTCTGGCCGCCCGTGATGCTGAACACGCTGCTGGTTCCCGTATAACACAGCTCGGAATCAATGTAAGCCTCGGCGGTGACAGCGTACCCGCTGCCGACTTCCAGTTCGATGGTGGCTTGGAAAGTCCCGCCGACGTGAGTTAGATCCTCATCAAATACGATTTCGCTGTTGCGCGTAACGGTGCAATGCACGCGGTTAAAGGTGGCAGTGGCAACGGAAGTGAGGCTGTTACGGGTAGAATCGGGTGAGGGCTCCTGTTGGGGGAAGGTAAATTCCAAGGCGACCGCGCCCCGGCCGGGCGGCGACTGGAGTTGCTCACAGCCGGATAACAATAACATGAAAAGAAGGGGGGAGAAGAAATGGGGTAATCTTCTCATGGCAGTCTCCGGGTAATGGACGATGGAATTGCGGCTAAATCAATGTTTTTTTCCGTTACAAATATAATCAATTAAAACGGCGATTTCAAGTGCAATTTTTTGCATTCGGCAAATTCCTGCGATTTTACTGGATTTTAGGGAGTTTTATAGCTATATTAGTGCATCATGGCGCACTAATGCAAGCTAATATGAACGAGAATAGAAAAGTACAGTTAGAGGCCGACCTGCTATCAGTGTTGGCGCAGCCTACTCGCTTGAAGATCCTCTATTTCCTGAAAGAGGGCGAGCAGTGTGCTTGCAAGATCAATCCCTACATGCAGGAAGACCCGTCGGTAGTAAGCCGCCACTTAGTGAAGATGCGCGAGGCCGGTCTGTTGGATTCGCGGCGCGAAGGCGTGTCCATCTATTACTGGATCCGCGACGACCGTATCTTCAACGTGCTTGAAACCGTGGACGTGATTGTGCGCGAGGCGGCACGGGAAAAAGCGGAACACACCGCACAAGCGATGGACGGCCCGTGAACCTCTTCTATCCTGTCCGGTGGTTTGCCGATCTGGTGACCTATAGCGTGCTGGGATTGGGGCGCGAAACCATCCTGGCGGAAGCCGTGCACTTTTTCATCTTTGATGTGATCAAGATTTTTCTACTGCTGACGATTATCATCTTCGCCGTGTCCTATATTCGCACCTGGCTGCCAGCGGAAAAAGTGCGCGACATTCTGGCTCGCCGGAGCAAATACGTCGGACATTTTTTAGCGGGATTGTTGGGAATCATCACTCCATTCTGTTCCTGCAGCGCCGTGCCGCTCTTTTTGGGATTTGTAGAAGCCGGCATACCACTGGGGGTGACATTCTCTTTCCTGGTCTCCTCGCCCATGATCAATGAGGTGGCTTTAGTGTTGCTGTTGGGGATGTTCGGCTGGAAAGTGGCGCTGCTGTACGTTGGCAGCGGTTTAGTGATTGCAATTCTGGCGGGATTGGTGATCGGCGGATTGCGGGTGGAGTCGCTGGTGGCGGATTTCGTCTTCAAGACGAGGGTGCAGAGCGCCTATCATGGGCAGGAATTGAAGAGCCGGGAAAGGCTGGAATTCGCTCGCGATTACACTCTAAGTATCCTGAAAAAAGTGTGGCCGTACATTATCGTAGGTATCGGTGTGGGAGCGTGGATACATGGGTACGTGCCTACTGATTTTCTGGCTCGCTGGGCCAGTGCGGATAAATGGTATGCCGTCCCGCTGGCCACGCTGATTGGCATACCGCTTTATTCCAATGCTGCTGGAGTGATTCCTCTGGTCAGCGCCTTGACGGAAAAAGGCGTGGCCATGGGCACGACGCTGGCTTTCATGATGGCCGTGACCAGTCTGTCGCTGCCGGAATTCATGATTCTGAAGAATGTCATGAAGACGCGGCTGATTCTAATCTTCGCCACGGTGGTGGGGGCGGGGATTGTGTTCACGGGGTATATGTTCAATCTGGTGCTGAAATAATCCATATAAAGATCTGAATCCCACATTTAGAAAGGATGAGTTAACCATGAAGAAGGGATCATTCATCGTTACAGTTCTCGCACTCGGGCTTTTGCCAGTCATGGCCTATGCCGAGGAAAAACCGCACGATCTGACCGCCGAAACAAAGGCTGAAGTTCCTGCTCTTGAGCAAATGCACGAAGTCATTTACCCGCTTTGGCACACCGCCTGGGCTGATAAAGACACCGCCATGATGGTGCAGCTCTTACCCGACATCATCAACAAGGCTGAAGCACTCACCAAATCCGAATTGCCGGGAATACTTCGCGACAAAAAGGTAAAGTGGGGTAAGGCCGTAGAGGCTTTAAACATCACCGTCGGCGAATACCAAACCGCCGTTGTGAAACAAGATAAGCAAGCGTTGCTGGATGCCGCCGAAAAGCTGCATCGCAACTATGAGGTCCTGGTCCGCATCGTGTCACCAGTCTTAAAAGAGATGGAGTCTTTCCATGAAGCGCTCTATCCACTTTACCATTACTATGTTGTGACTTACGATGCTGTAAAAGTGCAAAGCAGTGTAGCCGACCTGAAGGCAAAGATGGAAGTGTTGAACCAGGCAGTGTTACCGGAGCGCTTACAAAAACGCAACGAGACCTTCGTCGCCGCGAGAAACGTTCTTTCAGCCTCTGTGGACGACTTGGCTAAGACCCTCGCTTCTAAGGATGAGAATAGAATAAAAGCGGCCGTTGAAACCATGCACACCGCCTATCAGGGGTTGGAAAAGGTCTTTGAATAGTCGGCAATCAGCACGGGTTGGTAGGTTGATGATGAAATTTAGTCTGATCCTGCTGCAATAATATTCAACGCGACCGATTCAGAATCTGGTGATGAAACATGACCAAAATCAACGTCTTATTTCTCTGCACTGGCAATTCGGCCCGCAGCCAGATGGCCGAAGCATTCCTGAAAAAATATGGCAGCGACCGATTTGAAGCCTTCAGCGCTGGACTCGACCCCAAGGCGATTCATTCGTTCACCAGGCAGGTGATGGGAGAAATCGGCATAAGTTTGGAAGGTCACTGGTCGAAGGACGTCCGCGAGTACTTGGGGAAGGTACATTTCGGCTACTTAATCACTGTTTGTGATGAGGCTGAAAAGAATTGCCCGGCCGTTTTTCCCGGTGTCGGGCAAAGGTTACATTGGAACTACGAAGATCCGGCAGCTTTCGTCGGAACCGAAGAAGAAACTCGGCAGAAGTTTCGGGATATACGCGACAAGATCAAGCAACGCATCAAATTGTGGATCAGCGAACCGAAGAAATCGGAGAGCCAAGATTGAAAATTCAAGAATTAGAAACCATTGGAATCATCCATACACCATTCCAGAACCAGGAAGGCGCTCCGATTCAACCTTACGCGGCGCAAGGAGTTCATGGAACAGTTGAACTCCTGCCGCAATATCGCGGCGGATTGAAGGATTTGGAGGGATTCGACCGCATCTGGTTGCTCTATTGGTTTCATAAGGCAGCAGCCGGTTCAATGACCGTGATTCCTTACCGGGATACAGTGGCGAGGGGCTTGTTCTCGACGCGCGCTCCCAGCCGGCCTAATGCCATTGGGATTTCATCTGTGCGTTTGCTTTCGGTGGAGATTGAAAAGGGATTACTGGAGATCGCCGAGGCGGACATGCTGGATGAAACACCGTTGCTGGACGTAAAGCCTTATGTTCCTCAATTTGATGCTTACCCGGAATCACGAGCCGGGTGGTTCGATGTAAGCACTTCGGATCGGGATCATGCCGACACCCGATTCTCAAAGTAACACTTGAAAGAGCCCTCATGAAAAAGATTGAAATTCTGGGCATCGGTTGCCCTAATTGCAAAAAAGCTGAAGAAGAAGTGCGCAAGGCTCTAACCGGCCTCGGCTGGAAAGAGGGTCAGGATTTTACCCTGACAAAGGTGCAGGATATGGCGCAAATCGCGGCTCGGGGAGTGCTCATGACGCCCGGTGTCGTTATTGACGGCAAGGTCGTTTCCACCGGTAGAGTGCCGAAAGCCGGTGACATCATCTCCTGGATCGAATAGACATGGTGCAGACGAAAAAGAAACATCTCCCACTCCTGGATCGGTACCTGACTCTGTGGATCTTTCTGGGTATGGGGTTGGGAGTGGGATTGGGGTATTTCGCGCCCGGAGTGGTCGGTCTGCTGACTCACTTCCAGGCCGGGACAACTTCGATTCCCATCGCTATCGGTTTGATCCTGATGATGTACCCTCCGTTGGCCAAAGTGCGCTATGAGGAGTTGGGCGAGGTTTTCCGCGATTGGAAAATATTGGGGTTGTCGCTCATCCAGAATTGGGTTATCGGGCCGATCCTGATGTTTGTCCTGGCGCTGCTTTTCATGGCGGGTTATCCCGAATACATGGTGGGGTTGATCCTAATCGGGCTGGCGCGCTGCATCGCCATGGTGATCGTGTGGAATGACCTGGCCTGCGGAGATCGGGAATATGCGGCGGGATTAGTGGCCTTCAACTCGATCTTTCAGGTGTTGTTTTATTCGCTCTACGCTTACGTCTTTATCACTCTCCTGCCGCCGATACTGGGATTGGAGGGCGCGGTAGTGCAGGTGACCATCGGGCAAATCGCCGAAAGCGTTTTCATCTATCTGGGTATCCCCTTCATCGCGGGATTCCTGACCCGCTTCGTGCTAATTCGCCTCAAAGACAAGGAATGGTATCATAACCGCTTCATTCCCAAGATCAGCCCCATTACTCTGGTGGCGTTGCTGTTCACCATCGTAGTGATGTTCTCGCTTAAGGGCGAGACTATCGTCCAGCTTCCCCAGGATGTGGTGCGCATCGCCATTCCGTTACTGCTCTACTTCGTGATCATGTTTCTGGTCTCGTTCTGGATGAGTCGCAAGTTGGGCGCGGATTATCCCAAAAGCACGACACTCTCTTTTACGGCGGCGTCCAATAATTTCGAGTTGGCCATCGCGGTGGCCGTCGCCGTCTTCGGCATCGGCAGCGCGGTGGCATTTACAGCGGTCATCGGCCCGCTGGTAGAGGTCCCGGTGATGATTGGTTTAGTGAATGTGGCTTTATATTTTAAGAAGAGGCTATTCCGGGAGGCATCATGAAAAAATCCGTACTATTCCTGTGCATTCATAATTCGGCGCGCAGCCAGATAGCGGAAGGATTAATGAACCACTTCTTTGGGGATCGTTATAAGGCTTATTCCGCAGGAACTGAAGCAACTTTCGTGAAACCGTTGGCTATTGAAGCCTTGCGGCGAGTTGGCGTTGATATTTCCGGTCATTATTCCAAGACGGTTGAAGCGCTCGCTGGCGTGGCCATCGAAACAGTGGTCACGGTC
Source organism: Calditrichota bacterium (assembly GCA_020051775.1). Classification (GTDB taxonomy): domain Bacteria; phylum Electryoneota; class B3-LCP; order B3-LCP; family B3-LCP; genus JAGVQJ01. The sequence continues at coordinate 19,419 of JAGVQJ010000054.1, read as the reverse complement.
TGCGCTGAGGGCGCTGAGGCTTGTCCCTTCGTTCCGGGTGCGAAGGAATACATACACTGGTCGCTGAAAGATCCAAGTTCTGTTGTGGGTTCGAAAGCGGAGAAACTTGCAGCGTTTGAAGCTACCCGGGAGGAAATCAAGCGACTGATGGTGGTGACGTTCAAAGAAGATAAAACCGAATAACCATTGTTGGAGGATTCATGCGACCCGCAACTCGCTGGGCGGTGATCGGCCTCGTGGCCATCGCCGCGATTGTCATTCTCATTTTCAAGTCAGGGGATAAACCCAATGTTATGACGACGGCGCTGGCAACTGACACCACCGCTGCCAAAATTGCATGCTGTCCCAGCACCGACAGCTCTTGTTGTGGCAGCTCCTGCTGTCCGCCGGGCGACACGCTCGGCTGCGCCACCGAGGAGGAAATGGCCGCGGATAACGCCCCCATCACCACGACTGCCAAACCGAAGGTTCTGCCTCGCTTCCTGGAACTGGGGAGTGTGGGGTGCAAAGCCTGTGCGGATATGGCTCCCATAGTGGAGCAGATCAAAGCGGCCTATACCGGATGCTTGTCCGTCGAGTTTTATGACGTGCGTGAAGATCCGGCGCCGGCGGAGAAATACGGCATCAAGCTCATCCCCACACAGATTTTTATTGACAGTGAAGGCCGGGAGATTTTCCGCCACGAAGGCTTTTTAGCGAAAGATGATATTCTTCCCATCCTGGCAAAAATGGGGATAAAACCCTGATGGAAGCGCTGGGGCAATATCTGCAAGGCAACCCACTGATAGCCATCCTGGCCGTGTTCACCGGAGGGTTGCTCTCAGCCGCTTCACCCTGTGTTCTGGCGATCATGCCCATGGTCATCGGCTATGTGGGCGGCGCGAGTCAGGGGGATCGGCGCAAGGCAGTAATTTACTCGTTATCGTTCGCGCTGGGATTAGCCCTCACTTTTACGGCACTGGGCGCTATAGCGGCGATTTTCGGACGGTTGATGGGCGACATTGGTCAGGTGTGGTACTGGATCATTGCGCTAATCGCAATCGGCATGGGATTATCGCTGATGGGAATCTTCCAGATCCGCCTTCCGTTCGCCAGCCGCTTGCAGACTAAAAAGCGGGGATGGTTAGGCGCTTTCTTGCTGGGGCTATTATTCGGGGCGGTATCTTCTCCGTGCGCCACACCTGTGTTAGTGATCATCCTGGCTTTTGTGGCGACTCAGGGACAGGTGCTCTATGGGACGTTACTCTTGTGGTTCTATTCTCTGGGGCATTGCGCTTTGATTATCCTGGCGGGGATCGTCACGGGATTTGTCGAGGCATTCGTACAGGCTCGGGGCGTGCAGAATTTTTCAACCTGGGCCAAGCGGATATCAGGCGGATTGGTCGTATTGGGGGGATTGTACATATTGTATATCAGCTGATTATGGTTGGTGCTTTTTAAGGCGTTAAAATAGTTCTCCTTCCCCACTCTCTTCCGTTATGCGCTTGTCTCCAGCATACAGATACCGGTCAATTAACTTCACCTTCTCGGTCCAACGCTCGCCCTGTTCCCGACTGCGTTGAATGATGCGGTTGAAGGCGTTGGCCTTGGCGTCCATCTCGTCGGCGTGGTAGAGCATGATGGCTTCCAGAGTCATGGGCACCACCGGCGCGCCCATTTCCCGCGTACCATGGTGCGATAGGATCATGTGCATAAGGCAACCCCAAAGTTCGTCGGGGACTTCCAGGTCGGGGGTGCGGTGGCTTGCTAATAATTCCTGACTGATGATCAAGTGGCCGATCAACCGCCCGCGATCCGTGTATTCAATGGTGGTATCCCAGGCGAGTTCCTCGATCTTGCCGATGTCATGCAGCAGCGCGCCAGCCACCAGGAGATCGGTGTCCGCTGCAGGATAGGATTCGGCAGCTTTGAGTAATACTTCAGCCATTGCCAGGGAGTGTTCCGCTAAGCCCCCCAGATAAGCGTGGTGCCAGAGCTGCGCAGCAGGCGCCTCGAAGTAGCGGCGATCCACTTCAGAATCATCATACAGGCGGCGCAAGAAGTTGCGAAGAGGGGGTTTCTTCAGGCCTTCTATAAGGCGGCGCAAGTGGCGGCGCATTTCCTCCGGAGGCCGTTCACTAGCCGCCACCAGGCGGCTGCGATCCACTGGATCTTCGGTGTTGATGGGCCGCACGCGTTCGATCTTCAGTTGTTTTTGATCTTGGTAGATTTCCACGCTGGCTTGCAGTTTTACGATCATGCCGTTGGCCAATTCCTTGCGGTATTTGTCAACGTCATCCCATAGACGACCCGGCAGATGCCCTGATTTATCGGCGAATTCCAAGGCAAGATAGGGGCTGCCGTCCTTCTTCTGGCGGATTTCCAGGCGGCGTAAGACCACGAATCCAGCGAATTTGTCATCCTTGTTCAGCTCGCTCAGGAGCTTGGGGGCGAGAGGAGAGGTCATGAGAAATCTCCGTGTTGAAGCGGACAATGATTTTTCCACTGCTGAAACAGTTATAGAGAAAATACGAAATGCCGCGATGAAATTCAATATAATTATTAACTTCTTCGCATTTAATAATAAACAGGGCGCAGCTTTTAACTGCGCCCTGCCGCTTGTTATGTTGAGGTGTCGAAGCGATGGTTCAAATGACGGGATTGGGATTGTCATGGGCCGGCGTCACCCCGTGGACGTGAAGGGTCAAGCCCTTGGCCTTGCGGTTTACCTGAATGATAGCCCCGCCGGTGAATTTGCCGCGCAGGATCTCTTCTGCGACCGGATCTTCGATGAGCCTCTCGACGGCGCGACGCAAGGGTCGAGCGCCGGTTTCGGGTGAAAAACCTTCCTCGCAGATGTATTCCTTGGCGCCACGAGTCAATTCTACTTTAATACTGTATTCCTTCAGGCGGTCGTTGATCTCCTTCAAGTAGATCTCAAGAATCTTCATGATGTCCTGGTGATCCAACATGCGGAAGACGACGATTTCGTCCACTCGGTTCAGGAATTCGGGGCGGAACATGCGAAATACGGCTTCCTTCATCTTGGAGGCGACTTCCTTCTGATTGGGGCCTTTGGTATCCTTGCTGAAGCCATAGGAGGCGGCCTGAGTGGCTTCACGAGTGCCCAGGTTGGAGGTCATGATCAGCAGGGTGTTCTTGAAATCCACCTTGCGGCCGGAACCGTCAGTCAATTCGCCTGAGTCCAAGACCTGCAACAGGATGTTGAAGACATCCGGATGGGCTTTCTCGATCTCATCGAAAAGAACCACGGCGTAGGGCCGGCGGCGGACGCGTTCGGTCAACTGGCCGCCTTCATCGTAACCCACATAGCCCGGCGGTGCGCCGATCAACCGTGACACATTGAATTTTTCCATGTACTCAGACATATCAATGCGGATCAGCGATTGCTTGTCCTCGAACAGGTATTCTGCCAGCACTTTGGCCAGTTCGGTTTTACCCACGCCAGGAGGTCCGAGGAAAATGTAGGATCCGATGGGTCGGTTCGGGTTCTTCAAGCCGGTGCGGGTACGCCGGATGGAGCGGGAGATGACGTCTACGGCTTCCTGCTGACCGATGATCGTCTCGGCGATGTTCTCCTTCATCTTCAGCAGTTTCTGCCCTTCGGTAATCGCTACTTTAGTGACCGGAATACCGGTCATCATGGAGACCACGATGCCGACGTCATCCTCGGTCACGGCGATGGGGGAAGGGGATTCCGTTTTCTGCCATTTCTCGCGCTCGATGCGCAGCTTGCCTTCCAACTGTAATTTCTGATCGCGCAGGCGAGCGGCTTTCTCGTATTCCTGCCGCTTGACCAGGTCTTCTTTTTCCTGGCGTATCTTTTCGATCTCAGCTTCGAGTTGGCGGATTTCCTGCGGCACGATGATGTTCGAGATGCGCATGCGAGAGCCGGTCTCATCCAACACGTCAATAGCTTTGTCCGGCAAATAGCGATCCGTAATGTAGCGTTCCGACAGAGCCACGGCCGCTTCGATGGCCTCGGGTGTGTAGGTTATGCCGTGATGTTGTTCGTACCGTTCCTTCAATCCTTTAAGGATTTCAATGGTCTCATCCCGGGAGGGTGGGTCCACTACGACTTTCTGGAAGCGCCGCTCTAATGCGCCGTCCTTTTCAATGGATTGGCGATATTCATCCAGAGTGGTGGCGCCGATGCATTGCAGTTCTCCACGAGCCAAGGCCGGTTTGAACATGTTGGAAGCATCCAGCGAACCAGACGCGGAACCGGCGCCCACGATGGTGTGCAGCTCATCCAGGAACAGGATGATATTGCGATTTTTCTCCAACTCGTTCATGACCGCCTTGACGCGCTCCTCGAATTGGCCGCGGTACTTCGTACCGGCCACCATGGCGCCCAGATCCAGGGCCACCACACGCTTGTTGAATAATATGGGAGAAACCTCACGCCGCACGATGCGCAACGCCAGGCCTTCGGCGATAGCGGTCTTACCCACGCCGGGTTCGCCAATCAGAACCGGATTGTTCTTCTTGCGGCGTGAAAGAATCTGGCTAACGCGGGCGATTTCCTTCTCCCGTCCGATGATGGGATCCAGCTTGCCTTCCAAGGCCATCTTGGTCAGATCCCGGCCAAAATGATCCAGGACGGGGGTTTTGGATTTATCTTTATCCTTGGCGCTGGGAGAAGACGAGGGGGAAGCAGGGGATTCTTTGCTGGTTTCGCCTTTCAGGATGGCGTCAAGTTCGCGGCGAATGTTATCGTAGGTGATGGAGAAACTCTGAAGAACCTGGGAGGCGATGCCTTCCTCTTCTTTGGTCAACGCCAATAAAAGGTGCTCGGTGCCGATAATTTCACTATTGTAGTTCTTACCCTCTATATAGGATACTTTCAGGACACGCTCAGCCCGTTTGGTGAAGGGGATATTGCCGATCTTCATGGTGGCTCCGGTCGGCTCGATGAATTCTTCAATGGATTCGCGGAGTTCTTGAAGATCTATACCGAGATTTTTAACGATGGTTATGGCCAACCCCTCGGATAATCTGAGCAATCCCAGGAGGAGATGTTCAGTATCTATGAAATCGTTACCCAGTCGCAAAGCTTCTTCCCGCGCATGCTGGATAACCTGTTGAACACGTATGGAGAATTTATTATTCATTGTTTTAACCCTACCTCAATGGACGAAGCATCCGGTACGAAATTGTATCATCTTGTAGGTTTTCCCGGATAATCTTCGCCGGGACGAGATACTCCTTATTTTAGTGCCTCTTTTAACTCATCGGGAGCGGAATTTAAAACCCGCCCATCTTTAAGCCTCAGGATTCGCGCGCATCGCTCGGCGAATTTTAAGTCGTGGGTGACGATCAGGAAGCTTAAATTTTGTTCCGCTGCCAGTTCGAATACCAGATCCTGCAATTCCAAAGCTGTGCCTCGATCCAGGTTTCCGGTGGGTTCATCGGCCAGAACCAGAGGCGGGGCATTCTGTAAAGCTCGCGCCAGGGCGACTCGTTGCTGTTCACCTCCGGACATTTCACTGGGCTTGTGTTCCAGGCGGTGTGATAGACCTACGCGTTCTAAAAGGTGTGCTGCCCGCTCACGATGGTCTTGAATCTTTCCGCCGCGAATCAATCCCGCCAGGATGACATTTTCCAAAGCGGTGAATTCCGGCAACAGGTGATGAAATTGAAATACAAAGCCGAGCTGAGAGGATCGCAGATGCGCCATCTGCTCATCCGACAGTTGCCACAATTTGACGCCATCGAAAGTGATTTCACCCTGTGTGGGACGATCTAAAGCTCCCAGCAGGTGAAGCAGAGTGGATTTGCCCACCCCAGAAGGACCCACAATGGCGATGGTTTCGCCCTTACCAATCTCTAAATCAATGCCGCTCAGCACCGGGATGACCTTGCCGCCCATGGAGTAATGCTTGTGAAGATCACGGACGGTAACCAGGTTCATCAAGCTTCCTTTAGAATGACTGCAATCGAGGTTGATCCTGAATTGCGCGCCGATAAAATTCCGATAATCCTTATTAATACATACAATATAGCGGAAAAATAACGAATCCAAGGGTTAAATTCAAGAAAATTGTTAGCTCCTTCAACCCTTACCAGCTCCCGAGGGTAAAAAAGATCCCCCCGCTCATTCATAACGGATCGCCTCAACTGGAACCAAAGAAGCGGCTTTGGTCGCGGGATAGACGCTGGCTAAAAAACAGAGAATCAGGGTTGCAAGCGCTATTAACAGGAAATCCCCGGCCTTCATTAAAATGGGGAGTTCATTTAAGAAGTAAACGTCCGGGGGGAGGGAGAAAAAGTGATATTTAATCTGTAAATTACACAACCCCCAACCCAGGATAGTTCCCAACGTCGTTCCGATGACTCCTACGGCCAGCCCTTCATAGATAAAGATACGGCGGATTCCCGCATTTGTGGCTCCCATGGACTTCAATATGCCGATCTCCTTCTTCTTCTCCAGCACGACCATTATCAGCGAAGAGATGATATTGAACGCCGCCACGATGATGATGAGCGAGAGCAGGATGAAGGTCATCCATTTTTCTATCTTCATCCAACTGAACAGGTTACGATGCATCTCGAACCAGGTGCGGGGAAAAAAGGGATAGCCCAGAATCTGCTCGATATCCGTCTTGACCAGCGCGGCTTTTTCGAAATCATCGAGCTTGATCTCCACCCCCGTAACCCGGTCAGGCATGTGAAATAGTTCCTGGGCCTCGGGCAGCGCGACATAGGCAAAAATGTCGTCATACTCGTAAAGTCCGGTCTCGAAGATCCCCGCGACCATGAACTGTTTGGCGCGCGGCTGCATGAACGGCCCGGCAGCTCCGGGGCTGAAAACCACTACGGTATCGCCCAACGTGGCGTAGAGACGATCCGCCAGATACCTTCCCAGCACGATGCCGGGCAGGTTCGCCTGGCCGGTGACGTCCACTCGACCCAGGTGCAAGCCGCCATGCTTGATTTGCTTGAGCAGGTCGGATACCTGCGAAGTCGTGACGGGATCTATACCGCGTAAAATCACGCCCTCGGTGCGGCCGGCATCGCGGATCATGCCTTTGTCCATGATGTACGGCGACATACCGGAGATGTGCCGGATGTCTTTGATCTTGTTCATGACGGAATCCACGGCCGTTATGCCGTCTTCGTGGTAGGTCCCCAGGCGGATGTGGGCGTCGGCGCCGATGATGCGGTTGCGCACCTGCGTCTCGAATCCGTTCATCACCGAGAGCACGATGATCAGCGCCGCCACACCGATGGTCACACCGATGATGGAGAAATAGCTGATCAGCGAGATGAACCCGGTGCGGCGCTTGGACTTCAAATACCGGGTGGCGATAAAGAGTTCGTAGGACATATATGGCTATCGGTTATGGGCTGTTCGCTCTTCACCCCGCCCTGAAGGACGGGGCTACACCTATCCCCCTAAACCCCCTGAAGGGGGCTACAGCCCCGTTTACGGGGCTTTGCGATAATGGTAGACCATCCGTTTAGGGGTGGGCTACATCCGCAAACATATCCTGGAGCATCCTGGCATTTCGCGCCGCCTGGCCCATGTGGCAGTTGTTCATGAAAATGATCACTCGTTTGGCTTTGCCTGCCATTTCGGTAATGCGGGGCGCCCAGTCTTTCAATTCGGTCTCAGTATACAGATAATCATAGCGCAGTGGACCTTCCGATCCCCACCAAGTCGCGGCGTTGCGACCATGGAAGCGGGCGTACCCAATTTCATTCGTTACTTCGGCGCTGGGACCTGGTAATTTTGGCAGAACTGGCAGGTCTACATTGACGAAACCCAGGTTATGCGCTTTCAAGAAGGCGAAGACGTCCGGTTTGTACCAGCCGGTGTGGCGAAATTCGACAAACAGCGGTTCGCGACCAGCCCACAGATCCGCCAAACGAACCAGATAATCCCGGGATGGGAGAATCTTCTTAAAGGAGTACGGGAATTGCGCCAGATAACCGCGCAACATTCCTCGCTCTTTTAAGGGGTCAACTGCCTGGAAGAGCGCTTTGGCGGAAGGCTCGGGATTTTCGCGCTTGTGGGTGACGTCGGCGTGGACTTTGACATAGAAGCCAAAATCAGGAGGTACTCGTTCTGCCATCGCTTGGAACGAACTCGGTTTGGGTATGCCGTAGTAGGTCGTGTTGATTTCAACCACGTTGAAATGCCGGGCGTACTCCTCCAACATACGGTTGGGGGGTGTGCCTTCAGGGTAGAAGGTTCCCACCCAATCCTTGAAGCTGTAGCCGGAGGTGCCGACTTGAATCATAAAAATTCACCACAGAGACACAGAGAACGCAGAGAACTTAATAGGTTACTTTCCCGGTCCCTTCTTGATCTTCACTCCCAAAGTAGACGACCGCCCAATGACACCCTCGCCGAACTTGTCCTTGATCGCGTCCATGGCCTTGAAGACCTTGTTCTCCTTCTCGAACAGGTCGGTTTGGGCGGTTTTCTTCGGGACGAGGCCGGACAGGGAGACGCCCAACAGCCTTAAAGGTACGCCGGGCATGGCGCGCTCCTCGAACAGTTTCCAGGCGAGGCGGAAGATCTCATTCTCGTCGCTGGTCAGTCGGGGGAGGCTGCGGCGCGCGGTGAGGGTGTGGAAGTCGCCGTAGCGGATGGTCAAAGTCACCGTGCGGCCGGCCATGTCGGCTTCGCGCACACGGCGACCCACCATCTGCACAATGGCCAGGAGATAGGTGCGCAGCAGTTCCCGGTCGGCGGTGTCCTGTCCGAAGGTACGGGAATTGCCGATGGATTTCTCGTCAGGGCGTTCGTCTTCCGTGTGCACTTCACGATTGGTCTGGCCGCGCACGATCTCCTGCAACTGCGGGCCATAGACGCCGAAACGCTTGAACATCTGCTCCTGGGGAGCTCCTGCCAGTTGTCCGATGGTGAAAATACCGATGGTGTTCAGCGACTTCTTCATCTTCGCGCCGACGCCGGGAATCTTCTCCACCGGAAGCGGAAAGATCACCCGCTCGAGGTCATCCGGGCCGATGATGGTCAAACCGTCAGGTTTGTTCAAGTCGGTGCAGATCTTGGCCAGCGTGCGAGTGGGCGCGATGCCGATGGAACAGGTCAGTCGCAGTTCGTCAACCACGCGCTTCTTGATGCCTCGGCCAATGGCCTCCGCCCCACCCCAGTATTTCAGCACGCCCGTGATATCCACGTAGGATTCATCAATAGAAGAGGGCTGCACGCGGTCGGAATAGTCTTCCAGGATCTTCACCACGCGCTTGGAGACTTCCTGATAGAGCTTGTAGTGGCCGCGCAGGAAGACGGCGTGAGGGCAGGCTTTCTGCGCCTGACGCAGCGGCATGGCGGCGCGGATGCCGAACTTGCGCGCTTCATACGAGGCCGAGGCCACCACCGATCGGTCTTCCCCGGGGATGCCGCCCACGCAGACGGGCTTACCTTTCAGTGAGGGATCGCGCATCTGTTCCACCTGGGCGAAGAAGGCGTCCATGTCGAGGTGGAGGATGGTGAGGGGGGGAGGCATGGAATTTAATCAGTCTTAACGAATCACATTACTTCACATGATAATATGCCTTAGCCTTGGCTATGGATTGATCACGAAGACCTTCCAATCCTTTAAAAATATTTTTCAGGATATCTGGAGGAAACATTTCCTGTAAACTCTCACCGAACCTGTCTCCACCCTCCGGTTCTTTGATGGAAATGAAACGGTAACCTTCGGGTTTGATTATTGCTTTCAGAACAATGGGAATGTTAGCCGCCGTGCCTTCCACCAATTCGCCATTTTTCAGGGAATACGCCCGGGTTAAAGTCCATAAATATATACTTGTGGTATCTCGCTCGGTCGTTTCACCGGCAATCTTAATGACGCTTATAACCTTGTCGCCTATGTATCCAAACTTGAAAAGGTATGTCTCAAGATAATTAGTAATGACCGAATCGGGGATGGAGTAATCTACGCTGGAGAGGTCGGGATCATTCTGGGCCGGACATAGCCTGGACAAAAGGCCGAGTGTCAGTAGGACGGCGACGACGATATGTGGGTGGCGCATAAATTCCTCCGGGCTTTTCGTTCCTGACGGGATTGGAATCCGTCAATTGACGGATGATTCCCGGCACGTGCTCTCTGATCCCCCCCCGCCCCCCTTGTTAAGGGGGGTGACTCTGGCGACAGGTTAGCAAATCCGGCGGACTGCGGGCTAATGCCCTAAGTCCGCCCAACTCTGGTCTCCCGCTTTCGCCACTCTCGAATCCCCCCCTGCCCCCCGTTAATAAGGGGGGGCTCTCGGCGGACTGCGCGGCGCTTAGTCCGCCCTACTCTTTATAAGTCTTTTCACGCTTTGCGACCTTATAGACGGCAACCTGTCGAAGGTCGTCATCAATATGATAAAGAATTCTGTAGTCACCTACTCGAATTCGCCATGCCCCTGGCTGGTGCCCGGCTAGTTTCTTGGAATTTGTCGGACGTGGATCTATCGCCAATTTCTGGATCGCCAAATCTACACGCTTAATCATCTTCACAGGCAAGTCATTCAGTTCTTTCTCGGCTCTTTTATCGAAAGATATTGAATAACTCATAGCTTTCCCCGCTTGATGAGTCGGCTACGGACCTTATCATAGGGAATCAGATCCGTCGAAGTTTCAATGCGCTTCTCCAATTCAAGAGCATCCCGCAAATCTTCAAGCTCATCCATCATCCGCTTATATTGGGTAATGGGGAGAAGCACTGATTTTTTACGCCCTTGAGCGTCAATGATGAATTGTGGTAATCTGCTCATAATTTATCTCCTCTATGCTTATCTCATCTGCGGGAAAAGCAGCACGTCGCGGATGCTATGCTGGTCGGTGAAGAACATGGTCAGGCGATCAATGCCCATGCCCAATCCGGCGGTGGGGGGCATGCCGATTTCCAGGGCGTGCAGGAAGTCCTCGTCCAAGGGCTGGGCTTCCAGGTCGCCCAGAGCGCGCAGCTTGCCCTGGTCTTCGAAGCGAGCGCGCTGGTCGGCAGGGTCGTTCAGTTCGGAGAAGCTGTTGCAGAACTCGCGACCGCCTAAAAAGCCTTCGAAGCGTTCCACCAATCCGGGATCCTGGCGGTGGCGCTTGGCCAAGGGCGACAATTCCAGCGGATAATCCAGCACGAAGCAGGGGCCGCCCAACTTCGGTTCCACACGCGCGCCGAAGAGCTTGTCGAGCATTTTGCCGCGACCGACTTCGCCGGCGGCCAGTTTCAAACCGCTGGCGTTGCATTCGCGTTCCAAGGCAGCGTCGGACAGGACGCGCACGTCCAAGCCCACGCTTTCGGATATCAGATCGAAGAAGCGATAGCGAGGCCAGGGAGCCTGCAAGTCATATTCCTTGCCTTCGTATGTGAGCTTGGTCGTCCCCAGCAGTTCCAGAGCCAACCGGTTGTAGAGTTCTTCGACAAAGCGCATGCAGAAGGTGTAATCTTCGTAGGCGGCATAGAGTTCGAGCTGGGTGAATTCCGGGTTGTGGTAGCGATCCATGCCTTCGTTGCGGAAGTCCTTGCCGATTTCGTAGACGCGGTCGAAACCGCCGATGATGAGACGCTTCAAGTAGAGCTCATCGGCGATGCGCAGGTAGAGGTCGCGTTCCAGGACGTTGTGATGGGTGACGAAGGGTTCCGCAGCCGCGCCGCCATACAACGGCTGCAAGATGGGTGTTTCCGTTTCCAGGAAGCTCCACTCTTCCAGGAAGCGACGCGAAATGGCCAGTAACCGGGCGCGGGTTTCGAAGACCGGGCGCACTTCCGGATTGACGACCAGATCCACATAGCGCTGGCGGTAGCGCGTCTCCTTGTCGGTGAAGGCATCGAATATCTGGCCTTCCTTCTCCTTGACGATGGGGAGCGGGCGCAGGCTCTTGGCCAGCAGAATAAGTTCATCCACGTGCAGGGAGATTTCCCCCATCTTGGTGGTGAAGACGTACCCCTTCAGGCCGATATGGTCGCCGATGTCCAGAAGCTTGAACACCTCGTAGGTAGTGTCGCCGACAATATCCTTCTTGACGTAGATTTGGATTTTGCCGGAGGAGTCCTGGATATGCGCGAAGGAGGATTTCCCCATACCGCGAATCGCCATGAGGCGCCCGGCCAGGGAGACAGTCTCCTTGGAGGTTTCCAGATCGGCAGAGCGAGACAGGACGTCCGCCGCCTGATGAGTGCGCGCGAAACTATAGGGGTAGGGGTCAACGCCCAGCTCCCGGATGCGTTCCAGCTTTTCGCGGCGTACACGCAGGAGTTCGGCCAAGGGTTGTTCGTGATCCATGGAGGGTTTGGGGTCTGGGGTTTAGGGATTAGCTCTTGGCTTTTAGCTATTAGCTTTCAGCGTGGTAGTCGGGGTCGTCCCCGACTGCGACAATTATTGTCTGAATCCGTGTAATCCGTGGTTCTGAAAATGGAAAATTTTAGCCTTATTCTTGACCCAGGACTGAAGTCCTGGGCTACCATCCTGCGGCCCACTGAAGTGGGCGCTCAATTTTGTGTGAATCGGCGATGAAACGGATTTTATTGTTGTCTGAACCGCGGATTACGCAGATTGCGCGGATTTCGCTGATTATTTTGTAAACATTTTAGGTATTGATAAAATCCCTTTTTTTAGAGGAACAACTTCATCCCAAAGTATTCTGAATATTGATCGAAAGCTCGGTTTAGAATCCGAAAAGGTCCAAACAAATAAAAATGTAATCCGGTAGACTACTAATATGAAGATTGGTAATGTGATAAGTACAAAATAATCTTTATACCATTCAGACCAAAGCATTAGCAATGACAAAATAACCATAGCTGATGCTAGAACGACGGATTTAATAACATTTAATATCGCCTCGTTATGTCGATTCCTAAGCCGCTTAGTTGCTGCTTTGGTTCTTCCAATTGAATAATACTTTTTTTTACTTTGTTTAACTAATATTTCATTTATTGGTTGTTCTCTACGGTATACTTTAATAAGTTCAACACATCTTTTCTGAATTGCATCGAGAAATCTATCGATTAACCAGTCATCCAGCTCCCAGATTTCTTTTTTAAGCTCATTAAAAGAATGAGGAGTCATTTGGGATTTAACTTCATCATCAAAGGATTCATAGACCACCTCAGATTCAAAGACCTTTATTTTTCTCCTCCTTTCTTTTCTAAGATTTTCTAACTCACTTTGAATATTCATTATCTTGAAACTAAACGCAATCGCCACTACCGCGAATATCGCCGCGAACACCTGGGCACTGGCGGAGAAGAAGTAGCGGTAGGTATCCGGATCAACGGTGAACCAGGAGCTGGATTGAGAAAGCGAATCAACCATGAATTCTCCAATTAATTATTCCGTTTAATCCGTTTCATCGGCGATTCAGACAATTTTAATAATCCTCCCTGCCCCCTTAATAAGGGAGGGTTTTCGGGTCGGGTCAAGCTCGACACCTACGCGATAGATTCTCCATCCACAAACACCCTCGGCACGCGGGCGGAGATCTGCGTGGTGACTTCGTAGGGGATGGTGTCGAGCCAGTGGGCGACCTCTTCGGCGGAGATGCGCTCGTTCCCCTGCGAACCGATCAGAGTGACGGGGTCTCCGACTTCGACGCGTAGTTCGCCGCAGTCTACCATGAGCTGATCCATGCAGACGCGGCCCACCACCGGCAGGCGTTGCCCGCGAATCAACACAAAGCCCTTGTTGGAGAGGGCGCGAGGGTAACCATCGCCATAGCCGATGGGCACAGTGGCGAGAGTGGTTTCCCGAGGCGCTCGCCAGGTGCAACCGTAGCTCACCGGCGTGCTTTCGGCCACCCGTTTGACGAAAACCACCTCGGACATTAACGACATGACCGGACGCAGATGAACCGGCGGCGTCAGGCCGTTGGGATTGCAGCCGTAAAGCGAAATTCCCAGGCGCACCAGATCGAACAACCCTTGCGGATGCTGAAAAAGAGCGCCGCTGTTGGAGATATGCCGCAGGAGTGGTTTCTCCATGCTGGGCAAACCACTCAGGGCATGGTTGAAGCGATTGATTTGTTCTTGAGTGAAAGAACCATCCTCATCATCGGCCGTAGCCAGATGCGAGTAAATGCCTACCACGTCAAGTTCCGGAAGCGAGAGGGCTTCATCGATGAACACAGCGGCGGCGGCCCAATTAAAGCCGATGCGACCCATGCCGGTGTCAATCTTCAGATGAACACGGGCGCGACGGCCGGATTTACGGACTTCTTCGGCCACGCGCCGAGCCAGCGCCGGGGAGGAAACCGTCAAATCCAGATTGTATTCCAGGAAGAGTCCGGCCTGATACCCAACCACACCACCCAACACCAGAATCGGAGTCGTGACGCCGATCTGGCGCAATTCGATGCCTTCTTCCAAGAACCCGACGCCGAAATAAGCAACGCCTTCATCCGCCAACGCTTGAGCAGCGTTCTCCAAACCGTGGCCGTAGGCGTTGGCCTTGACGACCGCCATGATGGAGCGGCCTTTGGCCAGTTCCTTTAAGGTGCGATAATTGCGACGCAACGCTCCCAGATCAATGACAGCGTGGGTTGGACGTCGTCTTGCTTCCCGTTCATCCAAGACGGGGTAGCGGCTGTAAATGTAGGTTTCCAATGGGTACGGGATCAGTGTGTCGGGGTCGGGACGACCCCGACTACAGTTATTAGTTCTTAGTTCACGGTTTACTTGCAACAGTGTGTTGCGCCATTAGATAGCCGCGGATGAAACGGTCAATATCGCCATCCATGACTCCTTGAGTGTCCGAAGTTTCCAGGTTGGTGCGCAGATCCTTAACGAGTTTGTAGGGGTGAAAGACATAAGACCGGATCTGATTACCCCAGGCGATGTCGCGCTTCCCGGCTTCGATCTGATTCAGGCGCTCCTCTTCCTTTTGTTTTTCCAACTGGTAAAGTCGGGCGCGCAGCATCTTCATGGCGTTGTCGCGGTTGCGAAATTGGCTGCGTTCGGCCTGGCTGGAGACGGCAATGCCCGTGGGAATATGGGTGATGCGCACGGCGGAATCGGTTTTGTTGACGTGCTGGCCGCCGGCTCCGGAAGCGCGAAAAGTATCCACACGCAAATCCGCCGGATTGATTTCGATTGGGATTTCGTCTTCGATTTCAGGATAGACGAACACAGAAGCGAACGAGGTGTGACGGCGCTGATTGGCATCGAAGGGTGAAAGACGCACCAGGCGGTGGACGCCGACTTCAGCCTTCAAGTAACCGTAAACATATTCGCCTACGACTTCCAGCGTGACCGATTTGACCCCGGTCATTTCGCCAGGCTGGAAGTCAATTTCTTTGGCTTGAAAACCGTGCGACTCGATCCAGCGCTGGTACATGCGCAACAACATGGAAGCCCAATCATTGGATTCCGTGCCGCCGGCGCCGGAATGGATGACCAGCAGGGCGTTGCGGCGATCGTCTTCGCCGCCCAGCATGTTGCGGAATTCCAGGTCTTCGAGGCCGGATTGGATCCGTTTCATCAACTCTTCGGATTCATGAAAAGTGGCCTGGTCTTCGGCTTCATGCGCCATCTCGATCAAGGTGGCAGCGTCATCCAACTCCTGGTTCAGCTTATTCCAGGCGTCGGTCCAGGATTTCAGGCGGGTAATTTCCTGCAGGATGAGTTTGGCTTCTTCGGGGTTGTTCCAGAGGTCGGGCGCAGCGGATTTCTTCTCCAGGTCCGCCACCTGAGATTCCTTGCGATCCAGGTCAAAGATAACCTCGGAGTTCATCCAGCCGCTTCTTCAAAATACTCTGCTGCTCTTTGAGTTCGTCGTACATTTATACCTCGAATGGAATTATGGTGCGGCTTTACTGCGGTAATGACTCCGAACATAGGTCTTGTCGCTCAAGTAGAAGCCGGCGACAAATACGGTTTTGGGTTGGCCGGTTAATTCGCTAACCTGCCGGTAATATGACCCATCTTCAGCGATGAATGGCCAGGCGAAACCCCTCTCGTCGCGCATGACCGTCGTGGGGAACGTGTCTCCGCGTTTATACGGTGGAATTCGAGTTGAATGAATAATCAGCGGATGTGCCCAGGCCGCCACCGAATCCTCCGGCAGATTTTCAGGCGGTGTCGGACAGTTGTTGATCCGATTCTTAACGAATCTAAATGACAGGTTGTTCCAAGACCAGACTTGGCCTTTGCAAAGAGTGACTTTACCAGAACCATAGGTCCACAATTCCATCGCCAGTCCGGTAAAGGGAATAATTTCCGCGGGCGTCCCCAACGCATTTACCACTTCTTGCCGCGAGGATCCGATATCGAGGGATTTGGCGGAGTCGCGTTCAAATCCTAAAAAAACGGTCAACTTCTTATTGACATTGGTCCAGCCGATGACCGTATCATTCTTCAAAGTAACGGTGGATTCGCCCCAAGACCAGACTTCCTCATTAACGTTGGTAAAGGTCGCGCGCGAACCGGGTTTGCCCATGACGGCTTGTACCTTGGCGCTGGACGAACCCAAGCGGAAAAACTTTAAAGGCGGTGTTCGGCGAACTGGTTTTTCTTTGACCTCGGGAATATCAGGTGTAGTATTGATATAGGAGACAACGACTCCATCTATCAAGGTTATAATGGTGGCGCCATATTTCCAGGCTTCGACCCCTTTACTTTCACCCGGCGTGATGGACTCGGGCGTACCCAGCGCCTCCGCTACCACCCGCCAAGAAACTCCTTCCACCACCTGCGGAGGATCTTTCTGGGGCATGCCTAAAAACACGCGCAGATTTTTACCGCGATTGTCCCAACCAATCACATAACGGTCCCTGAAGGTGACCGTAGATAGGCCATAGACCCAAACCTCCTCATCCACGCCTATCGGTTGTCCCCGCGAATCCGGGTGACCCATGATGGCGATGACCATCGCCTGACCTGACCCGATCTCGAAGGTAGAGGCCTGTACCGGGAATGGTACAGCCATAAGTATCATCAAGACAAGAGGAGCAATCCATCGCAAACACGATCCCGGTTCTCGCAAAGACATCATGGCGCACCTAATCAGCCTTACAGTTTCAATTTATCGTCCCCTTTGGGGACTAAACCCACCCAGCGCATGTGGACGAAAGCCATAGCAAACAGCGGGATCAGCAGGATGAGATAGGGTCCAGCTCCGGCCACCGACCCGACGATCCAATTTGTTACCATCCATATCAGCATGACTCCGCAGAGGAAACCGTTCAGCCAGGAGAGCCGGGAAGTTCTGAATTCCTTGCCGCACATGCAGCAGACCTTGGCAAGCGGCGTTCCCATCAACAGTTTCTGGGTCCACGGTATCGTGAACCGGGCACAGTGAGGACATCGGTACATCATGATCACCTCGCATCCGTTACAGAGACTCATTACACAATCGTCAATTGTTAACCCGGCAAGAAGGTAATCAATATTTTTTGTCGCGTTGTTGGGCAGATATCCAATGAACGCGATCTGAACCGTTCAGAAAATGCGTCACGCGGCCATCCAGATAGATGGTGGAATAAGCAGGTCTTAGATAAAGCTCAGCTTGTTCTCTGTCAATACCGTAAAATTGTACGATCACATCCGGTTTCAGGCTGTCAATGGAATATTTATAATCCCATTTCATGTGCCCGGGGTAGAAGGTTGAATAACCCGACTGACCTTCCGGTTTTTGCACCGGCATTCCGGCGATAACCCGATCATTTTTACCCAGCAGATCCACCGACGGTCTTCCTGAGAAGTAGGGGATGGAACCGGCCCAGACGACGGCGATCCTGGCCTCGTCTGAGGTAACATCGCGAATCGCCAAGGCGCGTTGAACCAATTCCCGGTTCTGTTTTACCGCCAGCGGCGGTTTGATCAACAACCACTCGCGCAATGAGGCATTGGGGCTATGCACTGTGTTGGTCACGACCAATGTCAATATTATCGCTAAAAAAGTATAAACACGAATTAAGGTTCCAGCGAAACTACCCCCATTTGAAAGTTTACGATTCAACCACTCTTCGATCCTGAAAAAAGTAAGGGCCAGCAAGATGAAGAACAGCGGCATGATTACCGATAAATACCGGTTGGCTAATCCCCAATATTCCCAGGCGTCCCCGCCCACCCACAAGCTGTAAGCCATTTGTCCCAAGATCAAGCATACGATCAGGAGAATCGGCTTAGGCGGTTTAAATAGTAAAACTGCGAATGGCGCCAAGAATAATATTACACCTAAATTGGTTATGAATTGCCAGGTGATTTCCAGCCCGCGTTCCAGGCGTAGCGCTAAAGGGAATCCGGTCATCTTGAGGTCATAGGTATTAGGCAGAAAGTCGCCATAATAAAACAGCCGGAAAAGAGTCTGAGAGCCGATGAAGAAGAGCAGGATTGCGGCGCCCAATACCAACGATTGGCGTTCACCTCTAAATATGTAGGCCAGGTACCCATAAACGACAAGATAGGGCACGATCATATCCAGGCGCACCCAGGTGGCAAACCCGAGCAGCAAGAATAATATAAGAGGCGATCCTCCTGATTCGAGCAGGTAAATCCCCTTCCAGACCGTCAGGCTGAGGATCAGCGTCAGCAGACTCACCTCCATGCCTTGCAAGCCCCAATTGTTGAGGGAAAGGAAGAAGGCAGTGAGGGCGACTGACCAGAGTGTCACAAAAGCGGAACCACCGGACAAACGCTCGGCGATACGTTTGACAAAGAACAAATTGAGCCAGAGAAAGACAGCTCCGCTGATCTGAATAGGCAGGCTGGCTTTTGAAATATGAAGTGGCAGCCAATGAATGGCTGTCATATACAGCACCCAGAGAGGATTGGTGTATCCTTCCACCGGCGGTTCGCCCGGATTCCACACCAATCCCTGACCATGCGCCAGGTTCTTGGCGTAACGCATGGAGACCATGGCGTCATCGAAAAGACAATAGTAACGGGTGCCGTCGAGGACAAAGCTGGTGCTGTGGATAAAAGCGGCGGCGTAGAGGCAATACGCCCCGAGGATGATGACAAAGAGCCAATTCGTTCTATGGCGGGAGGCCATAATTACTTTACCGCAAACGTGATGCTCACCACCGCCGTGATGTCTTTCTCAAGGGAGGAGGTGTCGTAAATACCCCAGTCACTCACCTGGGTGGAATTGCGAGGCGTAATCTGGAAAACACCCATGCGGGCGCTGCGTACCGGGCCCACTTTTGACCCCACGCTGCCGGCGATGCTCTCGGCGCGGCGGCGAGCGTCGGCAGCGGCTTCAGAGAGCATTTCGCTGCGCAATTCCGTGAGTCGAGTGTAAAGATATTCCACGGGGGAGGCATCCACCCGAATGCCTTCGTTGATCATTCGCGAAGCGAGATCAGCCAGAGCGGTTATGGCATCTACATCCCCGCTACGAATTTCAAAAGGCTGGCGCACGACGTAAGCCACAATGCGCCCGGCAGGATCGGGATAATACCCTCCTCGGGGGCTGTCTTTGCCGCTCTCTTTCATTTCCTGAATCGCACTGGTATTCAGGGGT
>JAGVQJ010000086.1 GCA_020051775.1 Calditrichota bacterium | reverse complement strand
GTAGATATTGCAGCCTCGGCTGCATTGCGAACAGACGGATTTGACGGATTTCAAATACCACACGCGACGCTGGAAGCGGAACTTCTTCTCGAGCAGAGCGCCGACAGGACACAGATCCACCACGTTGACGCTGTAATCGTTATCCAGCTCCTGCCCGGGGTAGTTGATGAGCACCTCTTTCGATCCGTGGCCGAAGATGCCGATCTGACGTGTTTTGACGATTTCATCGCAGAAGCGCACGCAACGGCTACACAGGACGCAACGTTCGGCATCCAGGATCACACGCGGGCCGATGGAGTAAACCTTCGGTTTGTGCCATTTGGGGACGTCAAGGCGGTTGTCATAGAGTCCGTGGATCATGAAGTAGTCCTGCAACTTGCATTCCCCGGCATCGTCGCAAACGGGACAATCGGTGGGGTGGTTCATCAACAGGAATTCCATAACCGCCTTGCGCGCCTTGACCGCCGCAGGGGCATTGACGCGCACAATCATGCCGTCGCAAGCTTGGTTGGCGCAACCCAGATCCACCCGCTTCTGGCCTTTTTGTTCGATTTCCACCTGGCACATGCGGCAGGAACCGACGACGGACAATCCCGGATGGTAGCAGAAGTGCGGGATATCCACGCCGACTTTGCGAGCCGCCTGGATCAGGTTGGCGCCCTCCGGCACCCGCACGGTGCGATCCTCAATGATCAGTTCAGGCATAGCGGATTAGCTCTTCATTAAGCTTAAAAACTCGTCGCGAAATTTTTGCACAAAAGCCCGGCAGGGCATAGCACAGGCTGGCCCCAGAGGGCAGACGGTCTGTTTGCCGTCCATCTGGTCGGCCAGATCCAGGATCAGATCCAGGTCGGCAGGCTTGCCGTGGCCGCCGAGAATCTTCAAACCGAGCTTATATAGCCAAGTGCAGCCTTCACGGCACTGAGTGCACTGGCCGCAGGATTCATGCGCATAAAATCGCGCCGTGACAGTGAAAATTTCGGGGATGGAGACGGTTTCATCTAAAACTATGGCCGCTCCAGAACCGAGCATGGTTCCGGCGGCCATCATGGCCTCAAACTCGAGAGTTACGTCAACTTCATCAGCCTTAAGAACAGGAGTGGATGATCCACCGGGAATGACGGCCTTTAATTTTTTCCCACCCTTAACGCCGCCGCAGATATCGAAAATCAGTTCCTTTAGTGACGATCCCATGGGGAGTTCGTACGTGCCAGGCTTCTCCACGTGGCCGCTTACGGCGAACAGTTTCGTGCCTCCGTCTTTTTCGGTGCCGACCTTCCGATAAGCCTCGCCACCCATCTCCAGGATGCGCACAACACAGGAAAGGGTCTCAACGTTGTTGATGACCGTGGGGCAGGCAAACGCGCCCTTGACGGCTGGGAACGGCGGACGAATGCGCGGCCAGCCTTTCAGGCCTTCCAGGGAATTGAGCAGCGCAGTTTCTTCGCCGCAGATATAGGCCCCAGCGCCAGTGTGGACGATGACGTCCAGATCGAAACCGCTATCGAAGATGTTTTTGCCCAAGAATCCGGCTTCGTAAGCGTCGGCTACTGCCTGGCGGACGATGCGCTGCGGTTCGTGATATTCGCCTCGGATGTAAATGTAGGCGGTGTGGATGCCCACTGCATAGCAACATAGCGCCGCGCCTTCGATTAGCAAGTGCGGATCGTTCTCCAGGATCACCTTGTCTTTGAATGTGCCGGGTTCGCTCTCGTCGCCGTTGACGCAGAGGTACTTGGGCTTGTCGGTCCCTTTGGGGACGAACGACCACTTCATTCCGGCGGGGAATCCGGCGCCACCCTGGCCGCGCAGCTTGGCAGCTTTGACCTCCTCGATGATGGCTTCCGGTGCAGTCTTTTCCGCCAGGACGCGCTTCAGTTGCTGATAGGCGCCGCGGTTTAGAGCCGCCTGAAGATCGCGCTGGTCAGGGTGGTGGAAGTTGCGGCTGAGTAATTTAAGTTCAGGCATGATTGATGTTCTCCAACCCGCCCACCGTTGAAACGGTGAGACGATAAACGATCCTCTATTCGCCCACCGTTGAAACGGTGGGCTATTTCATTGCAGCCCCTTGAAAGGGGCGCTCAACGAAGAGCGTCCACTTTAGTGGACTGCAATAGAGTAGCCCAGGACTTCAGTCCTGGGGCAAGGTCAATCCTCCGGTATCTTCCCATTCTTCAGTGCATCTATAATCCTCGTAAACTTTTCCAGCGTCAAGTTCGTGTACAAGGTCTCATTGACGAGCATGACCGGAGCCAGGTCGCAGGCGCCGAGGCACTCCACACGTTCCAGCGAAAAGAGGGCGTCGCCGGTTCGCTGGCCGTCTTCGATGCCCAGCTCGTCCTTCACCCAGGTCAAAAGCTTTTCCGCCGCCATGATCGTGCAGGATATGTTGTGGCAGATTTGCAAGTGGTATTTTCCCGGCGGGTGCTTGTGGATCATAAAGTAGAATCCGGACACCTCCCGCACGGACACCGGCGAAATGTCCATCAGCTCGGCTATGACTTTTTCGGCCTCTTCGTCAATGTGGCCGAACTCGCGCTGCGCGATGAACATGATGGGGATTAAGGCCGCCATGCGCGTGGGGTAGCGCTCCATGAGGGCGGAGGCTTCCATACGGGCGGCTTCGGAAAAGGTCTTCATCTTTCCACTTCCCCCGCAATGTAATTGATGGATCCGAACACGGGGATAACGTCCGCGACCATGTGGCCCACGATCATCTCTTTCATAGCCTGCACCAAGGGGAAGCTGGGAGCCCGGCAGCGGCATTTGTAGGGACCGTCGCCGCCGTCGGACACAAGGTAGTACCCAAGTTCGCCGTTGCCGCCTTCCACGGAAGCCCAGGCTTCGCCGGGATCGGGCTTGATGCCGTGGCCATCCATGACTAACTTGAACTGGTTCATCAAGCCTTCGATATTGCCGTAAACGTTCGTCTTTAAAGGTCGTGTAATGAGCTTATCCATGACGTTCACCGGGCCGGGCGGCATCTGTTTCAGGCACTGAAGGATCATGGACAGCGACTGGCGCATCTCTTCCATGCGCACGAGATACCGATCCAGCACATCGCCGGTGGTGCCGGTGGGCACGACGAAATCGAGCTGGTCATAAATTGAATAAGGATGTGTGCGGCGGATGTCGTACGGGATGCCGGCGGCGCGCAGCAGCGGCCCGGTGAAACCGTAGGCTACCGCCTTTTCCGGAGTGACGGGACTGATACCCCGGGTGCGGTCAATGAAGATGCGGTTGCGGGTCATCAGCTTGTCAAATTCATCCACCACGCCGCGTAGCTGTTTGACGCGGTCGCGCACCAGCTCCTCGAAACCGGCGGGCACATCCGCCATGACGCCGCCCACGCGCGTGAAGTTGGTGGTAATGCGCGCCCCGCACGCCGCCTCGATGATCTCATAGCACCATTCACGAGCCTTCATCGTGTAAAGAAAAGCGGTGAACGCGCCCAATTCCATCACCGCTGCGCCGACGTTGGTCAGGTGATCGGCCACTCTGGAAACTTCCGAAACCAGCGTCCGGAAATATTCACCACGCTCCGGCACGGTAATGCCCAGCAGCTTTTCCACCGCCATACAGTAGCCGACATTATTGATTATGGGACTGACGTAGTTCAAGCGGTCGGTGTAGATGATGGCGGTGTTCCAGAATTGAGCTTCACACTGCTTCTCGAAGGCGCGGTGCAGGTAGCCGATCTCGATGTCGGCCCAAACGACGCGTTCGCCCACGATGCGTACCATGGTGCGCACCACGCCGTGCATGGAGGGATGGGAAGGTCCCATGTTTAGGAACATCTCCTGGATGGGGATCTCCACGTCCATGACTTCCGCTGCGCCGACGAAGGTTTTTTCTTCAGTAGCCATTATGCAGGTCTCGGTTCAACAGATTCGTCGTTACGACGCACTTCCGACTTGCGCAGCTCGATCAGCGGCTGGCGTTTGGCAATGGGGTAATCCTTGCGTAAAGGATGGCCTACAAAGGTCTCCTGCAGGAACATGCGCCGCAGGTCGGGGTGGCCGTCGAATTTGATCCCATACAGATCCCAGCATTCGCGTTCAAACCAGTTCGAGGCGGGGTAGACAGGGATGATAGTCGGCATGACCGGATCATCCTCGTCCAGCCGCACCTTGAGGCGCAGCCGATGCCTGAAAGGGATAGACACGAGGTGGATAACGACCTCGAAGCGCGGTTTTCGGCCGATATAATCCACCGCCGTCAGATCCAGGAACAGGTCGAAGAGGGTTTTCTCATCATCGCGCAGCCAGGCGCAAACCTCCACGATGGCGTCGCGCTTGACGACGGCGGTGGCATCGTCGTGCTGGGCGTGAATCTCTTCGATTCTGTCACCGAAGCGGGATTTTAATACTGACAGATACTCGGGAAGCTCTTGCATGATCTCGCTGCCTTTATCACCGGAATAAATTCCGGTGCTCGATGATTATAAAGTGGTTAAAACCACTATTAAAATCAGTCGTTTTAACGACTTCAACTTGGCGAGCACCCGAATTTATTCGGGTGTCTGAACCTACCACCTCTCCACTAACTTTTTCCCTAATAGATCCAGGACGTATTCGTCTTGCGAAGGGATGATGACGCTGTCGTGGCCGGCCATGTTTTCACCGGCGACCATACCCTGGCGCGTCGCCGATTTCCAACCGAAGTTGATCACCGACTGGCCGGAATTCAGGTCGTGAACCTGGGCGCAGTCGCCGGCGGCAAAGATGTTGGGGATATTGGTGCGCAACTCCTCATTGACAATGACGCCTCGGTCAAGATGCACGCCGCTGCCCACCAGAAAATCCAGGCGGGGAACTTCATGCGGAGCCAGCAAGATCAGATCGCACTCGAAGTTCTCTCCAGCGTCATCAGTAACAAGGTACCGTCGGCCGTCTAAGTCCACTACGTTGACAACGTGGCGATCCAGTCGCAGATCCAATCCGGCTTTGTCCACCTTCTCCTTCACCTGCGCTGCTGTGATGTAAGGCAACTGTCGCGGCCAGAAGAAACCGGGCGGAGCAATCCACCTGACCTTTTTGCCCAGGCCGTGAAATGTGCGTGACAATTCCAGAGCCTGATAACCACCGCCGTACACCAGCACGGCCTTGGCGTCTTTCGACTCCCGCTTCAGGCGCAGAGCGTCCGCGCGAGTTTTCAGCATAAAGGTATGAACGCCTTCCAGACCGAATTCCTGCGGCCAGAAGCGCGTGCCGGAAGCTATCAGCAGAAAATTATAGTTGATCTTGGTGCCATCGGACAGTTCCACGGCGTTGCCTTTGGCGTCCACCCGAGTGGCTCGCGTACTTAAGCGAAATTCAACGTCTTTTACATGGCGCAGGTTATCCTCGACGGATTTGTCCGCTTTGCCCACCTCAGGATCTATTAACATCTGGCCGATATACGGTCGGGAATAGAAAGGGTCGGCCTCTTCGCTGATCACGGTGATTTTCGACGAAGGCTCAAATTTGTGAATTTGGGTCAGGGCGGCACGCCCCGCAGCTCCCAAACCGATAATAACGTGGTTCATGTATTCCTCCAAAACAGCTATTGGCTTTTGGCAGTTGGCTCTTGGTTGATGGTTATTTGCCTTTGTGGTAATGGTATCTCGATACCTTCAGCGCGAAAACGCTTCAGGATGGCTCTGCGCAGGGCATTCTGAATCGGGTACTGATCCACAAACTGTTGCACATGGTAAAACAGCGAAAAAGTCAGAGCATATTCACCGAAACCCGGGGTCAGGCTGACCGTAGGAGCAGGATCCTTTAACAGGCCCGGCATCCCATCCGCGATTTTTAAGGTCTCTTCCACCAGGATTTTTTCGATATGGTCCGGCTCACTGTTATAAGGCACATTGACGGTCTGGGTAACCATCATCCGCGTTTCCGGAGTGTGATAATTCGTGATGATGGCCTGCGCCATCTTCACATTGGGCACCAGGATGTTGTTGTTAGCGAGCGACTTAATCGTTGTGGTGCGCCAGGTGATGTCGGTGACGTACCCTTCGAAACCGGAATCCAGCTTGACGTAATCCCCTACGCGCACTTGCTTGGCCATTTCCAGGCACATGCCGGAAAAGAGATCGCTCAAGGTGGTCTGCAAAGCCAGCGCCACGGCCAGACCGCCGACACCCAGGGCGGTCAGCATGGGCGTGATGGAAATGGAGAGCGTCTGGAAAATGAACAGGAGCCCGATGATGTAAATGACGACCCGAGTGAAGTTGCGCGTCAGACTGGTGACGGGTAACGCTCCACTCAGCCGAGTGCCGTACTCATTGATGACTCCGCTGGTGAAGCGAGCCACCGCCCAGGTCAGCGAGGTAATGCCAATAATTAGCGAGGCACGGTCAATCCAGAGTCGTACTTGCAGATGATAGAAAACCTGCTTGGAGGCAAGATCCAAACCCAGCACCAAAAACCACAGGACGATAGGCCCCTTGATGGAGCGAATTAGAATGTCATCAATGCGGGTTTTAGTCTGAATGGATAGTTTTTCAATCCACCTGACGACCAAGACACGGATGACCAACCCCAGGATCAGGACACCGAGTAGAATGAGCGCCGCCCTCAGCGCGAGGATCGAAGGATCCACGTCGGGCGGGACTAAAGGCGCTTGAGTTGTCAGCAGGGAATCGGGCATTTAACCTGGTATCTGCCTATTCTGTATCTTTGCCTGCAATTTGATCAATCCGTCCAGCACCATTTCCGGGCGGGGTGGGCAGCCGGGGATGTAGACATCCACAGGGATGCAGACGTCGGCCCCTTGCATGGTGGCGTAGTTGTTATACGGGCCGCCGCAGGAGGCGCAGGCTCCGAACGCCACCACCCACTTGGGATCGGCCATCTGTTCCCAGACGCGGTAGAGCACCGGGCCGATCTTGTGGGATACGGTGCCGCAGATCAGCAGCAGATCCGACTGCCGGGGCGAAAAGCGCGGCAGACCGGCTCCGAAGCGGTCAATGTCGTAGTGCGCGCAGGCTACGGACATGTATTCCATGCCGCAGCAGGCCGTCACGAAAGGGTAGAGGAACAGCGAGTACTTCCGCCCCCAGCCTAAGAGCGATTCCAGTTTGGTCGTCAAAGCGACACCCGGAATTTCGCCTTTATCTATTCCCATTCCAAGACTCCTTTTTTAACGGCGTAGAAAAGCCCGGCCATGAGCACGATCACAAAGATGGACATGGAAACGAACGCCACGACCGAGAGCTGGCGAAATACCACCGCCCAGGGGTACAGGAAGACGATCTCCACGTCGAAGATGATGAACAGGATGGCCACGACATAGTATTTCACCAGGTAGCGGAAATCGTGGGCCTGCTCTTGGGCCTCAATGCCGCATTCAAATGGTTCGGCTTTGATGGGCGACATTCGCTTTGGCCCCAGGTAAGTGGCGGCGGCCATCATCAGAGCCACCAGGATACCGGCGGATAGAAGCATCCAGGCGATGGGGACGAATTGGCTGATCACGTTTTATTGACTCCCGGTTAGAGAACCGCTGGGCAGCAGAGTTTGACCCGGCTGATACTCATTCATGCCCACCAGTTCCAGAAAGCGGCCAATGATGGTTTCTTTGATCAGGTCTGCACGGGCTGCTCGCGGCTGCGTGAGCAAGATCCGACCGCCGGCGGCGTGATCGTGACCGCCTCCAGTTCCGAATTTACGCGCCATGCTGGAAGCGACCACGCCGGCATCCAAATCCGTGCGAGTGAAACGGAGGGAAAATACAATTTGGTCTTCATAATGCCCCAGAACCAGGGTACTGGTCACATGCTCGTGGCGCAGCAGAAAATCGGCCATCTCCGCCACGGCGTCGGGTGTGGGGATTTCGGCCAGGTCTGTGACCAAGGCATTCCCGTACAGCCGCGCATTGGATATCCCCCGCTGAAAAAGGCTGAAATAATCGCCCGGTATCTTGGCTTTGGTGATGCGGTGCAGAAGGTCCCAATCCACAGCGTCGAACAATGCGAAATGAGCGCGGCGATCAGCTTCGCAGAGGCTGCCGCCTAAATCCTGGGTTTCACTGCGAATGGCATAGAACAGTGCGGTGGCCAGCTTGGCGTCCCACTTGATCCCCTGGGCCATCAGGTATTCCACGGCAATGGTGCTGGAAGCGCCATACTCGGGACGCACATCAATGAAGGGCGCCCTCAGTTCCAAACGGCGCGGATGGTGGTCAATCACCGCACAGATTGGCAAGTGACGAGGCAAGTTGGTATTGCCCGCTCCCGGTTGCGCGTCCACCATGATCACCCCATCCCAATGCTGGTGTTCGAGGATATCCATGGGGTAGACGTCAATTTCCAGTTCCAGCGTCAGAGCGCGATTCTCCGCCCGCCCCAAAATGCCGCCGATGGCAATATGCGGATTCAAGCCTGATTTCTGCCGAATTAAAGACACCAGGGCCAAACAGGAAGACAGAGCGTCAGGATCAGGATTATCATGCGACGTCAGCAATATATTACCGGATTGGGGAATAGCTTGGAGAAATTTATCCGACATCCCCTTCACGTCCCAGGCGCGGGCGCGAGCTGCTGACCGGGGCGAGTGAAGAATTTTGGGTTTCTTGCGAAGCTGACGCATTGCCTTATCATCCGCTTTAGCTTGTAAATATAAACAGGTTTAAGGTCAAATCCAACCACTTTTACGGCAGATGCACATTGTGAAAAATGGGATTATCCTGGGTGTCGCAGTACAGGTATTATAATTGCTTATTTGGACGTTTCAACTTGTCCGGTTTGGTAATTAAGTTCTGATCCCAGCATACTGTGAGGAATGGAGAAAGCGAGCATGAGCAGGATCGAGGCTATCACAATCCAGGTGCGAGCGTGGTGCTTAAGCAACACCGCCGCAATGGCGACCACCCACCCCACAAAGGCAATCAGAGTTTTGTTATCCGTCAGGTCAAAGCCGAAGGGGAATCCGGTCCAGTAGGCTCCGAAGGCGTATTTCTGCACCAACGGGCCGAAAATCATGCCGCCTACGAAGAGAATGCCGAGCGCCCAAAACGCATATTTGCGCGGATTGCCATTCTTGGGAATGGCTTCCAATCCGGCGCGAGTGGATACGAGCATAGACAGAAACATGAGCAGGATGTGGGGGATCAAAACCCAGGAAGGGACATCACCGGTGAAGCGGATCACCACATCTCGGTCCGGCGGGATTGTAATCGCTTTGTCTTCCCGCGTCAGGCGCACGAAGTATTCGAGCTTTCCTGCCGGAGGCTGCACCGGTAAGGCGGACAGAAGGACATTTCCCTGGCGTTGCATGGGGATTTCAGTCCATGCGTCCTGGCTTTTATACCGCTTGTAAGAGAGCACTCCAGTGACATTGGGATCGGAGATGAGAAGTTCAACGGGAGCCTCTTTTTGCTGACTGCTGCGCCGAAGTTCGTACTTAATTCCGGCGTCCCCCAGTACAACTTCGCCTTGCAGGGGGTGAGTAGGGCCCGTGGCGCGTTGGTATTTGGCTGCCGCCAACGTAATGATGACGGCGAGGATCCAGAAAGTGATGTTGCGGATTTTCATAGGACGCCTATTTAATTGTGGGATTTGCTGCTTGGTGATGTTGCCTCCCCCAATATACAAAAAAATCCCCTTCCAGTCAACAGTTTCAAATACAGATGACGGAAGTGGATTGTCAAAATTGAAAATATTTACCGCCAACCGGCACGCCAGCCGCGAAACGGGCTCATTTTACGGATCAACAGCATACCGATCAAAAAGCCGCCGATGTGGGCCATATAAGCGATATTTGCCCCGGCGCCCGCGTCGCTGCTGACGTACATGAGCTGCATGATAAACCAGAGTCCCAGTACCCAGAAGGCGGGCACCCGGGCGGTTGTGATAAAGAAGATGATGAATACAAGCACCAGTACGCGCGCGCGGGGAAAGCTAATCAGGTATGCGCCTAAAACCCCAGCAATGGCTCCGGAAGCTCCTACCATAGGCATCGTTGAATTCGGGTTCAGGACTAAGTGCGCCAGGGCCGCGAAAACGCCGCAAGCCAGATAAAAAATCAGGAAGCGAACGCGACCCAGCAGGTCTTCAATATTGTTGCCGAATATCCACAAATACAACATATTGCCGAGCAGGTGAAGCAGCCCGCCGTGCATGAACATCGAGGTCAATAAGGTGAGGACTCCGGGGATGGTTTGGTGGAGGCGAGGGCTGTTGCCGAGCAGCTCCGACGGGATCATACCGAAGCCCATGATGAAGCGTTCCTGGCTAAAGGCGGGCTGGGAAAGGGTATAGAGAAATACGGCGATATTGGCGGCGATTAACCCTAACGTTACCAGTGGAAAACTGGAGCTGGGATTCTCATCCTTCAACGGGATCATTGGCCGGTGATCCTTATGGTTTTCTGAAGGCGGGTCTGATTACCGCAATTATCCCGCAGGGTCAACGTCACCTGGTGATTGCCGGAGGTAAGAGAGCTATCCGGTGAACCAAAGATTGTGCCGGCTTCGGGGAAATATTCCATC
>JAGVQJ010000185.1 GCA_020051775.1 Calditrichota bacterium | reverse complement strand
GTTCAAATGCCGGGCATGAACGGCCTGGAAGCGATGGGACACATTTTGCATCGCAACCGTAAGCAGTCCATCATCCTAAATACGGCCTACTCACAGTTTAAGGATGACTTCGAATCATGGTCGGCAGACGCCTATGTGGTCAAATCAAGCGATCTGACGGAGCTGAAGTCTAAGATCAAGGAGTTAGTCGGCTGATGGCGGGCATTCTCAAGGTAGCATTTTTGTGGCACATGCATCAGCCTAGTTACCGCGACCCGGATAGGAATAAGTACATTCTACCCTGGGTGCGGTTGCATGGGATTAAAGGCTACACCGACATGCTCGAAGCCGTGCGGCGCTTTGGCGGAACTGGAGTAACCTTCAATTTTTCACCTTGCCTATTGAAGCAAATATCCGATCTCACGGTGGGAGGGCAGACTGACCTGTATTATGACCTTTCCATGAAGTCACCGGAAGAATTGGAGCCTGTCGAGAAAAAAATTATATTACACCATTTTTTTGCCGCCAATTGGGAAACGATGGTGTTGCGTTATCCTCGGTATCGAGATCTACTCTATAGGCGCGGACGTCACGTATCCGAAAACGAATTGGACGCTGCTTTACGCCGATTTTCCGACCAGGATTTTCTCGATCTTCAGGTTTGGTTCAACCTGACCTGGTTTGGATGGTCTGCCGAAGAAAAGTATGCCCTCATTCCCACCCTTAAACGCCAAGGACGTGATTTCACGCCGGAAAATAAATCACAACTGCTCCAACTCCAAAGTGAGGTTATCGGTCGGATCATCCCCGAATATCGCGCCGCGTGGCAAGAAGGAAGTCTGGAGATTGCCGTTTCTCCTTATTATCATCCCATTCTCCCACTGCTCCTTGATTCTTCCGCCGCCCGTATCAGCCAGCCCCATGATCCCATGCCTCAGACTGAATTTAAATACCCTCACGAAGCAGCAGAACAGTTGCGCCGCGCTCGGGATTATGCTCATGAACTTTTCGGGCAGAAACCAATCGGATTGTGGCCCAGCGAAGGCGCCGTTAGTCCCGCCGCCTGTCGTCTGGCGCACGAAGCCGGATTCGAGTGGTTGGCAACAGATGAAGCGGTTCTGCTGGCAACCCTCAAGAATCGCCCGCGCGAAGAGATTATCTATGAGAATTATCGATTGTTTCCCGATGGCCCCGCCATCTTTTTCCGTGATCGTCACCTTTCCGACGCTATCGGCTTCCGTTATGCACGCAACAATCCCCGGCACTCGGTAGACGATTTTCTCGGCCACTTGGAAAACATCGCCCAACACCGAACGAATCCGGATCGCAGCGTGGCCTCCATCATTCTCGACGGCGAAAATGCCTGGGAATATTTTCTCGATGGCGGACGGGGATTTTTTGAACAGCTTTACGGACGACTGTCACAGCAAAGTTCGCTGAAATTGATGACTTTAGGCGCATACAACCAGCAGTATCCTGCGTCGGAGGTTTTATCTCCGATATTTCCCGCTTCCTGGATCAACGGCTCGTTTCGTATTTGGATTGGCGATCCAGTCAAGAATCTGGCGTGGGAGATCTTAAAGCGCAGCGCTGATGTCGTGGAGGAGTACTCCCGAAAGGAGACTAATGGAGAAGCCATTTTGCGCGCTCGTGAATACTTACTAACCGCGGAGGGCAGCGATTGGTTTTGGTGGTACGGCGAACCGAATAACTCAGATTTTGACATGGAATTCGACCAATTATTTAGATTAAATCAGATTCAGATTTACAAAGAACTTGGTTTGCCGATTCCCGTCGAGTTGACACAACCGTTACAAATCACGAGAATAGACGAGGAACTTCCGCTCTTTCCCATGGAACCGGTGATTGACGGGCGAGAAACCAATTATTACGAATGGGTGGGGGCGCGAGTTTTCCGCGACAGTGACTATACCGGCGCCATGTTCCTGACCACTGCCCTGGTCAAACGGATTTATTACGGAATCTCCCCGACTCATCTGTACCTGCGGTTGGATCCCTCTGATAATCTCCGCGCCATGAAGAACACCAAGATCTTGGTACGCTTCATTGGAGAGGGCCAATCCATGCTGGAAATCACAAACTTCCACAAGCGCGGTAAAATGAAGGCGACTTGGATTCGTGGTGACATGGTGAGAGAGATCAGAGATGCTGCCTATCACAAGATCCTGGAGGTAGCCATCCCCTTCGAATTCCTGCCTCGCGTCGAAAATGAGGCTCATTTTGCCATCATTATCATGAAAGACAACCTGGAGATCGAACGCTGGCCCAGGATAGGAAGTTTAGCCTGTCCATGGCCTACGGCAGAATATTTAACTGGCAATTGGGTCGTTTAAGAAAGGAATATTGATATGTCCGTTGTGGGAGCTTTCAGCCTGGTGCTGCATACACACCTGCCGTATGTGATTTCCCATGGGAAATGGCCGCACGGCATGGACTGGTTGAACGAGGCCGCCGCCGAAACTTATATCCCGTTGCTGCGCGTTTTCGATCAACTGACCAGGGAAGGGATTTCGCCCAAAGTAACGCTTGGTTTGACACCCGTTATCTGCGAGCAGATGGCCGATTCTGTGTTCAAGGAAGAGTTCATCTCTTACTTGACCTTGAAGGCAGAAGCCGCAAAAATAGACGTAGCTTCGTTTCAGAAGACCTCAGCCGATACCGACGCCGAAACAAACCTTCACATGAGGCGTTTGGCTGAGGATTGGGAATCGTATTATACGGAATTGATTCGTGATTTCACGGAAACTTACCATCAGGATTTGGTGGGAGCTTTCCGCCGTCTACAGGATGACGGACATATCGAGATCATCACTTGTGCGGCCACGCACGGGTATCTTCCCCTACTTTATGAAGATTCCAGCATTGACGCACAGCTTCGTACGGCGGTGGAGAGCCACAAGCGGCATTTTGGTCGGGCGCCGCAGGGTATTTGGCTGCCCGAATGCGCCTACCGTCCATTTCGAGAGTGGTCTTCACCTTTAGGTGGAGATGTGTCCCGAATGCGCCGAGGATTGGAAGAATTCCTGGATCGGCACAATTTGCGCTATTTCTATGTGGACTCGCATCTGATTGAAGGCGGTAAAGCATTAGGCGTTTACATGGAGCGCTTTGAAGCGCTGAAAAAATATTGGATGGACTTTTCCAAAGGCTATACTGAGGTCAACGAAGAGTTCAAACGCAGTCCCTATCAAACTTATCTCGTGCGTTCCCGAGGAAATTTCTTGGGGCGAGTTTATGCCTATGTGCGTGATCCTCGCACAGGTTTGCAAGTCTGGTCCGGCGAGCATGGCTATCCTGGCGATGGGCAGTATCTTGATTTTCATAAAAAACGCTGGCCGGGTGGGCATCGCTATTGGCGGGTAACTTCCGCCAAGGTGGGCTTAGGTGAGAAACAGCTTTACCATCCGGAGAAAGCCCGGGAACGTATCCTTGAAAACGCCGGACATTTCAAGGAGATCGTGAGGCAGATTTTAGTACATGAAGGAACTGACGCCGAAGGTCTTCCCGTTATCGCAGCGCCCTTCGACACCGAACTCTTCGGACACTGGTGGTTTGAAGGGCCGCGTTGGATCTACCACATGCTGAAATGGGTGAATGAAGATCCCAATCTGGCGCTGATGACAGGTAGCGAGTACCTTGATCAAGTGACGACACACCGTGTTGTTTCATTGCCGGAAGGGTCTTGGGGTGAAGGTGGATTTCATCACATCTGGTTTAACCCCGACACAACTTGGACCTGGGAACTGATATACCCGGCCGAACGAAAAATGCGCGAAGCAGCACGCCAATGGGGTCATCATAAAGATCCACGTGTGAAAGAGGCCATGAAACAATTGGCGGTAGAGCTATTGCTGCTGCAAAGTTCGGATTGGCAATTCCTGATATCCACCGTCAGCGCTCGCGACTATGCGGAAACTCGCGTAGTTGAACATAACCACGATTTCAATTTAATCCACGAAATCCTGCTGAAACTAACCAGCGGCCAAGAGCCCGACGGACAGGCCTGGAGTCAATATCAATCCATTCGGCAGCGTGATACCCTGTTCCCAGACGCAGATCCGAACTGGTGGCGAGGTGAAAACCTTTTCAGTGACCCAGATTAATATAACATTGGTATTTGCTGATAAGTAACAAGGGGCTTCAGCCCCTTGATTAAAAACGGCGCTTGACTATAAAATAGCAAGGGATTTATGCCCCTTGCGCAGGGATAACATGGAGATCAAATGCCAGAACTAAGACATGATCCGATTCAAAAGCGTTGGGTGATCATCGCGACTGAGCGGGGGAGACGCCCCTCTGATTTCCTTAAAATCGAAGAAGAAACCAGCGGGGGAGGGTTCTGCCCATTCGATGAGGGTAATGAAGACAAGACGCCACCGGAGGTGATGGCATTTCGCCCCTCCAACACAGCGCCGAATACCCCAGGCTGGGAGGTGCGGGTGGTTTCTAATAAATTCCCAGCTCTCCGCATCGAAGGCGAAATTGACCGTTCCGCTGAGGGCATTTATGACAAAATGAACGGAATCGGAGCCCATGAAGTCATCGTCGAGTCGCCGCACCACACGATGAGCCTGGCAGATCAGCCTATCGAGCAACTCGAGAAGGTGCTATTAGCCGCTCAGATGCGCCTGGATGATTTGATGAAAGATATCCGATTTCGCTATGTACTGATCTTCAAGAACCATGGCACCACCGCCGGAGCGTCACTGGCGCATCCTCATACTCAGATCATTGCCACCCCTGTGACTCCTCGCACCGTGGCCATGGAGCTTGAGTCATGCCGGGAACATTATCATGTCAAAGAACGCTGCTTGATCTGCGATATCATGGCTCAGGAAATCAAACAGGAGATTCGCGTCATCAGCATTATTGACGGAATGATCGCCTTTACACCCTTCGCCTCGCGCTTCCCGTTCGAGGTTTTCATCGCTCCCATCCAACATTCCCATTCTTTTTCCGAATTATCTGCTGGGGGACGCACCGCACTGGCGAGGATTTTAAAAGACGTCCTGACCAGATTGAAGATCTCCCTCAACGATCCGCCTTACAACTTCATGCTGCATACCTCGCCCAACATGCAGACTAAGGCGCGGCGACCGGGTTACTGGCTGACACTTCCCTACGACTATCACTGGCACTTCGAGATAACTCCACGCCTGGTGAAAATCGCGGGTTTTGAGTGGGGTACAGGCTTCTATATCAACCCGACGCCGCCGGAAGAAGCGGCGCGCTATCTGCGCGAGGTTGAAATTAAGCCCTGAGGAGGTTTTATGGGTTTCTGTAGTGTAACAATCGTACCCATGGGGAAGACAATCTCTATTTCGGATACTTTAGCCAAATGCATCAAGGTGCTCGACGATTACCCGGAACTTGAGCATGAAGTCACTCCGATGTCTACGCAGATCGAAGGCCCTCTGGATCAGATTTTAGAAGCAATTGAGGATATGCACGAGACTGCTTTTGAAGACGGATCCAGTCGGGTTTATACCATTATCACTCTGGATGATCGGCGGGATAAAGACCAGACTATGGAAGAAAGGGTTTCGGTGATAGAGGAAAAACTTGGTGTCTGACCCTAACCGAACCAAAGTTATGCAGGGGGGAGCTCTTTGGAGAAGATAAATCGTTTGATCGTGGTCGGGGGGAACGCGGCGGGAATGGCGGCCGCTACCAACGCTCGTCGCCGTCGCCCCGACCTCGATATCACTTTGATTGAGAAAGGTCGCCGGATTGCCATGGCGACCTGTTCCATTCCAGCCTATCTTGAAAATCGTATAGAATCCATCAGCTCCCTCGAAAATCTCACACCCTCAGCCGCAGCCGATAAATACAAACTCAATGTGATGACTGCACAT
Source organism: Calditrichota bacterium (assembly GCA_020051775.1). GTDB lineage: Bacteria > Electryoneota > B3-LCP > B3-LCP > B3-LCP > JAGVQJ01. Next base: position 2,778 of record JAGVQJ010000185.1, on the reverse strand, counting down.
GAGGCAATTGCCATAGAACCTCGTTCGCATCGTCTGGTCGTCCGTAATGCGGACACAGACCAGACCTTTGATTTACCTTATGACCGCTTGATTCTCTCTACCGGGGCACGAGCCATCCATCCCGATTGGCCAAATGTTCACGCCAAAGGAATTTTCACTTTGCGCAATCTGGACGATGCCTTTGGGCTTCGTTCACATATAGAAAGTCGCAAGCCCAAGCGCGTAGTAGTAGTCGGAGCTGGGACTATTGCTCAAGTCTGTGCCTCGGCGTTGAGGAAACTCGGACCTGAAGTGGTTATGATCGGGCCGGAAAAGCGCCTGATGGAGTACCTCGAAGAACCTATTTCCAGTCATATTTCCAAAACACTCGAAACTGGCAATATATCCCTGTATTTCGATCATAATATAGTTGGTTTTAAAGTAACACCTGAAGGTGAGGTCTCAGCGGTTGAAACTACACAACGAGAAATAGTCTGTCAAGCTGTTTTATTAGCCATTGGCGTGCTTCCAAATACTGATTTGGCCCGATCTGCTGATCTCGCCTTGGGTACGCAAGGCACGATCCGCATAGATCGTCACCTCATGACATCACGGCAGAATATTTACGCTTGCGGCGATTGCACCCACACGGTATTGAATATTACGCGCAAACCTATTTACTGGCCTTTAGCGACTACAGCCTCACGTCAGGGTCGCCAAGCTGGGGAAAGCGCGGTCGGGAATCAAGGCGAAGATCCAGGAACTTTAGCCACTCGTTTGTGGACCTGTTTCGATCTTGTGATTGGCCGGGTGGGTCTGTCATCGGCTCAAGCTGCCGGGTCTGGCTTTAAAAGCCAGATAACCACGATTGAAGCGGCTTCAAAACCCGGATTCTATGGTGGTCATCGCATAACCTTGGTAATAATTAGCGATTCTGAAACTGGTCGTGTGCTGGGGGCGCAAATTGCTGGACGTGAAGGCGTGCACGCACGCTTAAACAGCATGGCGGCCGCCATCTCTGGAAAATTAACCTTGAAAGAATTGGAAAATTTGGATTTTGGTTATACTGCGGAGTTATCGGGATTGTGGGATCCGATCCAGATTGCAGCACGGGTGGGAAGGAGGCAGTAACAGTGATTCGGCGTAGATTCAAGTTGCGGCAAATTTAAGACTTACTGTGGAAAATTCTTATTCATTACTTTACATAATATATCTTATGCGACATTATATATCTAAGAAAGAAAACCTCAACAGCAACTTTTTACGACTATTGGATAAAACAAAACAAGGGGTCACAACCCCTTGTTAATGAAGCCTATATGACTTCGTGAGAAAATTCATCTGAAGAGATAATTCCTTTTACGGCTTGGGTGGCGGCAATTTCCCCTGCACAATTGAGGGCATCCAACTAAACAGACCGTCAACTGTCTCAATGACCTCATTCAGAGTAGGATTCTGTTTGATCATCCACCACAATCCATGAGTGTGCGAGAGTCCATAGAAGATCGCGGAGCAAACCACAACCGTGATCATATAAGCTCCGCCGACTTTACGCCAATCTCGCAGTTTTTTGATGCCCAGGTAATAAAAATAGGTCTGCACTTTGGCATCCAGGAACTCTTTATCGTCCACCCGAAATGATTCGATACTCCAGAACAACGCTGGAAAGAGCGAAATGATTAGGATATAGGCCGGCAGCAGTTCTAAAACATTCAAGGGGCCGACGACTATGAAGCTTGTGATCAACCCCAGGATGAGGGAAACATTGGTTCCCTGTCGAAATTTCTTTATAATCAGACGGTCAGTCCAATAGGGTCCAGGGTAGCCCGGACGAACGGTGGAATTAAGGTTTCGGATTACTTTCATATAAGCCGCAGAGTAAATTAGCATCAATACGCTGATGAACTTATGCTGATCCAACAGCTTGGTCAACTGCCCTTTGTAGGGAAGCTCGCCACTATAGCTGGGAGGCGATTGACCGAAGAGGTTTTCGAACAGAGCCACTAAAGCAAGTAATCCCGAGAAAGTGAGAAGCCAGAATATGAAGCCGCGATCTTCGGTGAAACTGGCAACGCGCCTACCCCACTCGATCAAAAGATGGATGCCGCGAGGTAATGGTTCACCACAAGATGGACAGGTTTGACCTCTATAACGTCCGGGGACGTTGCCTTTACACTTGGGGCACTTCATTGTTGGATACCTTCGTCTATTACCTTGATTCCAGCCCTTGGACGGAACGGATAAACACAGCTCCGCCGCATCTGCCTTAAATTTATGATATTGTTGCGAAAATACAAGGGAAATCTGCGAAAATTATGAAGCGAAATAAAAATCCGCCCCCGAGGGGGCGGATTCACGTTGAATTGACTAACTTTAATTCTTACTTAAGCAGCACCATCTTACCGGAACCGGTGAATTCGTTGGCCGACAACCGGTACACATAGACGCCTGAAGCCAGGTTAGACCCGTCAAATGACGACTGATGGCGACCGGCCGTTTGGTGACTGCTGACCAGAGTTGAGATCAACCGGCCGGATAAATCGTAAACAGACAGGTTGACTTCTGAAGCGGTGGGTAGATCATAGCTTATCACTGTGGAAGGATTGAAAGGATTCGGTGAATTCTGCCGTAAGGCGTATGTCGTTGGCGTAATGGAACCCTCCTCCCCATTCACGCCTAACTGCATGGTGCCAAAAATCGCCCGCGCGAAGAAATCGTACGGCGAAGCTGAAATCCCCGCACCGAAGTTGGCAAAGAAATGATCAACGCCGTTGACGAGATCATCACCGGTTATATGAG
>JAGVQJ010000087.1 GCA_020051775.1 Calditrichota bacterium | reverse complement strand
TGCCGCTAAATCAATTACTTACAAAAGAATTGTTTCAACTTGATACCTGCACTGATCCTAACCAATTGTGTTTATTCGACTAGGAACCGGACAGTAGTGTTGATTTGGTGTTAAATATGATAAAAATTGATAATCCTTTATAGGATCAATCTCGCTTGAAAACCAAAGCGAATAATCTATAGAAAATCTTCTTGGGTCTTTGAGAGAAATCTCCTCTAATTTTTCCCTTATTTTGTAGTTTAATATATTAACTGAAGATCGAGCAATCGCGCTGTATTTCTCATTAATTAATATCATCGCATCAACATAGGCATCTGGAAAAACATTATATGGTAAATTAATGATGTTTATCAGCAACGATTTATCAATAAGATATTTTCTGTATACCGCATATGATTTACCTGTTTGCCATCCATTCGGAATTATAAATCCCATATAGTGTGAATTCATCAAGATTTCCAAAGCCAATTCACTCATTAATGCAAAGCTATCGAATGTACACTTGCTCACATAGTACTTTCCTGAATAATAATTCTGGTCACCTTTGTCGGAAGTAAAGCCCCATGGTGGATTCCCCACCACCGCATCAAAACCCGGATTATCCTTCGGCGATCCATCCTCGTTAAAGAAAACCGCCGGGAATTCCAGCTCCCAATGGAAAAACCGGCGTTCATGTTCCGGATATTTCTTCTGGGGCTTCTTGAGGATTTTCTGCACGGAATCAATGTACGCTTGCTTATCAGTCATCTCACCGAAAAAAGCTCCTGTCCACAAATCCGCGATGTGTTTATAGGGCGCCAACCGAGGCATTATATCTTCCGCCCAGCGTTTCTCTTTGCTCTTTACCGCCTCCACGCTTTCGCTGCTGTCCCTTTCAATTTGCTTGATTCCTTCAATAGTAGCGGCAATCTCTTTTTGAAGGTCAGCCTTGAAGAACAAGTCCGTCTGCTTTTCTAGGTTTTTCTTTCCTTTCACATCCGGCAAGCTGCCGAGTTGGTTTATGCTTGCTCCGATTAGCGAATTCCCCACGCGCAGGTGGTGGTCGAGGAAATTCAGCGGTTCTTTCACTGCGATGCAGGTAAGCCATAAAGAGAGCTTAGCAAGCTCAACCGCTAAGGGATTCAAGTCTACGCCGTAGATGCAGGATTCGACCACCCGCCTCCGCCAGTAAGCGATTTCCTCCTCATCCTTGGATTCTTTCGTATGGAGGCTGGTGGTGGGATGAGTGACGATCTGCTCAGCCAGAAATGTCGTGGCTTCAACCAGGAAATGACCCGAACCCATGGCCGGATCGCAAACATTCAGATTCAGAATCGCCTCAGCAAAAGAATCGGGTTTTTTGGACTTAACGGCCTCGTTATTGGCGATTTCATCAACGAGAGGTTTAAGCGTCTGTTCAATGATATACTTTACAATATAGTCGGGAGTATAGTACGTGCCGGTGGCTTTCCGCTCTGCTTTATCGGGTTGTAATATAAGAGATTCATCTTCGCTTTTAACCAAATGAAACTCAAGCAAGCCCTCATAAATTGAGCCGAGCTGCTGTACGCGCAGATCGCCGAAATCTACAGTTTCAATGGGTAAAGTGGGCTTGTCACGGTCTGGAGGAGGATTGAAGAGTAAACCGCGAAGCACTTCCGAAAGGTCAGCATTGGAGATTTTCCATTGTTCCAAGTGTGGATAGGTATCAGGATTAAAAAGTCCGCCATTATATTGTGGGACTCCATAATCGTCATTCATCCGCTTATTGGTTCCATTAATGAGGTGAAAAAGGTATTGGATACTGTCACACAAATCGGTTAAATGTTGGTCTTCATATAAGGAAAAATCTCGCAAGCTCGATTTCAATCGGGCGAGCGAAAGTTTCTTATAATATTTTCTCTGTGGGCTTTCGACCGGCAAGAGACTGCGTCCTTCGGCATACAGGATGAAAAGCAACCGGTAGAGATATATCAGACAATTCTCATAGAGAATCTTGTAGTTAGCCTCTGATTTTTCAATTTGGTTTTCCTCTCGCTTTGCAAAACCATTCGCGAGAGTTTCAAGGATTGTGAAAACGCGCTTGCGGATGTTTTGCTCAAGCTCAGATTGTGAACTTAGGGCTTGATTCCTGATTTGGTCAAGACGGCAATTGCCTTGAGTATCGCGTCGGAAGGCAACCGGTGAGAATAAGGAAATAAAAACCTTAAAATTATCGGCGGATTGAATGGCTACCTCTAAATCTATCTCAAAATAATCTTTTGGTTTGGTATCGCGAAAATAGAGGCGCCAACTATGTCCATTGGTGAGAATGCCCCAACGGAGTACTTGCGATGATTGGAGATAATCACGAATTTGTTGATGGGGATACCGTTGTTGGCTTTTACTAATTTGTGAGAGTGGATGTTTGAAGCTCTTGGCTTCGAGAAGAGTTACCGAGGCGCTATATTGCGAATCTCTATCCTTATCGAGAACCGCTTCTTTTTCTGCTTGGCTGGCAAATAAAATAGCATCGGCCTCGGTGTTTTCTTCGGGCAACTTTTGGTTATAAATAAGAGCGAAACCTAATTGTTCAAGTATAGGATGAATCAGTTCCTGACGACACAAAGCCTCATTCTTCCCGCCAAGATATTTACTACCTTTATTATACAAATTGCTGATGGATCGCCACTGCTCTATGATTTCATCATCTTTGGGCCACCATTCACTTTTCTGATCTTTTATGCGCGTTCGCAGATAGTAGTCGGAGAAGAGCCCTTCTGTTTGCCAGAGCCTTTCCGAATCAAACAAATGCTGTTGAACCTGGTTTTCGATTCGCTTCGCCATTTTTCCCGCAAGAATTTCTTCCCCTTGAACTTATCAGATTTAGAACGAAATGTCAAGCCCTATTTCGGATATTTCATTAAACCAATCCCGAAATGTCCCCTTATAGTCCCCTCCGCGACTTCCCGTGCCCTCCGCGAATATTCGCCCGATTGAGCCGCGAAATCTCGCCCGCACAAAATTCCTGCCGACTTCTCGCCTCTCGTGCGAGTTCTCGTCGTCTGTCCGTCCCTTCCCCCTGAAAACCTCCCGCCCACATTCCCGTTTAAATCCATAGGGAGTGTTAAACCTTAAACAAATAATTTTGGTTGACATGCCCGTTTGAAAATATTAAATTGTAAGATTGGATTAAAGGGGATACCATGAACTTCGGACCAATCTTCATTTTCTTCGCACTGGCGGTCTTCGTCGTCTTCGCCGCGCTGCTCACCAACCGCATCTTGGCGCCCCGCCGCCCCAATCCCGTCAAGCTCTCCACCTACGAATGCGGCGAAGAGCCGGTCGGTTCGCCCTGGATCCGCTTCAATACGCGCTTCTACGTCATCGCTCTGATCTTCATCGTCTTCGATGTGGAAGTTCTCTTTCTCTTCCCCTGGGCCGTGAACCTGAAAGAGTTGGGGATCTTCGCCTGGCTGGAAATGGCCGTGTTTATCGCCATTTTAGGCGTGGGTCTGGCATACGTCTGGGTTAAAGGCGACCTGGAATGGATCAAGCCAAAACAACAAATCATTCAACCGGAAAAGATCGCCGCGCCTCCGCGAAAACTTGAGAGCAAAGTCAACGCGTAGAGGATGCCGTTCGGCGTCAGGGGCGACGCCGACTATGAAATCCAACCTATGTTAAGAACAAAATCGGGGTCGTCCCCGACCCCGATAAAATATAGTTAATCTCTGGAATTACACCATGAGTCTCATCGAAGGCCGTTACGGGCCTAACATCGTCATCACTTCGCTGGACAAAGTGTTCAACTGGGGAAGGGGCAGTTCCGTCTGGCCCATGACCTTCGGGCTGGCCTGCTGCGCCATTGAAATGATGGCCACCGCCGCCTCGCGCTTCGACCTCGACCGGTATGGCATCTTCATGCGTCCCACGCCGCGACAGGCGGACTGTATGATTGTGGCCGGCACCGTCAGCGTGAAGATGGCCGAACGGCTGCGCCGCCTTTACCACCAGATGCCGGAACCGCGCTGGGTCATCGCCATGGGGAGTTGTTCGATTTCCGGCGGCCCCTACTGGGAAGGGGGTTACCACGTGGTCAAAGGCGTGGATCTGATCATTCCGGTGGACGTTTATGTTCCCGGTTGCCCGCCCCGCCCAGAGGCGTTGCTAGATGCTTTCTTAACCTTGAAAGAAAAGATCGCCAAAGAGACGATGGCGAAAAAGCTAGCATGAAACGGGAGCCTACACAGTTACCAGATGCCCGGCCATCAACTACAATTAGAGTGATGATTTTACTGGCTCTGATCATCGCTCTCGGTGTAGGAATCCGAATATGGGCTGCAGCGCAATGGAGTGGTAATTTTGACAGCGATGAAGCCATATTCGGATTAATGGCCCGACACATCAATGAAGGCGAACTGCCGGTGTATTATTACGGCCAGCATTACATGGGTAGCGTCGAAGCCTTCCTTGCCGCTGGAATGATAAAGCTGTTTGGGTCTGGTGTATTCCCCTTAAGACTGGGTAGTGTGCTGCTCTTTGGCATTTTCTTGTTACTGCACGCTAAACTCGTGAGAAAACTGTGGGGTAATCGTGCCGCGATAATAAGTCTGTTAGTTCTGGCGATCCCCGGTTGGTGGATCTTGAATTGGACTTATCGGCCAGTTGTAAATTACGGAACACTTCTGCTGCTAGGCACATTGACCTTGCTGTTCACGCAAACTCATTCGAAGATACAAAAGGTTTGGAGTTGGAAGCTTTTAGCGCTCGGTTTTACGTGTGGTTTGGGAATTTGGACTCATCCCATGTTCACCTTTTATCTGGTCCCCATTGGCATTGTCTTCATCCTGGGATCACCGGAATGGGAATATTTGTCTGCTAAACTTGGCAATAGACGCCATGCGGTGCGATGGTTCATTTTACCTGGGGCGATGTGTCTCATCGTATTAGCCTTGTTTTCCAATGGCTGGGAACCCACAAAACTTTTTCAACCTTTAAAACTCTTATCTTTTACACTGTTAGCGGTCACAACCGCAGCATTTGCGCTGCTTTTCTGGAGGGTCAGCCATCGCCGGTCCGATCTGTTGCGGAGCGCTATGTTTCTGGCCATGGGTTTTATCCTTGGCAACTTCCCTCAGTGGGGCGGGTGGTTGTTGGGAGGCATCAGGCCGGGCGTGCTGTCCAATCCTTCAACCCCGGGCGGGATCATAACTAATCTGGGATTATTGACGCAGCAGATGTATCCTTCCCTGTGGGGATTACCTCCTCTAGTTCGCCTGTCCGGCTTTAATCCGGCTATTGACGCCTTGTGGCAGCGACCTTTTTGGCAATTGGTACTCTGGGGATTAGCTTCAAATTTGATAACATGGGCTGTAGTTGTTTATCATTGGAAAGGGCGAAAATCAACCAGTTCGATGATCACTCTGTCGCCTCTACAAAAAGAGGACCAATCATCGCTGCTACTAATTCTGTTGTTTGCTTTTCCCCTGCTCGCCTGCTTATTCAGTGGCAACACGGACAGCATTTGGTCGGTAAGATATTTAATAATCACCTGGCAAGCAGGATCAATAATGCTGGCTCTGTTCCTAACCCGACTCTATGATCGATCCAAACAAATAGCCTGGATAGGAGTTCTGGTTTGTGTGCTCCTACCGGGTTTGTATAATACGCTTGACATTCGGTCAAGATGGAGAGCTTTTCCACTTTATGATGCGCAAGTCGTGGAACAATTAGAGAATTATTTATCACAAAAAGATATCCGCGGTGGTTATGCTGATTACTGGTTCGTTTATGCGCTGGATTATTTGACTGAAGAGCGGTTTAACCTGACTCCCTACAACGGGATCGCGCGGGTGCCCAGCTATGAGAATACGACTGATACTACCTCCATCCAGGCATTTATCTTAAACCAAATGGTCAGTGAAAAAACGGTTTCTGATACCGCCTGCACTTTGGAGGAGTTAGCTCGTGGTTTGACAAAGGCGTCCTGGGCGAACCGCGATGTCGTAAATAGAGTTGAAAAAGCCAGTCTTCAAGAACGTAAGATGGTCGGGAATTGGTATGTTTGGTTGACAGAAAAAAAGAGATAAAAACTTCACCAACCATTATTCAATAATCATATTATGCCTCGAGGTAAAATCATGCCTATGAAAACAGCGAATCTAAGCCGCATCCTTCCAAGCCTACTATTGAGTTTGTGCTTGATGGCGGGTTCTGGACTAATATTTACCGGCGTCAGCCAAGCCAGATCCGCCAAAGCTCCCAAAGAACTGCCCTTCCTGACTGTCCGAGGTGCCAATATAATCACGGAAAAGGGTAGCAATTTCAATCTTCGCGGTCCCAACGTGGGTGGTTGGCTGATGTGGGAGGGTGTGATGTTCGATCTGGTCAACTCCGCCGAATACCGACTTCGGGAACTGATGATGACCAGGATGGACACTTCAAGAGTTTGTTTCTTTTTCGATCAAATCCGCCAGAATTTTATCACAGAAAGTGATTTCGCGACAATTAAAAAGATGGGTTATAATTCCATCCGCCTGGCTTTTCATCACCGCTATGTAAAATTTGACACACTGACAGAACTGGACGAGGCCATCGGCTGGGCCCGTAACTACGGCCTTTACATCATCTTGGACTGCCATGCGGCTCCTGGCAGCCAGAATCGTGAATACCATGCGGATAGCGATGGTCGCGCCATGCTTTGGAACGAGGCCGAATACCAAACCGAATTTCTGCGATTGTGGGAAATCCTGGCAAAGCGCTACAAGAACGACCCGACGATTTTAGGATATGAGCTTTACAACGAACCTTGGACCGACGACCCTAAAAAATTATATGATTTAAGTCGCAGAGTTGTAGAACACATCCGAACCATCGATGAGCGGCATATTATTTTCCTGGACATCTCCTATTACAAGAACCCCTGGGGCACATTGGAACCACCGCCCGCCGATCCTAACCTTGTCTACATTTTCCATGGCTATCAGGCACCGGATAAACTCCAAGAGTACCTACAGATCTATAAAGACTATCAGCAGAAATATCCGGCTCCCCTGATGTGCGATGAGTTTGGTGATTCGACCCTGATTCCACTATTCAAAAAAAACGACATCTTCAATATGATATGGGCCTATAAAGCGTGTTATAGTACCCCAGGATTCTACCACATGCCGCCCGATAATCCCTGGCGGCGTTGGACTAGTGGCATCAGAGAGGCGGGACAGGTAGACAAGAGGACTCTGAGATCTGAAGTCTTGAAACTTATCCAAGAAAGTACTGTATCTGAAGCCACCAAGCGCGATTTTGCCAATAGCGCCGGTAACTTGGATAAGTCAACGTTTATGCGCATCGCCCAAAATCACCGCGAAGACATTCCGGCTCTACGCAAAATTTACGACCAAATCGCTTTAATCAATGATCAATATCTGGGTAAGTCACTAATTGCATCATACCTTGAAATGACAACAGACCAGTTTAAAGAGCTTGCTGGAAACCTTCAAACCAAATACTTCACAAGAGAAAGTAATCAGCCGGGAAGTCAGTTACCCCCAGCGATGGAAAATAAATAATAACCCATTATGACCCCAGAACAGATCCACCAAAAATTGACCGCCGCGGGGCTGCGCGCGGAATTCAAGCCAACGACTCCCGATCCGCACCTTGAGGTGCCTCGCGAGGAACTTGACCGTCTGGCGCAAACGCTCTGCTCCGATCCCGATCTGGCCTTCGACAGCCTGATGTGTCTTTCAGGATTGGACTGGCCTGAATACCTGGAAGTGGTCTACAATCTGCATTCGATGAAGCACAACCATAAAGTCAATCTCAAAGTCCGCTGCCCCAAGAATGACCCATTCATCCCGTCTGTTTGCCGCCTTTGGCCTACCGCTAATTGGCACGAACGCGAAGCTTACGACTTGGTGGGAATCAGCTTCACGGGTCATCCCGACTTGCGCCGCATCCTGCTGCCGGAAGATTGGGAAGGGCACCCCTTGCGCAAAGATTACAAAGCCCCCGCGTTCTGGCATGACATCCCCGTAACCGTTTCATCATCCGATACCGCGAAATGAAGGAAACTCGAGAACTTAACATTCCACTCGGCCCTCTGCAGAATTCAGTCCTGGCGTCCGGCGATTCTACGGGCGAACACATGACTCTGCAGATGGGACCTCAACACCCCGCCACGCACGGCGTGCTGCGTCTGGAACTGCAAACAGACGGCGAGATCGTCACCAGCGTGACGCCCTATATTGGCTACCTGCACCGTTGCTTCGAAAAGATCAGCGAAAGCGTTTCCTGGTCGCAGGTAGTGCCATACACCGACCGCATGGACTACTGCGCTTCGATGAACATGAGCTTAGGGTATGCTCTGGCCGCGGAAAAGGTCATGGGGATCGAAGTCAACGAGCGGGTGAAAACCATTCGCGTGATGGTGGCTGAACTTAACCGCATTGCCAGCCACTTGATCGCTTTGGCCACCAACAGTCTGGACATCGGCGCGTGGACCCCCTTCCTGCTGCTTTTCCAGGAACGCGAACACGTTTTGGATCTGTTGGAGGAGCTTTCCGGCGGGCGTCTGCTGTACAATTACATTTGGATCGGCGGCCTATCCTATGATCTACCCGATGGCTGGACGACCAAGGTGCGGGAATTCTGCGACTACCTCGAACCGAAGTTCAAGGAACTGAACAATCTGCTTTCCTACAACAAGATCTTCATCGAGCGCAATGCCAATGTCGGCGTCATGACGCCGGAAATCGCCGTGGCTTACGGCGTGACCGGCCCCAATCTACGCGCCACCGGCATGAATTGGGATCTGCGCAAGAATGATCCCTATTCCGGTTATGAGACTTACGATTTCGACATTCCGGTGGGATTTACCGGCCCCGCGGTACCGGGCGACTGCTGGAATCGGTACATGGTGCGCATCCGGGAAATGGGCGAATCGGTGAAGATCATTCGCCAGGCGGTTGACCGCCTGCCCGACGGCGATGTTAAAGAGAAGATCCCGCGAAATTTCAATAAAGTGCCGATCGGCGATTGTTACGTGCGGACGGAAGCCCCTCGCGGTGAATTGGGTTATTACGTCGTCTCCAATGGGACCAAAAATCCCTACCGCGTGAAAGCGAGGTCGGGAGCCTACTGCGCCATATCGGCACTGCCCGCTTTCGCCACCGGCATTCTGATCGGCGACATGGTGGCCATCGTCGCCAGCATTGACATCGTTTTAGGTGAGGTGGACCGATGACCCTGCCGCTCCCGGAATTCCTGATGCCTTATCAGCAGCTCTTATCCATGCTCGTGTACGGCGCAGGCGTAACCGCCTTCCTGTTCATCTTTGTGCTCTTTTCCAACTGGTGGGAACGCAAGGTTTCGGCGCACATCCAGGATCGCTTAGGCCCCATGGAAACCGGCGGTTGGCACGGTTGGGCGCAGGCCTTCGCCGACGCCATCAAGCTGCTCGTGAAAGAGGATATCATCCCCAAGGCAGCGGATAGCAAGTTGTTCCGCCTGGCGCCCTATCTGGTATTCGTCGGATCGCTGGCCGGTTTTGCGGTTCTTCCCTTCGCCGCCAACCTGATCGGTTCCGATTTGAATATCGGCGTCTTTTACGTCGTTGCAGTCTCCTCGATGGTGGTCATCGGCATCCTGATGGCCGGCTGGGCGTCCAACAACAAGTGGGCGCTGTTCGGAGCTATGCGCTCGGCGGCTCAGATGGTTTCCTACGAAGTCCCCGTGGCGCTGTCCCTGTTGATCCCGGTTATGATGACCGGTTCCATGTCCATGCAGGAGATCGTCAATGCGCAAGCCGGCGGATTCTGGAAATGGTTCGTGTTCCAGTCGGCTCCCTTCAGCTTGATCGCGTTCATCATTTACTTCTGGGCGTCGTTAGCAGAAGTGAATCGCACTCCGTTCGATCTGCCCGAAGCCGACAGTGAATTAGTGGCCGGGTACTTCACGGAATATTCGGGCATGCGTTTCTCCATGTTCTTCCTGGCGGAATATGGCAACATGTTCGTAGTCGCTTCGGTTGCTGCGACGGTGTTCTTAGGGGGCTGGCAGCCGCTGCTCCCGGCACTGAAGTTCATCCCCGGCCCGATCTGGTTCATCGGCAAGTCCATGTTCCTGGTGTTCGTGCAGATGTGGCTGCGCTGGACGCTGCCCCGCCTGCGCGTGGACCAATTGATGTTCGTCTGCTGGAAAATCTTTATGCCCTTCGCCTTCGTCAACTTGATGCTGGTGGGGCTGTGGGTAGTGCTGGCTAAGTGACAATGTCACTCTCTACGCAAGGTGCTGCGCGACCTTGCACTCGGGAGTAAAGCGCACCTGTAGTTGGGGTTGTCTGGCTTTGCCATCCCTACGGAATCCGACCCCGACAGTAATTGTCAGAATCGCAGATGAAACGGATTAAGCAGATTGCACAGACAATCCCCCCCAGCCGCCTTTAAAAAAGGGGGGTTCCCACAGGGCGGGGGGATCTAATATGTGTAGCCACGGGCAAAGTCGGTGGGACGATGGACGATAACCCGGATGACCCTGGCGGGGTTGAATTACTGTCTGTTGATGGTAGAATTTAAGTAATGAAAGGGAGTGTAAAATGATTAAGCGACTGCAAGCACTCCATTACCGAGCCCTAAAATATGTCGATGTGAAGCTCCCGAGCTTTTGTATTCTGGTTGGGCCAAATGCAAGCGGAAAAAGTACTTTTTTAGACACCATTAATATAATTAAAGATGTTTTAGGTGAAAATCCGCAGTCAGCGGTCGAAAAAAGAGTATCGCGATTCGATCAGCTCCTGTGGCTGCAGCGCGGACGTAAATTTGAACTTGCCGTCGAACTTGAAATCCCGCAAGAGGCGCGGGATAAGCTCAAAGATAAAGATTATACCTCTGCACGCTATGAAATTTCGCTCCAACTCGATGAAAACAAGGGTGTAATTATTGGTGATGAAAATCTTTGGCTCATGAAGAGTTTATCGAGTAATAGTATTTTAGCTTCAGACTCATCAGATAGACAACTATTCCCAATAGAACCAAGTGAACCTAAGTATTTAGTTTCACCTCCCCGAAAGTGGACAAAGCCAGGGTTGAGAAAAGTAATCTCAAAAAGTGCTCACGGAAATAATTATTATAAATCTGAAACAACAGAATGGAATATAACCTATAAATTCAGTCCAGAAAAAGCGTCTCTAGCTAGAATTCCTGAAGATGAAGAACGATTTCCTGTATCCATATGTGTTAAGTCTATTTTAATGGAAGGGATTCAATTTCTTCAGCTCAACAGCAACATGATGCGCTGGTCTTGTAGGCCCGATTTACCGGTTTCTTTTCAATCCGATGGTTCCAACTTACCCAAAGTTATTCAACATCTCAAGCGAAGTGAGCCACATTTTTTCGATCGTTGGATAAAGCACGTTCAAACTGCTATCCCCGATGTAAAAGATATTATTATAAAAGAAAAATCAGAAGATCGATATCTATATTTGAATATCCTTCATAAAAATGGAATGGAATTACCATCATGGGTAATTTCTGATGGGACACTCAGGCTACTTGCACAGACAATAATTGCATATTTACCAGAAAAAAACCAGATATATCTGATTGAAGAACCTGAGAATGGCTTACATCCTCTAGCCATAGAAAGTGTATTCCAATCACTTTCTTCTGTTTATGAGAATCAGATATTGTTGGCAACACATTCACCAATTATCTTAAAATTAACTGAGCCTAATAAAATTCTATTCTTCTCAAAAACTGACTCTGGAGCGGTTGATATTGTGCCTGGTATTGATCATCCCAAGCTCAAGGATTGGAGAAGGGATACTGATATTTCGGTATTGCATGCTTCAGGAGTTCTTCAATGAAAGATCTAATTCTTCTTGTCCCTGATAAAAATATGCAGTATGGGCTCGATGCTTTGCTTCGTCGTCCGCAAGCATTAGGTATACGGTTGTTAACATTTGATATCTACATTCACCCAAATCGAGATCCTGGTATAATTCATGATTCCGTAAATTTTATCAGGCAATTTTCCCGTCAATATTCTTATGCGATTTTGTTTTTTGATCATGAAGGATGTGGCCAAGAGCTTCAGTCTCCAGAGATTATTTGTAATCTACTTAAGGACCAGATTGAACGAAATGGCTGGCCTAATCGCACTGAGATAATTTCACTAATCCCTGAATTTGAAGCTTGGATTTGGGTAGATTCCAAGCAACTAGCCTCTCTACTTGGATGGGGGAATAATTTATTGCCCCTGAGGCAGTTTCTAAACCAACAGGGCTTTTGGGATTTGAATTCCCAAAAACCAACAAGACCGAAAGAAGCATTGCAATTAGCACTTAAATCGCACGGAATTCCCCGATCATCTTCAATATATAAAGAGATTGCTGAAAATATTGAATTCACGGGATGCCAAGATAAATCATTCGGAAAATTTATTTCCATATTACAAAGATGGTTCCCACGTTAATTATCGATTTCAATAACTAAAATACTATGAACCCCATCCACAAGTACTTTCACGACATCTGGCTGGGAGTGACCACCACGCTGGTGGGCATGAACATTACCTTCAAGCACTTCTTCATGCCGACCATCACGGTGCAGTACCCACACCAGAAGCTGACTTACCCGCCGCGCGCCCGGGCGGCGCTGGTCAACACCATTGACCTGTGCAACGGCTGCCAGCAGTGCGCCCGCGCCTGCCCGGTCAACATCATCAAGGTGGTGACCGCCAAGGCGCTACCGGAAGAGGACCTGGGCGAATTCCCCGATGGCAAAAAACGGCGGCTCTACCTCCTGGACTTCACCGTGGACATGTCCAAGTGCGTGTACTGCGGCTTCTGCGTGGATGCTTGCCCTACCGAGGCCATCCACTGGGAAGCGCCTCATCAGGCAGTCGGCTTCAGCCGGGATCAACTCAGGCGCGACTGGGCGCGCATGAACCCGGAAGACAAAAAACGCCTCTTGGAACGTGAGGCCGCAGCTAAAGCGGCCAAAGCGGCCGCTCCGGCTCATGGCGAAGGTGCATCGGCAAAACCCGCCCCTCCGAAACCGGCAACCACCCCCAAACCGGAGACCCCCAAAGCGGAGACCGCCCCGGAGGAACCGAAACAGATCCCGGCAGCAGGCGCCAAAGAAGGTGAAAGTACCGAGGAGAAGAATTCATGATCCAAACCTTAAATCTGATCATCTTCTGGCTGTTCGTGGCCATTACGGTGATATCAGCCCTCGTCGTGGTCTTCTCCAAACGGGTGATCCACTCAGCCTTTGCATTGCTCTTCACCTTCTTCGGAGTGGCGGGGCTTTATCTGTTTTTGGCGGCGGACTTTTTAGCGGCCAGCCAGGTGTTGATCTACGTGGGCGGCATTCTCACTCTGATCATCTTCGGCGTCTTCTTGACGGCGCGCATCTACACCATGGACATCCCGCAGCAGACGCACCAACGTTATCTGGCTTTGATTCCGGTGATCGGAATCATGGTTGTGCTGATCTACGGCCTGTTCACTACGGATTGGACCATTGTTACTCCATCCACAGAACCCACGACAAAAAGCCTGGGGGTGCTGCTCTTGACCACCTACCTGGTGCCGTTTGAGGTTGCCAGCATTCTGTTACTGGCGGCTCTGATCGGAGCAATGCTGCTGGCACGGCCTAATTCCGCAGCAGTTCTAAAGGCTGAGGTTTCGCATGATTGACCAATTCCATGTTTACTTGGGCGTCGGCGCCATCCTCTTCGTCCTGGGATTGCTGTGCGTGATGACTCGGCGCAACGCCGTCTCGGTGTTGATGGGCGTCGAACTGATCCTGAATTCCGCCGCTCTTAACTTCGTGACCTTCAGCCATTACACCGCCGGCAACCTGATGGGACAGGGAGCCGCCATTTTCATCATCATTCTGGCGGCTGCCGAAGCTGCAGTAGCCTTAGCCATCTTCCTGAACATCTATCGCACCTTCGCTTCGGCGGACGTGGATCGGGTAGACCAGCTTCGAGGGTAAAAAGGCTTTCAAGCATCAATTTCTGTCCGGGAATAAATTCCCGGACTACCCTGTTTCAGTCCAATAAATTGGACGCAAACCTAAACATCCACTTTAGTGGATAGAATCAAGGTAGCCCGGAAATTCATTTCCGGGCCAAGTGAAAGCTCATCAATCACACGAACACCCGAATTTATTCAGGCGCTCACCAGGAACATCAATGATCACACTCGCTCTCATCGTACTGCTGGCGCCGCTGGCAGCGTTCACCATCGTAATCTTCTTCGGCAAAAAGCTGCCTCGCGGAGGCGATTGGGTATCACTGACGGCCATCTTCGGAGGGCTGGCTATATCCACCGGCCTGTTCATCCGCATGTTGACCGCTTGGGATCCCGCTTTTGCCGCGACCTGGCAATTCAACTGGCTGTCATGGGGAGATTATACGCTGCGCATCGGCATCAACCTGGACAACATGGCCATCATCATGCTCATGGTGGTGACCATCGTCTCAAGCTTGGTGCACCTGTTTAGCGTGGGGTACATGCATGGTGACAAACGCTATACCCGGTTTTTCTCATACCTGTCCTTTTTCTCCTTCAGCATGCTGGGACTGGTATTGGCCGACAACTTCCTGATCATCTTCTCCTTCTGGGAACTGGTGGGCCTGTCCAGTTACTTGCTGATCGGTTTCTGGTATGAGAAGAAGAGCGCCTCTGACGCCGCCGTCAAAGCGTTCGTCGTCAACCGCGTGGGCGACGCCGGGATGATCATCGGCATCGCCACGGTGCTGGGCGCTGTAGGCACGTTGAACGTCAACGGAGTGATCCTGGCGGTGGGGCGCGGCGAATTGTCCGGAGGCTTGTTGACCTTCGCCGGGCTGATGCTCTTTTGCGGAGCCATCGGCAAGTCCGCGCAGTTCCCTCTGCACGTCTGGCTCCCTGATGCCATGGAAGGCCCGACGCCGGTTTCAGCCTTGATCCATGCCGCCACGATGGTGGCCGCCGGCGTCTACCTGACCGCGCGCATCTTCCCCATCATGACGCCCGAAGCCGGGCAGGTCATCGCCTACGTGGGCGGCTTTACCGCCATTATGGCCGCCACCATCGCCGTGGCGCAGAACGACATCAAGCGCGTGCTGGCCTATTCGACGGTCAGCCAACTCGGCTATATGGTCATGTCCTTAGGCGCAGGCGCCTATACCGCCGGTTTCTTCCATTTAGTGACTCACGCCATGTTCAAGGCCTCGCTGTTCTTAGGGTCGGGCAGCGTCATTCACGCCATGCACGGAGCCTTGCATCACACTCATTCCCACGCCGACCCTCAGGACATGCGCAACATGGGCGGCTTGAGAAAATACATGCCCACGACGTATAAAACCTTCCTATTGGCAACCATTGCGCTGACCGGTGTGCCGTTGACTTCAGGCTTCCTTTCCAAGGACGCCATCCTGGGAGGCACCCTGGCTTACGCCCGGCTGCACCC
Organism: Calditrichota bacterium; assembly: GCA_020051775.1. Classification (GTDB taxonomy): domain Bacteria; phylum Electryoneota; class B3-LCP; order B3-LCP; family B3-LCP; genus JAGVQJ01. The sequence goes on along the minus strand of JAGVQJ010000087.1, from coordinate 2,540 downwards.
CGGCAACTGGCCACTCGTCTTCTTCGGGTTCGGAGCCGCCGCGCTGACCGCCTTCTACATGTTCCGACTGATTTTCCTGACCTTCTTCGGTGAATTCCGATCCGGCAAAGAAGCTGAACACCATCTGCACGAATCACCACGCAACATGACCATTCCGCTGGTGGTGCTGTCCAGTCTTACGATGTTCTTCTTCTACACTCTGCCTGGCTTTAACCCGACGACTCCACATGGAGGCTGGTTCGCTACGCTGATTCCATCCCCTGGGAAAGCTTATGTAACTGCCACCCTCCACCAGGAACAACCGGTGCATGAAGCCGCTTTGATAGAGCACGAATCTGCACCGGTGCACGAGTCGGAATCGCTTCACGGTGCGCAGGCATCTGTTCTCAGCGAAGAAGCCGAGCATGAGGCCCACGTCGAGCATACTTCTCATAACATCGCCATGGTGCTCTCGATCTTCGTGGCGGGCTTAGGCATCTGGATCGCCTACCTGACCTACTACAAATGGAAGATTTCCGCGGCGGCCTGGCAGAAGCGGCTGGGATTCGTCTACCGGGGCATGTTCAACAAGTGGTGGTTCGACGAAATCTATCAGGCTACCGTCATTTCCGGAGCGCACAAACTCGCTCGATCCTGGGTTTGGTTCGACGTTCACGTCATTGACGGCATCGTGGACGGGTCGGCGTTCTTGACCCGGTCGTGGGCCTTCCTCACCGGCTGGTTCGACAACACCTTCGTGGACGGCGCGGTCAACGGCACCGCCTGGATGGTGGGCATATGGGGTAGTTTCATCCGCCTGTTCCAGACCGGCCAGGTGCAGAGGTACATGCTCATCACGGTCGTGGTGATTGCGCTGGCGCTGCTGCTGAAGTTATAAAATCTCACGCAGAGACGCAAAGAAAAATACCTAAGGTGTGGGAATGAAGAAAACGTGGAGGTTGACTAAAATGCAGCTCCGTCTCATCACTCTTGCCTTGGTCGTTACCGGTTACGCGTTATCCACCGGCGCCGAACCGAGGCAACAGCAGGTCATCGAGAAGACCTTTCCCAAAAAAGAACTAGTGAAGATTTGGACGATGGCCGGTAACGTCCGCGTTGCGCCAAACACCGAAAACCAGATTCGGGTTCGGGTAACCTATGCGCCGCTACCCCGCGAAACATTCGAGGCGAAATTTGAGGAATCCGGAACGGAATTATCTCTGCGCGAGCACATTGAAGACTCGTATGATGGCGGTTCCAGTTGGACCCTGCTTGTTCCCGAGAATATCAAAGTCGAATGTACCTCAGTCGCAGGTGACTTTGAATTCTTTGAAGTGAATGGCGCCTTCTTCGCTTCGACCAAGGCGGGCGATATTACCATAAAAGAGTGCCGAGGGAATTTCGACGTCCACGCCACGACAGGGGACATAGAGGCTAGAGGAATCCGAATGAACGGCACCAGCACGTTCGCTTCCCTCTCAGGATCGGTTACCGTTGCACTGGCCGAAACGCCAACCCAGGACCTTACTGTCTCATCTTCTTTTGACGATGCAATCTTGGACTTCAATGGCCATCCGCTGAGCGGTAAATTTGAATTCTCGGCGCGAGAGATAAAGGGGGACATATTCTCTCCCTTCGACTTTGAAATCCAGGAGAGGTACGTTAAGGACGACCTGCCCTTTGTGCGGAAGGTCTTCACCCGTAACCAGGCGCAACCTTTCATCCAGATAAGAACGTCCGAAGGGGTGGCCAGGCTGAGAAAGTAGGACCTCCCGCAGAGACGCAGAGACGCAAAAGAAAACAAATTATCTGTCCGAAGGAATTAACCCGACTTGCAAGCAAGCCGGGCCACCCAGCCGCCCCCCCCTTGACAAGAGGGGTGACTGCCCCGAAGGGGTCCCTATGGGAGAGGGCGGGGAGATTTAAATATTGATACATTCCCATTGCAATCTGTGGGGCACCAGGCAGGCATTGTGGGGGTCCGATGAAATTCACAATTGAGCGCCCCTTTAAAGGGGCTGCAATGGAGTAGCCCAGCGTTTCAACGGTGGGCGGGATCAACGGTGGGGAGGCCGGGCTTGGGGATTGCTTCGGCGCTGGACACCGCGCCTCGCAATGACATGACCTGATTCCGGACAAGCCGGAATGACGACTACCGTCGGGGTCGGGGGCGACCCCGACTACGGAATACAACCAATTTGAAACTCATAACTCATAATTCATAACTCAGAACTCAAAATGGGTCCACTAACTTTAATCACCTTCCTCCCCGTCCTGGGAGCCGCCTTGATCGGCTTGCTGCCAGCGCAGAATTACAAGGCCATCCGCTGGACGGCGGTTGCGACCACCTTTGTGGTCATGATCATCGCCTTCGCGCTCTACCCGCAGTTTTCCACCAGCCAGCCGGGCATCAACGTCGAATCCGACTTCCAGTTTGTGGAACACCATAGCTGGATTCCGGCCTTCAACATCGCCTACTTCGTGGGCGTAGACGGCCTCTCCTTCCCCATGGTGCTGCTGACGGCGCTGCTCTGCTTCATCTGCATCTTCGCCTCCTGGGG
>JAGVQJ010000061.1 GCA_020051775.1 Calditrichota bacterium | reverse complement strand
GGCGCTGCCGTTCCAGTTCGTGATTCATTGATCATTTTCTGAGCGATGATGGCCGCATTCACCGCCGACTCTTTGCGATGGCTGTCGTCGGCATAGTCGCGCGACACCTTCATGAACTCTTCGTAGGCTCCCTCGTCATCGCCGAGGTGATTTTCCAGCAAGACGGCGAGATTGAAATTCACGATATAGGCATTAGGCCCTGTGGGGAAAGTTTCCAGGTAGTTGCGGGATAACTGCACGGACTGCTGCAATTGGGATTCGGAGTCAGACGCTGAAGATCCTGGATCCTGCTTCAGGGAGCGCCCAATGGTTTCACCAATATTCTGGAAATAATATTTTTCCACAATGGAATCGGTCTCAGCCCGCACCAGCGCCTCAGGATTCGCCTGGGCCCACTCCGTGCCCGCTCGATATAGCTGGTAGAGCGAATCCTTTTCCTGGTAGGCTCTGCTGAAGTCACGCAGATTGACGGCGTAGGTGTTTACCACCTTCTCCCGAATCAATGGAGCTTTCGGCGATAGGGGATATAATGCCAGATAAGCTTGGTAAGCCTCATTGGCCTGAACATACTTACCGATCTGAAGTTTGTAAATGTCCCCCAAATACTCCAGAATTTGCCCGCCATAACTGCGGCGGTGTCCCTGCCCTAAAGAATCAGTCTGCACAAAGGCTACGGCGCTCGCTACGCCCGCTCCGCTCCATTCCGACGGATCCTGAGCGAAACAGACGCTGATGTACTCCAGCGCTTCGTCCAGCATACTCGTATAGATCATATCCTGACCGGAGGCGCTGTCCAAGCTGGCTTCCACGGTTTGAGTGAAATATTCCACCGCCCCGGTATAATCTGATTGCCGAAACCGGCACCACCCCATTTTGTACAAACCCCGCGCATACCAATGCGTATCGGGATAGCCTGTCAACGCCTGATAACACGGCCAGGCATCGTCCATCCGCGGAGGATCCTGATAGAAGTAATATTCGCCCACGCGCCAGTAGGCTTCCGGAACGAAGGGCGATCCCGCGTATTTCTCAATCAGAGTGCGGTATAACTTCAGGGCCTCTTGCTGATCATCAGGGGTCTGAGAACTAATTTTTACATAAGCGATATTGTACAGCGCGTCATCCACATACTCCGAAGCCGGAAATTCATCTATGATGCGCTGATATTTTTCCAGGGCGGGTTTGAAAGCGGATACATCATTGCTGGAGAAGAACTGATCTTCGCCTCGTTGATAGTAAATTTCGGCCAAACGATAAAGGAAATCCACTATCATTTCCTGTTTGCTGATATAGTGTGTGAAGTTGACGTTCTCTTTATAAGTCGCTAAAAAATTCTCGCCGCGAGCAATGATCGTGTCTTCCAAGGCACGGGTCTCGGTTTGCAACCGAACTCGTTCCTGTTCATAACGAGTCCGTAACGCTCCCAATTCGCTGTCGGGCAAGTGCGACACGCGGGCCAGCTCGATTTTGCGCAGCAATTCTTTAAAACGATCTTGTAGGAGATCAATGCGCTGATTCAATCCTTCACCGGGTGGATTTTGGGGATCGCGGCGCAGGTCGTTCAACTCCTCCAAACGCAGAATGATCCTTTCGCCCTCTTCCATGAGACCGGCGACCATGCCGGTATCCGGGCTGTCGGTTTTGATCATCTGCCATTGCTCCATCAGATCAGCGGGTAGCGCTTCCCTAGGTCGGCCGGCGTTTGCGGAAAGAGCACAAGCCAGCAGGAAAACAGCACACCAGACTGCCGCTGTCGGGATTGGGAAACCGGTCCGTAACGGGGGACTCTTGGCGGCTTCCTGAATCCTTGATATCAAATGGTATCTCACCGGCTCACTCATGCTTAAAATTACAGTTATTTCTGCGAATTCTGCAACTCAATCTGATCCTGCGAGGGGGTCGTATTTTTCTGCGTGATCATTTCATCCAGGGTGGAGATAAAATCTTCCACTTGCCGCAATCGTTCATATTTTCGATCCAACTGCTCCAGATTCATGCCGCCCATAGCATAGCGGTTGAAACTGAAATCCGACCACCGATCTACGCGAGTATGAAGCACCGGGCGGCGGGAGTTTTCCGCCAGCGACAGGTTGAGATCGGTTTGATCAAGGGTCTGATCCAGACGATCCATGCGCAGACTCAAGCGCAAATATTCATCCAGATTGTTTCCTAATAAAGCGGCAGCCTGTAAATCATTCGTAGCTGCGGCGGTCTGCGATAATTGATTAATTTCGGCTTCTAAGCGAACGGCCAGGCTGTCGGCGCGTGCATTCAGATAACCCACCTGAGCTTCTTTATAATAAAGAGGCGTGGATTTGACTTGCTCTTGTCCCAGGCGTTTCAAGTGATCCATACTTAGCCAGATACGCTCGTCAATGGCGAGAAACTGCGCGATCAGGCTGTGATCCCCTTGTTGAGTTATCTGCTCTTCAAGTTGGGTATGATCTTTGATCAAATTGTCCAGCGCGATGCGTTCTTCCACCAGGGCGCGCATTTGTGAGTTGACCTGCAACAATTCGGCCAGGGCAATCCGCTGCTGACAGATCCAAAGCTGGTTGCGGGCGCGGCGATAATCCGAAAACAGTTGCGGGTCGCCCAAACTGAACACATCCTCTTCCAGCGCTTGCAGATCGGCCATTGATTCATTGATGCGGCGCCGCTCTTCCAGGAAACTCTGCAGATCCGTACGACCCGCGCCGGCGTCCAGCACTTGGAGAAAGTGAGCCGTTGCAGCCGCGTCCTGTCCTAATTGCTCGCAACAGTATCCCGCCAGCGAGTTAGCTTCATAGATCTCCGTCGAAAGGGGATAAATTTTCAACATCTCCTCAGTCTTGGAGATAGCGCCTTCATAATCTTCCAGTTGGAAGGCAATCCAGGCTTTGCCCATCATCACCCGGTCAAAGAAGGGGGAGTTGGATTTTAATTGGCTGAATAACTCCGCGGATTTGGTAAAATCCCCCCATTGGTAATAGATAAACGCCAACTTGATGGCGGCTTCGTCCTTTAACATTCTCCAACGCTCGTAAGGCATGGCCTGCTGCTCGACGGTGGCCATGGCTGACAGCACGTTCACGGCCTGGGGCCAATTTTCCAACGCCGTGTAGCAATCAGCCAGGAGATACTGTGAAGCTAGGTAGTACTGACTTTTTGCGTGAACTTGAGTCAGCATTTCCACTGCCGGCTCGTAATGTCCCAGCGTGATCTCGGCGCGCGCCGTGCGCACGTAAACGCCCCCCATTTTTTCGGGATCTCCGGGTGCTCCATCTTCAATATACCTGCTATAGATTTTGCGGATTTGATATCCGCTCCCGAACGCTTCCAGTATGGCGGTGGCTTGATCGTAAGCTTTGGCTCGGTAGGAGGATTGAGGGCAAGCTGTGAGCAAATGATTCAAAGCGTCCAAAGCGCGATCCAGCAATTGCAGTTGAATGCAGGTTTGTGCTTGATAGTAGAGGATATCATCTATCTGTTGATAATGATAATCTTCCAATAGATGATCGAATAACAGGCGCGCAAGATCCCAATCTTCTTTGCCATAATAGCGTATGGCCCGTTTCAATTCACGCTGGAACATTCGCTGGTTTTGGTCTTCGGATCCGGCCTTAATCAACTGTAACCGCACCTGCCGAATCAATCCCAGACGACGTTGAAATTCCTGATTCTCGTAATCTGTCCAGAGTTTAAAGCGTTGAGGCCGCGTCTGCGTGGTATCGTCTTGTTGGACCTGGGGTGTCTGGAGTTCCCATAGCGGGCTTTCAAGTAACGATGGATCCAAGCCTTCTGAACGGCGAGCTTTAAGTTCCTGCCCCGTGCAATCGTATAGTTCGCGCAGGTACTCCTCCTTCAGGAGCAGTTCCCGGGCAAATTCCAGACTACGATCCAAGAAATAGAGATCCGACATTTCCTGGTACGAGGAGGGATCGCCGGCAACTCGCCCACCGGCTGTCGAGCCTGAACCACTGAGTGTCAGGCAGCAGAGCGTCCCTGCCATAATAGCAAGGCGCGCCGTAATGGCTCTAAGCTGACGTTTCTGGCGCATGGTCTTGTACTAACGATTAATGGTGGTGAGGCTCGGCAATGAAAGGGAGGTTACGGAGGCTCAGTGCAACGATAAATGCCCCCCAAATAATGGTCCGGATATGATCGGAAACAGAGAGATCGTCTACACCGGCAAAACCATTATTTCTTTCCCCCCATTGGTCTTGCATGTTTTTCGTGCGTAAATAATATCACATTTTTGGCGGGATGTCAAGTAATTTTTGCCGGATTTAAACCCTTCGGCAATTTTCGCGGGGGTGGTAGAAGTTTTTAGGGAGGATTACGAATGGGTAAAAAAATACCGCAGAGACTCACTCAGGTGCGTCTCTGCGGTGCAACTAATTATTCATCTTCGGCTATTTCAACTTGGCCAGTTTACCGATCTTTTCTGCTTGCTGGTCGGCGGTGTGCGCAATGATTTTGTACAGATACACTCCATTGGAGAGCGGGTCGCCGCGACTGTCGCGGCCATCCCACTCCACCAGGTTGTATCCCGGTTGCGCTTGATCTTGCAGAATGCGCACCAACCGTCCAGCCACCGTGAAGATCTTAATGGTCACTTCCGCATCATGGGAAAAGAGCAAGTCGAAAGCGAAACTGGTGCGATCCTGAAAAGGATTCGGCCAGTTCAAGGCATTTTCCAATGCAAGGGTTCCCTGGCTGAGGTTGAAGACCACGGTATCCGAGGCTGGCCCGTTGTTGAAGAAATCAGAGACGCGGACAATGAACTGCCATTCGCCTTCGGCAAGGCTATCGGTGTAAGTCATATTGAAATGCTGGGTGTCGGGCGAGGTAGAACTGAATCCCGGCGGATACGGCGTATTTGGCCACCAACTCCAGGAAAGTGAATCTGTCAGCGGGGATCCTTCGGCATCCGCCAGATGCGTTAGTTTCAGGTACAGCGAGGTGGTATCTATGGTTGTACAGTCGGATACCATGCAAGTGAATTGCACCGGATTATTGACGAAATCGCCGTCTCGAAATCCGGGGCCGCCTTCACCGTTGAAGGCAATGTGGATCTGCGGCGCCTCATCGTCCAGGGTATCGGCGGGATTGGGCGTCTGGTAAACCGACTGGCAGGCGGGATCACCCAACAGCACAAAGGTCTCCACTACCGACTGCTGATAGAATAGATGTGCAAAGTAACTGACCTTGGCCTGTGTCATGGCCAGTCCGAAGGTGACGGGTTGAGTGGTATCCGGAGGCATGAAAAGTTGTCGGAGCATACAACTGTCCATGATGGCGTTGGTGCCGCTATAACCTACCGCGCCGTTGGAGAAATACGCCACTGCCCCGCCGCCAGGCTGGAGTATGAATGCTTCACCAAAGCCGCGCGTATTGGAGAATATTCCCGTAAAGCAGGAATACCCCATTACGAAGGGAAGTTTGATACCATTGGTGAGCGAAGCGATACCTTCCAACGTCATGGTCTCCCAGATCTGATTGCCGGCATGACCCTGATAATTCACGCACATGGCGCCTTGATTGATGGCGCGTATCAGCTCTTCATTGGTGCTTTGGTATTGCTCGTGGCCCGCCGAGGGGTTTTTATAAAGCAGGGTTGGCTCATACCAGGGCGGAAAATAATTCTCCACCCACATATCCACGTAACCGTCGAATTCCACAGCGCTGGCGGAATCAATGGCGCCGTTGGAGAAAATAACGGTGCTGCGCCAATTCCCCTGGGGAGCCTGGGCGTAGGTCAGGCTCTTCTGTATCATCAAATCAAGTTCATCAACAGTATTAACCGGCATTCGTCCCACATAAAGATCAGGGACTACGTCATTGCCCGAGACGGCCACGAAAAAGTTGTCGGAGGCGGTCTCACCCCATTTCCTCGTCCAGAAATGGAAAGTCGGGCAATAGTCTATATATGGTAAATACTCATAATTTTTGTAATCCCAGGAAGCGTCGCCGACTAACAGACAATACGCCGGAGGACCTCCGGGATAATTAAAGAAGGCATATTGTATGAATTCATAAATGGCCTGCGGACTTTTCAGGCCGTAATTGAATTCATCGTAGACGTCTCCGAGTTTAATTAAAGCCACGTCCATCCCCTGGGAGGCGTAGTGATCCACCAAGGGACTCATAGCCGCATAGAAATCCTCGTAAGTGATGATGAGATAGTCGTAATGATGAGCGACGCTCCTCCAGTCACTGGGTTCGTCACGAACGATGCTGTCGGGTGGCAACCAGCGGTTTCGAGCCGCCAGGTAGTACACCGTGCTGTCCGTTAATGACGAATCCTGGAATGTGAGAGTACCCCCATTCAGCGTGAATCCCCGCAAACGTAAATTTCTCGTCAGATTCCATACTTCGATGTCCGAAGTATCCTGCTCTTGAAGTCCTGTCAATTGATAACGGAATTCACCCAAGGGCGCCATATCCTGCGGTTTCTGGAACAACAAGGTGTCGCCGATTACAGATAAATTGCGCCAGTAGTCTACGCGAATCCAATCCAAATAGAAGGAATTGCCCAAGATCATGCCAGGGACCGGCGGTGCGTGCACCGTGATTTCCGCGGGAGCATTCTCAGGCGCAGAAACCCATTCTGGGGGGATTACTGCGGTGACGATACGAGGATTCTGCTGATCCATCGTATCGTCAATAGCCAGATGGTCATTCCAGGTAACTGAGAAGGGGTGATCGGGATAGATCAGCGAATCCAAGGTGTAGCCGCGCACAGATACTGTCAGTGAATAATTGTACCCTGGCAGCACCAGGTGACCGGGCATCCATTGGAGGAAGGTCAGGTTGGGATTGAACTGTGAATCCAAACGGTGCCACAACCAATGGTCAATGGTGTCAGCGCCGATTTCGTTCGCAAATCCGAACTTTTCGTAAAGGGTATCGTACTCGACGCGGGTGTGCGTTCGAAATTTGGCAACCGGCACCGCGGTGCTTGGAGTTGCGGTTTTAGTCTGCAAGCGCATTCCTGGCGATCCACCCCAATCCAGCCAGTAGGTGTTGGCGCGAACGAAGGGATTTTCATAGGTATATTGGCCGCGCGCGAAATTGCCGAAAAATAAAATGTAGTCCTGGGGATCGAAGCGGCCATCCCACTCTCCCTCCACCCAAGCCGGAACCTGGATCAACGTATCGATTTGTCCCTGTCGCGCTTTGACTTGTAGTTTAAGCGTAGCTGGATTTAAGGTTGCCAGAGTATCCGGAGAGATACCGGCGGCGACCAAGTCGTCGTGGGTGATGATGCGCAAGCCGTCGTTATTGACGTAAATTTTATATTTGCCATAGGATTGAGAGTCGAGAGTTTTCAGAGAGGAAACCGATTTTTCCTGCCAGGAACGAGCTTGTTGGAAATTGAGCAGAGTGGCTCGGGCCAATGGTTCGCCATAAGGATCGGTGATGAAGTGGCCGGTGCGTCCGCCCTGGAAGGTGATTCGCAACCGCAGCTTCTTAGCCACCTGGACTTGGCCTTGACTCGGCGTGGCGCGCACGGGAGTGAGGCGAACCGGGATCGCCCAATAGGTCCGCATTTGCACCGGCTCGCTCAAGGACGCCCATGATGGCGGCCAGGAGGTAGAAGCGGTATAAACCGCTGGATCCGGAAGGAACCGGTTATCTACTTGAGTGCCGGGGAGATTCACACTGACAGTTGGAGCGGGCAACGGATCGGGAGCTGACAGGGTATAGACGTCAATGGCTTCAACCGCCAGGGATGCTTTAGCGCCGGGAGGAATCGCCAATAAAACCGCATTAGACGGTAAAGCCGGTTTGCCTTCCTCACTCAGGCGAGGCCACCCCGGTGCGTCGAGATCTGTGAAGCTACGATCCTGGCGCTGCAATGTGGAGAACTTGAGTTCGGGGAGATTGACTTCAATTACCGCGCCGCTTTGATCGCAGGAAATCAAGGTCACTCCTGCCGGAGCAGCACAGATCGCAGATCTGGTGGGGATCAGCGCAGGGAGGGTCATTAAGAGAGACAGCACTGGAAAAATCAAAGTTGAAATCCAGTATTTCTCAGAAGTTATTCCCATGTTTTTATCCTGGATATAAAAAGACCATTATCCGGGCTCGAAGCAACCGGATAATGGTCTTTCGGGAAGACTTAGGCCTTGGAAAATTGCAACGGTGTGCTTACTTGACAAATACCATCTTACCACTAGTTTTGATTGCACCGGCGGAGAGACGATAAATATACATCCCGCTGGGCAGAATCTGGCCAGCTTCATCCGTGGCATTCCAGGAAACTTGGTGGGGACCGGCGTCAACGGTTCCGTTCACCAGCGTCCGAACCAAACGACCACTCATGTCGTAGACGGCCAGACGGGTCTGGGCGCTCGAAGGCAGAACGAAGCGGATGACGGTTTCCGGATTGAAAGGATTGGGATAATTCTGCGCCAGTACATAGCCGGCGGCCACAGTGGCGCTGGCTACAGCCTGATGCATCGTCTGGTAGCCGTACAGTGAAATGTCCTGGATTTTGTAGAAGTAGGTTGTCCCAGGAACTACGTTGTGATCCACGTAGCTGTAAGCGGTCATTCCCGGTCCTTGAGCCTGAGCGGGGATTTCACCCGAGACATCGGTGAACTCGCCATCAGGATTGGTGGAACGCCACAGACGGAAGCAGTAGTTGTCAACTTCTGAGCCGGTCGTCCAATTCAGGGCGATATTCTCACCCTGCGGGGCTGCGGTGAAATCAACCAGCGTAATAGGCTCTTCACAGGTGAAGGAGCAGGTGATGACGCAGGTGGATTCGCACGTAGGCTGGGAGCAGGTGTTGGCGCAAGTTGCTTCGCAGGTCGCTACGCAAGTCGAATTGCAGGTGGTCTGCCCGCAAGTATTAGCACAAGTTGCAGCACATGTGGCCACACAAGTCTGACCGCATGTGGTTTGATTGCAAGTGGGACCGCAGGTAGTTTCACACGTGATGAAATTACCTTCTCCGCCACCCTTGCCGTCGCTGTTCCTGATCGGATCAGTCGGAGTGCCCGAACCACCGAGTTGGTTGGTCGTGCTATTCAAGGATGCGGTGTACAGTGGTGAATTTCCGGGTTCGCTGACGACATCTCCCGTCGGCCATAGATATAGACCGATAAGAAGACCAATAGCGAACACACCGATAGCAAAAAATCGTAGAGTTTTCAACATAGGCCATTCCTCCCGTTAAGCGATATTATGCGCATTAATTCTCAAGTTTCTACAGTATTTATCACGAGCATACTTTCACTTGCTATTAAGTTACTGTACAGAAAGATGAAAGTCAAGCTCTTTTTAAGTTTTTTTACTTTTTTTACCCTTAAACTCAACGATTAAATTAACGACTAAATACTGCCGATACTGGGTAAATCTTGCCTACTATCCCGATACATTGTGTATCATTTCCTAAAGTATGGCATATCAATACAGCGACATAATACTTAATATGAAATTCCAAGGATGGATTATTGATACTGCAATTGGTACGTTAAATATCTCACAAAGCGTTTGTCCCCGTCTGAAAAAAATTCAATTATTTTCCTGATGAAAGAAATCAAAGTCCCAAGATCTTCAAATCGGGTTGTTGCACCCAATGGATAATACGGTTCACAATCAATTTAAGATATTCCAAGAGCCGAGTCAAGTGAAATTCATGGTGAAACATCAGCCAATGATGTGCGCTGGAGCACATTGCTATTGCTTTTCCCGAACAAGTGTCATTAGATAAAGCGGTATTTACTGCCACGAAATAACCAGTAACCCCTCTGAATATCGCCTTTTTTATTGATTTGCGCAGCATCTTTGTCTATATTGCCAATCACTCTGCGCACCCATCCAATATAGGGCATACAAATTTCACTTTAAATTCAATGAATTCAGCCAAGCAACACAGTATCCTGGTTGTTGATGACGATTTGGAAGTGAGAAATCTCATTTGCGAATATCTGCGAAGACGAGATTTCGAAGTAATCCAAGCTGAAGACGGCCACCGTGCGCTGGAATTGTTCGATCGTCGCGTTCCGGAACTTTCCATTTTGGACATTAACCTGCCGGGGCAGTCAGGCTTGCAGATTCTGGAGCAGATGAAGGCTCGCGATCCGCACCACCCGGTGATTGTAATTTCAGCTCAATCCGAACTGGAACCTGCCATCAAGGCGATAAAGGGGGGCGCCTGCGAATATTTGCGCAAACCGGCCAATATGGAGACGTTAATTCTGGCCGTCGAGAAAGCACTCAACGAACGCCGGCTGGAACTTACTCTGACCTATTTACAGGCAGAACGAGAACAAGTATTCCGCCAGGAAGCGGTGATCGGCCAGTGCCCCGCCATGCAAACGGTCATGCAAACGGTACAGACAGTGGCTGCTTCGCCGGCTTCGACAGTGCTTATCACGGGTGAGTCCGGCACGGGCAAAGAAGTTATTGCCAAAGCCATCCATTATTTCAGCCCGCAACGCCAGAAGCCGTTCCTCGAATTGAACTGCACCGCGGTGCCCGATACGCTGATGGAATCCGAGCTCTTCGGGCATGAGCGCGGAGCTTTTACCGACGCGAAAACGCGCAAACAGGGATTGTTGGAATTAGCGGATGGAGGTTCCTTCCTCCTGGATGAAATCGGCGAGATGCCGTTAAATTTGCAAACCAAGTTACTTCGCGTCCTGGAGGATCGCAGCTTCCGCCGCGTGGGAGGCGTCAAGAATTTGCAGGTGGATCTGCGTTTAATTACTGCAACCAACTCCGACCTGGCGCGCAAGGTGGACGAGGGCCATTTTCGCGCCGATCTTTACTATCGTCTGAACGTCATCGGCATTCATTTGCCGCCGCTGCGGGAACGCGGTGATGACATCTACCTGCTGGCACAAAATTTCCTGGACCACTTCAATCGTTCCTATCGCCGCAAAGTGCAAGGGTTCGATGATGAAGCCACTCACCTGTTGGGCGCTTATCCCTGGCCGGGTAATGTGCGGGAATTGCGCAACGCCGTCGAGCGCGCCGTCATGATAAATACCACGGGGTGGGTCACATCTCGCGATCTCAATATTGAAAGACGGTTGATTCCGCGCGATTCATCCCCATCAGTGGGCCATCCTGATAGTGGCAAGCTGCTGAATTTGCCCGAGGAAGGGATTTCTTTAAATGATCTCGAACGCGAAGCCATATTAACGGCTCTGGAAAAATGTGGATGGAACGTTTGTAGGACGGCGCGGTTCCTGCGGCTTACTCGGCAGACGCTGAGGTACCGCATGGCGAGGCACGGGATTAAACAAGAAGCAGAGGCATAGGAATAGTTGGGAAGATTATACTCGAATCGGCAGAATCACTAAAGGAATTCCACTCTGATAGAATTTTCGCTGCAGAGCGAAGACGATGTTATTGTGCAATAAACGGGTAAAAATGGATTCTTCCGGGAATACCAACTGTCCACCGAAGAATACTGCTTGCGGGAATTTCTCTAAGATTTTTGGCGCGATTCCCATAACTTCATCTACCACGTCAATCCCCACCGACCAATAAGACTCAGCATAGAAACCACGCTTCTGCATATAATCCACATAACGATTAACCTCGCTACGCACATGCTGTTCCTGCCGCTCCACCTCTTCGGCGCCTTTGAAATTTCCGGCGTCAATGATGCCCACCTGCACGAACACGAAGTTTTTAAACGTTCCGGAAAACATTCTCGCGATACTGAAGAGCGTGTGCAATCCCAGACCGTTGAATCCATTGACAAACAACACGGCAGTTTTAGAGTGTGGATCAGGTTCCAATTTAGCGGGGACAGCCGCGCTGGCTTCCGGTAGCGGTTCGAGTTCGGCCACTCGAGCCAGATCATCCAGCTTGGTCAGCAGCTGATAGGTACGATTGTAGTGCTGCCGGATAGCCACGACGATTAGAACGGCGATACCGGTAATGACCAAGGTTATCCAACCGCCTTCATAGAACTTCACTACGGTCACCGATGCAAGAATAAAAATACAGAGCACCAAGCCGACGAAATTAATCGCCATGCGATGACGCCAATGGCGTATTTTCCGGCGAACTTGCCACCAGTGCCGCACCATGCCGGCTTGGGAAAGGACAAAAGTAATGAACACGTTAATACTATAAAGCACTATCAAGAAAGCTACCGACCCTCCCGTGGCCAGGACGGTAATTAGAGCTGCCAGTCCCATCAACAGGATGCCGTTTTTAGTTACCAACCGGTCGCTTAAAGTGGCAAAGCGGCCGGGCATCCAACGATCCAAAGCCATATTCGCCAGCACGCGAGGGCCAGCCAAAAAACCACCCTGCGCTGCAATAAACAGAATGAAAGTTTCAGAAATAAGCGCCACCAGGACAAATAGGCTCCCCCAGACTGCCCATTGACTGGTTATGGCTCCAAAAAGGGAGGCGTTCAACGTTTTGCCTTCCTGCGGACTGATGCCATAGAGCAGATAAGCGAACATCAAACCGAGGACGGTTATAGCCAGTGAAGCGGCCATGTAAGCCATAGTGCGTTTGGCGGTCGCTACTTTAGGTTCGCGCAGGATGGGCATACCGTTGCTGATGGCCTCAATGCCAGTATAGGTTCCTGCGCCCATGCTGTAGGCTCGCAGCACTAGGAGGATCATTCCGAGCAAACCAAGTTCAGTATAGGTGCTCTGAACGTCAACAACCGTTTCAGAATAGACTTCTTTGAAATTCAGCAGGTGATCGGTCAGGGCGTAGATAATGCCGATAAGGTGAGTGACGACGAAAGTCAAAAAGATGGGCACCAGCGGCAGGACGGATTCTTTAACGCCGCGCAGGTTCAAGAGTGTCAACAGCGCCACACCTAACAGCGCAAACGGAAGTTTTAAATTTTGATAACCGATGGGAAAGTAACTGAATAGCGCATCCGCTCCGCTGGCGATGGAGATGGCGATGGTAAGAACGTAGTCAATCAGTAGAGCGCAACCGGCCACCATCCCGAAGCCAGGTCCTAACAGCTTGCTGGCTACCAGGTAACCGCCGCCGCCGGAAGGGAACAACTCCACGATCTGAGAATAACTGCCGCTGATGACGAAGATGGTCAGCGCTGTCCCCAGAGCCACGAAAATGGCCAGGTAATGGTGTCCCGCCAGCGCCTTGAAAGCTTCTTCCGGACCGTAACAGGAGGAGGAGAGTCCGTCTGCACCCAACCCCACCCAAGCGAAGAAAGCAATCAAGGAGAGCTTATGGAAGATGGTACGGTCCTGCAGATTGCGGGAACCGCCGATCAACAATGTCTTTAAGCGCCGAATCCAGTTGGGGCGGGGCTGAAATTCCATGAAGCAGCAGTAATCCTATTATTGGGGATAAATGGTAAGTTAATGAATTCTTTGCGTCATTTCAACAGAAATATTGAATATGTCGAAAGTCTGGAAATCCCTTGACAAGTGCACGTTTGTATACTTATATTATAACGTGCTGACAAACCGCTCCATATTCTTCCTGCGCATCCCCACCTTCGGAGTGGCGGTGGAACGCGCCTGCCGCCCGAAGCTGCGGGAACGCCCTCTGGTGATCGCTCCACCCGATTCGGTTCGGGCATTGGTGCAAGAGGTCTCCGCCGAAGCACGCAAAGCCGGCATCCGGCCGGGCATGAGGGTGAACGAAGCCCGCAAGCTCTGCCCGGACTTAGGCATCCTCCCCCCCAATCCACCCCTGTATGCTCGCGCTGAAGCGGCTATTTTACGCCTCTTGTCCCAGTACACTCCATTGGTGGAACCCTTCCGATTGGGGGGCGCTTACCTGGACGTTACCGGCAGCCAGAAGCTCTTCGGCGGCGCCGGTGATATCGCCAGGCGCGCCGAACGCGAGATTAGCCAGCAGCTCAAGCTGGATCCGTCCGCTGGTTTGGGAGGTAACAAATTGGTCAGTCTGGTGGCGGGGAAGCAATCGCCGCCGCGCGAATTCATCCGTGTGCCCGAAGGCGATGAACAGTCCTTTCTGGCGCCATTAAAAGTCCACGTGCTACCGAGCGTGGATCGTCCGCTTTACCGGCAATTGCTGGAATTAAACTTCCAGATCGTACAGCAGGTGGCGGGGATGGAATCGGCACACCTGGAAGCGGCTTTTGGGCGGCGAGGCTTGCTGCTGCACCGGCAGGCCTTGGGGCAGGATTACAGTCCTGTGACTCCACCCTCTGCTGTGCCGCACCTGTTGCGGCGCTTTGAGCTGGCCGAAGACAGCAACGATCTGGCCGTCCTGAAACGAGAGCTGTTCCATCTGATCGAGGAGGCGCTGACCGAGCTGCGCCAGAGCAGCCGATCAGCCCGCCGGCTGCAGTTGAATCTGCTCTATTCCGACTTCAAGACCGCTCGCGGCGAGCGACTGCTGCGCAAGGGGAGCAGCCAACTTTCGACCTGGTCCACCGAAGCTGAAGGTCTGCTCTTGCAGATCCTAACCCGCCGCATCCGGGTACGCGCCTTGGAAGTTGACTTCCGCGATTTTCAGGTGGAGGCGGGATGGCAACTGGGGTTGTTTGAGAGTCCGGCGGACAGCCGGGAAATCCGCCTGACGAAGTCGCTGGATCAGGTGCGGGAACGTTTTGGCATCAAGGTGGTAAGCTTTGCGAAGTGACGGTTAGTAACAAGGGGCTTAAGCCCCTTGTTGTCAGCGCTCAATCCCGATGCGCAAGGGGCTGAAGCCCCTTGTTGAAAAGACCATGCGCCACCTTAAACGAATCATCTCCAGTAATCAGATAGCTCTCCTGCTCTACAGGATTCTAATTGTCTACCTGCTATACTTTCTATGTAGAGTAGCCTTTTACGTTTACAATCTCGATCATTTTCGCGGACTGGGCGGGAAGGAGCTGTGGGACGTGTTTCGAGGCGGATTGCTATTCGACAGTTCTGCTATCGTCTACACTAATTTGCTGTTCATATTCTTCAGTCTCATCCCGCTGCGCCTGCGTTCCCACCGAAATTACCAACGAATGCTGGCAGTAATTTACTTTGTCCCCAACGGTCTCGCTCTGGCGGCCAACTGCATTGACATTCCCTACTACGACTTCGTTCTGCAGCGCACGACTTTCGATATTTTCAGCGAATTTCGGAATGAAGCGCACCTGGCCAAATTGACGTTCCGAATCATTCTCGATTACTGGGTGACTGCGGTGTTCTTTGCCGCCTTGGTGGCGATCATGGTCTGGCTGTACCGCCGGGTGAAACCTGCGCCGGAAGCGCGGATTCGGTGGCAGATCTATTATTCCGCTTCTCTGCTGGTGTTTATAGTAGCCATCGGACTCTGTATTGGAGGCGCTCGCGGCGGATTTCGCTACAGCACGCGGCCCATCACCATGAGCAATGCCGGGGAATTCGTGTCCGATCCTGACCAGATGGCGCTGGTGCTCAACACCCCCTTCACTTTAATCCGCAGCGTCAGCGTTCCACATTATAGCCGGATGAGCTATTTCGCCTCCGAGACAGACCTGGATAACGTCTATACCCCTCAGCAGCGAGGCAAAACCCGAACGCCGCGCAGCCTCAATGTCGTGATCATTATTGTGGAAAGCTTGAACCGGGAGTTCCTGGGTAGTTTGAACCGGGATCTGGATGGCGGCCATTACGCAGGGTACACGCCGTTCCTGGATTCTTTAGTGAGTGTGGGGAAAACTTGGCGCTGGTCGGTGGCCAATGGCCGCAAGTCCATCGAAGCGCTACCCTCGATCCTGGCCGGCATCCCGGCGGTGGAGATGCCGTTCGTCTTAAGTCCTCATTATACTAATCACCTCGAGAGTCTGCCCCGACTTTTACAGAGAATAGGTTATAAGACGGCTTTCTTCCACGGCGCGCCCAATGGCTCCATGGGATTTAAGGCATTTACTCGGTCTATCGGCATCGAGAATTATTACGGCGCTACCGAGTACGGCAATCCCGCTGATTTCGACGGTTTGTGGGGCGTCTGGGACGAGCCATTTTTGCAGTTTTTTGCCCACTCACTGGACAGTTTCCCGGAGCCGTTCATGGCGGCGTTGTTCACGGTGTCATCACACCACCCTTTCAAGGTTCCGCACCAATATAAGGACAAGTTCCCCAAGGGCGATTTCCCCTTGCAGGAGTGCGTGGGCTACACCGATTTTGCCCTGCGTAAATTCTTCCAAACCGCCTCCAGCAACCCCTGGTTCGCCAGCACGCTGTTCGTCATCACCGCCGACCATGTCTCTACTAATCAGAGACCGGAGTTCAAGAATGACTTGGGTTATTTCTCCGTGCCGATTATTTTCTACCAGCCTGGCAGCGACCTGACGGGATTGGACACATTGACCTTCGCTCAGCAGATTGACATCATGCCCACCGTGTTGAATTACGTCGGTTTCGAGGGTGACTATATCGCTTTTGGAAAAGACTTGTTCGATCCGCAGGCTCCCAACTTCGCCTTCAACAACCTGGGTAACTCCTACCGGCTCTATAAGGACGGTCACTTCCTTATTTACGACGGGAGGCAGGTCTCGTCCCTGTACGACCTGCGCACGGATAGCCGCCTGACTCGCAACCTCGCCGGACAAAATCCCGCCCTGCAATCTGACATGGAACGCTATCTGCTGGCCATTCTCCAGCAGTATAAGAACAGGATGGTGGATGATGAACTTTCCGTGAAGCGTTAATCGTGCATTGTGCACCGAAAACAGGGAACAGAAAACAGAAAAACCGATTACCGTGACGGTAGTCGGGGTCGTCCCCGACTCAGATCGCCAATAGTCAAATAACTGTATTCACCGTGATTTATTCCTTGACTTTCCGATAAACATTGATTATATTAGAGTGATTTTGACAATACTCCATCCTACTAAATCCTTAACAACCGCAGGAGACCCGGAAATGAAGACGTCAATTGCTCTGTTCATCACGCTGTTGCTAGCGTTCGCTGCCACCGCCCAAGCGCCAGATACGCTATGGACGAGGACATTTGGAGGTAATGTTGATGATATCGGTTACTGTGTACAGCAGACCGCTGATGGGGGATATATCGTCGCCGGCATGGGATATTCATCATACTATGGGGATGGTGATGTCTATCTCGTCAAAACAGATGTTAATGGAAACCAGATCTGGCAGCAGACCTTTGGAGGAAACCTACGAGATTATGCCAAATCGGTTCAACAAACTTCTGATGGCGGGTATATACTCGCCGGGGATGCTAATGGTGGCGCGGGTGACGCACTGCTGATAAAAACTGATAGTCTCGGTAACTTGATCTGGCAGCAGACTTTCGGATGGCCTAGTATTACAGATCAAGGATATTGTGCTCAGCAGACCAACAACGGTGGGTATATTTTGTTCGCACGTTGTCTTGTTGGTGGTTTGGGAGACGTCTGGTTAATTAAAACGGACGCATCCGGCATTCAGACATGGGCTCACACTTACGGAGGCACTAATGAGGATTATGGTCATTATGGCCAACAAACTGCGGATGGCGGCTATATAATTGCCGGAGCAACCATGTCCTACGGGGCAGGAGATTATGATGTTTATCTAATTAAGATTGACAGTCTCGGAAATTTAATTTGGCAAAACACTTATGGAGGAACCGGACATGATATGGGATACAGTGTTCAGCAAACAACGGATGGAGGATATATTATAGCAGGAAAATACAGTTACACTGACATTTATTTAATCAAAACTGATGATCTAGGCAACTTGATGTGGGAACGCATATTTAACTATGGCGACTGGGACGAAGGCCGCAGCATTCGGCAGACTGAAGATGGCGGTTATATCGCTGCTGGATTTACGAATTCTTTCGGCGCAGGCAATTATGATGTAATTCTTATTAAAATTGATGAAAATGGTAATGAAATTTGGCACGAAACAATCGGTGGTTGGAGTAGTGATGTAGGCTATTGCGTTCAACAAACTACGGAAAATGGATTTGTTATTACAGGTAGAACAGCTTCATTTGGCAACGGTAACCAAGTGTACCTGATAAAAACAGAACCGGATCTATTTAATCCTTCCACAATAACGTTGAGCGTAGTTCCTTTTATCCTCCCCATCCAAATCCCCGCCAGCGGTGGCAGTTTCAGTTTCTATGCTTTCGCTACCAATGAGGACACCGCCAACGCCAATGTGGCTCTATGGACTCGACAGATTCTGCCGAATGGCACTCTGACGCCCGCCATCCTGGGGCCGTATACAGTGAACCTCACGACAGGCACCAGATGCTGGTTCCGCAATCAAAACGTGCCCGGAAGTGCCCCTCCCGGGGAGTATAAGTATATCGGCTACGCGGGCGTATACCCTAATGCCGTTTGGAGTACAGATACCATTACCTATACCAAATTAACCACCGGTGACGGCCCACTGATTGGTGATTGGGCCAATACAGGCGATCCCTTCTTTGGGGAAAATACTTCGACCGAAGAGATTTATCCTTCCTCTATTATACTTCATCCTTCCCATCCCAATCCCTTCAATCCCACGACAGCCATCAGCTTCAAGCTTCAAGCTCCAAGCCACATCAGGTTGGCGATTTGGGATACTGCCGGGAGGCTTGTGACCACCCTGGTGGATGGCTGGCGGGAGGCGGGGGCGCATGAGGTGACCTTCGATGGAAGCAACCTCCCCTCTGGTGTTTACCTCTACCGTCTCGCTACCGGACAGAACACCGCCTCGGGAAAGATGGTGCTGCTGAAATAGAGGAAATATCAAAATGGGATCAATGGAGGTTATTATGAAGAGCTACATCGCTTTTATACTCACTGCTTTACTCCCCCTCCTCGCTGCCGCCCAACCGCCGGATACGCTCTGGACGAGAACATACGGAGCGCGTTCCAACGATTATGGCTATTGTGTGCAACAAACCGCAGATGGAGGGTATATCATTGCCGGTACGACAATTGAATACAGTAGTTATTACCAGGTTTATCTGATCAAGACCGATGTTCATGGCAATCAGGTCTGGCAACAAACCTACGGCGGGGATCTTACAGACTGGGGTTATAGCGTACAACAAACCAGCGATGGCGGCTACATCATCGCCGGAAAAACCCATTCGTTTATGCCTTCGGGCGAGTTGTACCTGGTCAAAACCGATGGCTTTGGAAATCAGATTTGGCAGACATATTTTGGCGGTACGCCGTCATTCGAATGTGGATATTGCGTGCAACAAACGACGGACGGCGGTTATATTGTCACCGGCGAAACAGGAATGTTCGGGCCGAGTATGGATGCCTACCTGGTGAAAACTAATGCTGTCGGAGCTTTGGTTTGGCAACAGGGTTACGGTGGTGATAATAGTGAAGAGGTGGGACGGTACGTGTGTCAAACATTAGATGGTGGGTACATCATTACCGGATTCATCATGGTTCCCGGCGCTGGTGGTTCCGACATCTTAATGATTAAAACGGATTATCATGGAAATCTCCTCTGGCAGCGCACTTTCGGCTCAGTTTTTAACGAATATGGTTTCAGTGTGCAGCAAACTACTGATGGAGGGTATATCATTGCAGGGGATACGGGAGAGAATCATTATGATGTATACGTCATCAAAACCGATTCCATGGGTCATCCCATTTGGCAGAACAGTTATGGTGGGATCAACAATGACTTCGGCCGCAGTGTACAACAAACCCTGGATGGCGGATATATAGTTGCGGGTTATGCTGAAGCCTCGATAACTGCAATACCGGATGTTTATCTCCTTAAAATAGATACGGCCGGCAATCTTGTGTGGCAGAGCACTTTCGGAGGTGCTGGTCACGATTATGGGTATGACGTACGACAAACCCAGGACTGTGGATATATTGTTGCCGGATACACGGATTCCTTTGGCGCTGACAATCAGGTTTATCTCATCAAAACCGAACCAGACTTTTTTCCTGCAAACATTTCTTTAGACCTCATCCCCTTCACCCTCCCCATCCTCATCCCCGCCAGCGGCGGCAGTTTCAGCTTTTACGCCTTTGTCTCAAATGAAGATTCAATCAACACCAATGTGACCCTCTGGACGAAACAGATTCTGCCAGACAGCACCATCACCGGTCCAATCCTGGGTCCCTTTACTGTAAGTCTCCCGCCCGGCACTACAGGGTGGTTGCGACATCAGAATGTGCCTGGAAGCGCTCCACCCGGCGAGTATAAATACATAGGCTATGCCGGGATTTACCCCAATACTATCTGGAGTTCGGATACTCTGATTTATACCAAGCTGACTACCGGCAGCGGCCCTCTGATCGGCGATTGGGCAAATACCGGCGAATCGTTTGACGGTGAGTGGTCACAGACCGCTTTTATCCCTTCGAGTCCGGCACTGGTGGTTTCCCCCAATCCCTTCAATCCCACGACAGCTATCAGCTTCAAGCTTCAAGCTCCAAGCCACATTAGGTTGGCGATTTGGGATACCGCCGGGAGGTTGGTGACAACGCTGGTTGGTGGTTGGCAGGAGGCCGGTGCGCATGATGTGACCTTCGATGGAAGCAACCTCCCCTCTGGTGTTTACCTCTACCGTCTCACTGCCGGACAGAACACCGCCTCCGGTAAAATGGTGTTGCTGAAATAGCATTAGGTTGCCGCCAGGTTTAAAGCGCAGCGGTTCCTGGCGGCTGACTATTCCAGCAGGAACAGAACAAGGGGCTTTAGCCCCTTGTTGCACTCTAAATTCTCCCTCTTCCCCCTTGACAAGTGCACATTTGTTGCGTATATTATAGTGTACATACGAACAGTTATTGTCCGGGAATGAATTCCCGGACTACCAAGTTTCAGTCCAAAAGGACGTAAAAAACATCCGTCAGCTGACGGATAGAATCAAGGTAGCCTTAGAAATTCATTTCCGGGCAAGGCGAAGATCCGTGTTCATCCACTTAAACACCCACTCCCACTACTCCCTCCTGCGGGGGACGGCGTCGCCGGAAGCGCTCTGCGCGGCGGTCAAGGCGGCGGGTATGACCAGCGTCGCTCTGACCGACACCAACGGCCTCTACGGGCTGTTGCTGTTCCTGGAAGCGGCGAAGGAGCAGGGACTAAGGCCTATCGTGGGAGCGGAGGTGAGGGCGGGTACCACATTACCCCCACGCCCCGCCCTCAAGGACGGGGCTACGGCTATGAGAAAAGCCCCCTGGAAGGGGGCTCCCGACACCATAGTCGGGATCGCTTTCGACTCCGACAGCCCCGTTTACGGGGCTTCTAATAGAGGTAGCCCATCGCTTCAGCGGTGGGCATTGGGGTCACGCGCCACCCTTCTCGTCCATTCCCAAACCGGCTACGCCAACCTCTGCCGGATATTATCGGAATATCATTTGTCGCAGATATCCCTTCAAAAAATCCCCCCAACCCCCCTTAATAAGGGGGGGCTCTCGAGCGCAGGAGATTATTTACCCCTCCTTAAAAAGGGAGGGCAGAGGGGAATCTTTCAGGGGCAAGGCGAGGATCAAGACGCCGGGGAGTGTCAGGTCACACGGTCGCAAACACCGAGACCGCAGGCCGCGACTACAGTATTTCCAGGATTCCAGCTTTCGCCCGGCACGGGCGGTCGTGCCGACCGCTGGAATGACACTGCGGAGCGAGCGTCCACTTCAGTGGACTGCAACAAGATAGCCCGGGAATTCATTCCCGGGGAAACCGACGGGAGCTTTGATCTCACCAACGAACTCATCTCACACGGCGAGGGTTTGGTTATCCTCACCTCCGACCTGCCGCTGCTCCGCGCCCTCAGCGGCAAGGTGGAACACCTCTACGCCGAATTGACTCCCGGCCCCGGCGTCCATGAGCTGCTAAAAAACGCCCGCGCGATGGGCATCCCTCCCGTCGCCACCAACCGCGTGCATTTCCTGGCTAAGGAGGACTATTCTCTCCATTGTCTATTGCGCGCCATTGATCTGAACACCACGCTGTCGCGCCTCCTCGAATCCGAGGTCGAGCCGGAAAGCGCCTGGCTGAAGACACCTAAAGCGATGGAGGAATACTTCTTCTTCTGCCCGGAAGCCATTCTGAACACGCAAGTCATCGCGGAGCAGTGCGACTGGACGCCGCAGTTTCCCATGGTCGTTCCGCAGTTCGAGGGGATGACGCCGGACCAGACCTGCGAGCGCCTGCGCGAAGAGGCATACAAAGGAGCGGCCAAACGTTACGGCGAGATTACTCCGGCGGTGCGTGAACGCCTGGAGTACGAGTTAGACATGATTCGCCGCATGAATTTCGCCTCGATCTTCCTGGTGGTGCAGGATATCGTCAAACAGTCGCCGCGCACCTGCGGGCGAGGGTCGGCGGCGGCCAGCATCGTTTCCTACTGCCTGGAAATCACTCACGTGGAACCGTTGCGCCACAAACTCTACTTCGAGCGGTTCTTAAATCCCGGCCGCAAAGATCCGCCCGACATTGACGTGGACTTCGCCTGGGACGAGCGCGACGCCGTGCTGGACTACGTCTTCCGTAAATACGGCAACGATCATACCGCCATGATCAGCAATCATGTCACCTTCCAGCCGCGCGCCGCCATCCACGAAGTGGCCAAAGTTTACGGTCTGCCCGAAACCGAAATCACCGCCGTCACCAAGAAGATGTCCGGTTATTGGGATGATCATGTGGACGACGTCATGAAGAATCCCTCGCTGCGCTATCACGACTTCGATCCTCCCTGGCCAGAGATCCTGCAGGTGGCGCAACGCCTGCACGATATTCCTCGCCACTTGTCGGTACATTGCGGCGGCGTCATCATCACGCCGGGGCCGGTGTGGGATCACGTTCCGGTGCAGCGGGCCGTCAAGCCGGTAAATATCATCCATTGGGAAAAAGATCAAGCCGAAGATGCCGGCTTGGTGAAGATTGACCTGCTGGGCAATCGTTCACTGGGCGTCATCCGCGACGCGCTGATGATGATCGAAATCAACGGCGGCCCGCGCATCGAGTTTGCTCGTTGGAATCCCATTGACGACGAGGCTACGCAGGAGCTGATCGCCAAAGGCGACACCATGGGCGTCTTCTACATTGAATCACCTGCCACCCGTCTGCTGGAAAAGAAGGCGCGCGTGGGCGATTTCGAGCACGCAGTGCTGCACAGTTCCATTATCCGCCCGGCGGCCAATCCATACATCCACCTGTATCTGGAACGCCTGAAGGGCAAGCCCTACGAACCTCTGCACCCGCTGCTAAACGACATCCTGGGAGAAACCTACGGCATCATGATCTACCAGGAGGACGTCTCGAAAGTGGCTATGGCGCTGGCGGGATTCGACTCCATCGAAGCCGACGAACTGCGCAAGATCCTCTCCAAGAAGCACAAGCAGAAACGGCTGATGGACTTGCAGCGCAAGTTCGTGCAGGGAGCTTTGGATCGCAGCGTCAAGCAGGACGCCATCCGCGCCGTCTGGGAGATGATCCTGTCGTTTGCCGGGTACTCCTTCTGCAAACCGCACTCGGCCTCGTTCGCACTGGTCAGTTTCAAAAGCGCCTGGCTGCGGGCTCACTATCCTGCCGAGTTCATGGCGGCGGTGATCTCCAACCAGGGCGGCTTCTATTCCACCTTCGCCTATATGTCGGAGTCGCGGCGCATGGGCTTGGCTATCCTGCCGCCGGATATCAACAGCAGCCGCGTGCGCTGGTGGGGAAAGGATAGGGCTATCCGCGTGGGCTTCATGCAGATCAAGGGGTTGACAACGAAGGCGATGGAGAGGGTGATGGCGGAGCGGAACGGAGGGGGACCGTTCGCGACTTTCGATGATTTTCTGCGCCGTGCCGGGCTGGATCCGTCCGACACGAAGGCGCTGATCAAGGCGGGAGCATTCGATGCGCTGGAAGGACGGGAGCGGCGCGCAGGGATGATGTGGAAGATGACGGTGGAGGAAAATTTCACCACAGAGACACAGAGAACGCAGAGAAACAAATCCGTTCGATCCGTTTCATCCGTTATATCGGCGATGCAGACAACTGTGGGGTGGCATGCTTCTGGCCAGCGCCTTTTGCTGGACGAAGCATGCTGTGAGACTGCTGACATGCTTCGCTGTGTAAACACAACACACCAGAAACATGCCCCCCACCGCCCCGCCCTCAAGGACGGGGCTACATCTACGAACAAAGCCCCCTGGAAGGGGACTCGTCAATCCGTAATCGGGGTTGTCTCCAACCTCAACACAGCCCCGTTTATGGGGGTTTCAATAGATGTAGCCCATCGCTTTAGCGGTGGGCGGAGCGAGGAAATTTCCGTTCCTGCCGGAATTGAAGCGAAGCGGTTTTCGACAGGCGCGGTAGAGCAGCAGCTTGCTGCCGCTGCCCGCCCGCCCGGGAATGAATTCCCGGGCTACAGACCTTCAGTCCAAAAGGACGAAAAAAACATCCGTCAGCTGACGGATAGAATGGTGGCGGTTCGGGAATTTATTCCCGGACAAAACGGGCGGGGCGGTGAGACCCTTCCCCTTTTCGACACCCGCCCCGCCGGATTGCCCGCCATGCCTCCCTACGACGAGAAGACCCGGCTGCGGCAGGAGCAGGAGTCGTTTGGTTTTCTCATCAGCCGCCACCCGCTGGAACTGTACGCTGACCGGCTGCGGGGTTTGGGTCTGGTCTCCTCGCGCGATCTGGACCGGCACATCGGCAAGCGCATTCGGATGGTGGGTTGGCTGCTGACCGGAAAGATCGTATCAACGAAGAATAAGGAGCTGATGGAATTTCTCACCTTCGAAGATCTGGACGGCTTGATCGAGGCGGTCTTCTTCCCCAGGGTTTACGACCGCTACTGCCACATGCTCAGCCGCACCCGGCCTTTCATCCTGCGGGGATTGGTGGAGGAGGATCACGGCGCGGTGACGTTGACGGTGGAGGAGATGAGGTATTTGTAGTCCTCGTGTTGGGGTCGGCCTTGTGCCGATCCGCAAAGTTAATTGGAAAATGGAGATTGAAGACGGGAGAAGGAAGAAGGAATGATCCGTCGGTAGACGGATCAAATTTGAATAACCGGAGGCGAACCCCCCGGATGGGAGATTAGTTTCAAGAACAACTATAGAAAAAAACGAACCCTCGGACGATTAGCTCCTCCCCACCCCCAAATAAAAAAGTGGCAGACAAGGATGTCTGCCACCACGATCACCCCAGTTTTTAGCAGGCAGTGACGCCTGGCCTACCATTACCGATCATCATCTACCCTAAGCAGCGCCATAAACGCTTCCTGAGGGATTTCCACCGAACCGATCTGCTTCATGCGGCGCTTGCCTTCACGCTGCTTTTCCAACAATTTGCGTTTGCGGGTGATGTCTCCGCCATAGCATTTGGCGGTGACGTTCTTGCGCAGGGCGCGCACATTGGTGCGAGCGATAATCTTGCTGCCGATGGAGGCCTGGATGGCCACGTCGAAGAGCTGGCGGGGAATCAACTCCTTCAGCTTGGAAGTCAAGCGCTGACCCCATTCGAAAGCCTTGTCTTTGTGCACGATGATGGACAGGGCGTCCACTATTTCGCCATTCAACATGATGTCCAGGCGGATGATATCCGATTGCCGGTAGCCTATAAATTCGTAGTCTAACGAGGCGTAACCTCGGGAGATGGATTTCAGCCGATCATAAAAGTCGTAAATGACCTCGGCCAGAGGAAAATCGTAGTGCAGGGTTTGGCGGTTGCCTTCCAGATATTCGGTGCTCTTGTAAACGCCGCGGCGATCCAACGCCAGTTTCATGATGGCGCCGAAATATTCGGCGGGGGTGATGATCTCCGCACTGATGAACGGTTCTTCGACGGTGACCTGGCGGCTCAAGACGGGCATCTTGGCGGGACTCTCGATCAGGACGACCTGGCCGTCTTCTAATGTGACCTGATATTCCACCGTGGGCAGGGTCGTGATCAGGTTCAGGTTGAACTCCCTCTCCAGCCGTTCCTGCACTACTTCCATGTGCAACAACCCTAGGAACCCGCAGCGGAACCCGAAGCCCAGCGCCATCGAGGTTTCCGGTTCCCAAGTGAAAGAGGCGTCATTCAGAGCCAATTTTTCCAAGGAGTCGCGCAGGTTGGTGTAATCCTCGCTTGCGGCGGGGTAAAGCCCGGCAAAAACCATCGGCTTGACGAGCTTGTAGCCGGGTAAAGGATTGTCGGTGGGTTCGCGCGCTCCGGTAATGGTATCACCGACGCGGGTCTCGCGGACATTCTTGCAGCCGGGAATGATGTATCCCACCTCGCCGGCGGATAGGCTTTCCTTGGGTCTGCGACCCAGGGTCATGGTGCCCAACTCCTCCGCTTGGTACTGTTTCTGATTGTGGACGAAAAGGATGGGCATGCCCTTTCTTAGGGTCCCATCGAAAACGCGAATGTAGGGAACCGCTCCGCGGTAAGTATCGAAAATGGAATCGAAGATCAGGGCGCGCACGGGAGCTGTCGGATCGCCTTTAGGCGCGGGGATGCGCCGCACGACCGCACTTAATACCTCCGGAATTCCCAACCCCTGCTTGGCGCTGACGGCCAGAATCTCGGAGGCTTCGCATCCCAACAAGTCCACGATCTGCGCGATGGTGACATCAAGCTGAGCGGAGGGGAGGTCTATTTTGTTGATCACGGGGATGATGGTCAAATCGTGTCCCAGGGCCAAGTAGAGGTTCGACAGGGTTTGCGCTTGAACGCCTTGAGAGGCGTCCACGATCAGCAAAGCTCCTTCGCAGGCGGCCAGGCTGCGGCTGACTTCATAGGTGAAATCCACGTGTCCGGGAGTGTCTATCAGGTTCAGGACGAAAGCCCCCAGCTCCGGATCCTGGTAATTCATGGTCACGGCATGAGCCTTGATTGTGATACCGCGCTCCTGTTCCAGATCCATATTATCCAAGACCTGGCCGTGAGCTTGCTGGGACGATATTGTACCGGTTATTTCCAACAAACGGTCGGCCAGCGTGGATTTCCCATGATCTATGTGCGCAATGATACAAAAGTTACGGATATTCTGCATGGCGGCGGGGAAGGTTAGAATCCGGCAAATTTTGCTTGATTTATGTGATGAATATCACTATAATATGGTATTAGCATGTTCAACCTGGGAGGGAATACCCTTCTGACGGTTTCCCGATTAATCATTAGGTTCGGCAATACCGTCAAACCTCCCCCGGAACCAATAGGATACGATGCGTTACTGCTCACTATCTGAACTCGCTCCGGGAATGACTTTGGGTCATCCCATCTACGCGTTCAACGGGGATCTGCTGCTGGCTGCCGGCCAGGCGCTGGATGATTATTTTATTGCCCGCCTCAGTCGCCTGGGTTTCCCCGGAGCGTACATCGAAGAGGCGGGATTCGAGAGTGTGGAACCGCAACAGATCCTCGATGGCGCCTTGCGGGCTTCGACAGAAGTCCTGCTTAGCGACTGCTTCGAAAAATTAGCCGATGCAAATTTGTCGGAGGATTTAAACACCTCCCTGGATCTGAGCTTAGATAACCACCCCGAACTGACCAAAGCTTTGCCTCTGGGTAAAATCCGTACGCAAGTAAACCAGATCGTGCAAGACGTCCTGGATCAGTTCCAAACACAACTCCCTTGCCTGCTTCTGAAATCACAGAGTCGCTACCAGGTTCAGCACGGCATGGATACCATGATCGTTTCCATCTTGCTGGGCGTCAACTTTCGCTTTTTATACCGGGAATTACGACAATTGGCGCTGGCCGCTATGTTGCACGATATCGGTAAGAGCTTTCTGATCGGGCCGGGAGAAGATAATATCAGCCCAGATCATCCGCGCTACAAGGAACATCCTCAAGCCGGCGGCCTGCTGCTTTTGGCCGGCAGCGACGATGCCTATATCGAATGCGCTGCCATCCAACAGCATCACGAGCGGCAAGACGGCAACGGATTCCCTTTGGGCTTGAAAGGCGAAGGCAAACTGCCGCAACAAGGCCGTGCTTATCACCCGGGAAGCATCTACCGGCTGGCGGAAATCATCGCAGTGGCAGACGCCTATGACGTCTTAACCTCCGGGGCCTACGGCCAGCCGCTTTCCCCGGAAGCCGCTTTGATAAACCTGATCCAGCGCAATGGGACTGAATTCAATCCTCACGTCCTCAAAATGCTGGCTCGAGTGATCCAGATTTTCCCTGTGGGTTGCCAGATCAGAATCATAAACGAATCATCGAAGAACTGGCACCAATACCGCGGAATCGTCACCAAGATCAACCAGAACAACCCCCACCGGGTTGAGATGATCTTGTCGCATGATAACCGGGGCGATCGCATCCCCGCCAGACCCCTATCGCTTCAAGGCGACGAAAACGCGCGATTGGAGCTGGTGCTTTAGATTAAAACGCAATCCGTTACAGCAAGGGGTTGAAACCCCTTGTTACTGACTGTAACCGAAACTCAAGGGGTTGAAACCCCTTGTTACTCGCAATCTCTGATCCTAAATAAAAAGCAACTCCGGGGAGTTGCTTTTGAAGTTATTTCGCTGCCATCTCATCTACCGGGATTCGCTGCCGGCAGCTTCCGCTTTGGCCTTGGGTTCGGCGGGAGTCTTCTCGGCGCTTTTCTTTTTAGAGGTTTTCTTTTCCTGGTCCTTCTTCACCTTCTCCTTCTCGCCCGGCAGAGCCTCCCGATCCACCAATTCGATGATGGCCGTAGGCGCAGCATCGCCGCGACGGAACCCAAGTTTCAGGATGCGGGTGTACCCGCCGTTGCGTTCGGCATAGTGAGGCGCCAGGTTATCAAACAGCTCTTTGACCACGGATTTCTGCCCTATGTGGGATTGCACGTGACGCCGACTGGCCAAATCGCCTTTTTTAGCGAAAGTGATCATGCGTTCGACAAACGGGCGCAGTGCTTTAGCTTTGGCCAACGTAGTGCGTATTTGACGTTCCTTGAACAGGGCACAAGCCATATTGGCGTAAAGCGCTTTGCGATGGCTGGCCGTGCGATTCAGAAGGGGTTTTTTGTATCCGTGTCTCATGGGTGCTTCGCCGTTATTTACTGTCAGGATCGCGAACGATCCCGACTACATTTCAAAAGTGTCTAAAATCTATTACGAATCAGAGTATTCCTTGAAACCGAGACGATTGATCTTTACATGCGCCGGCGCGCTTCAGGGCCCAGGTAGCGATCTACATCCATGCCGAATTCCAGGCCGTGTTCCTTCAGGATTTCTGTCAATTCGGTGAGCGACTTACGGCCGAAGTTCTTGAATTTCAACATTTCAGCTTCATCGCGACGCACTAAGTCCGCGATGGTGCGGATCTTTGCTTCCTTCAAGCAATTGGCGCTACGTACGGAGAGTTCCAGTTCGTCTACCGGTTTCTTCAAGAGCTTGCGAATACGCAGCACTTCTTCATCAATCTCCTGATCACGTTCTTCATCACGCGCTTTGATATCGAAGTTAATGAAGAGCTGGATATGATCCCGAATGATGCGACCGGCTACGGAGAGCGCATCATCCGGAGTGATGGAACCGTCGGTCGTGATTTCCAGAATCAGCTTCTCATAATCGGTCCGTTGTCCGATACGGGTATTTTCAACCGTATAGGTAACATTGCGGATCGGAGAATAGATGGCGTCTAAGGGAATCGTGCCAATGGGTTGATCGGGAATGCGATTTTCTTCGGCGGGGATATAACCACGGCCGCGGCGAATCAGCAGTTCCAGGTTCAGGTCGGCTTCGTCTTCGAGGGTGGCAAGATGCAGATCCGGATTCAGGATCTCAAAATCCGTATTGCCTTTTTGGATATCGGCGGCGGTGATGGTCCCCGGTCCCTTCAGGTGCAGAAGCACTTTATCCGGTTTACGGTTCATCAACTTTAGCCGGATGGCTTTCATGTTCAGCAGAATGTCGGATACGTCCTCAACCACCCCGGGGATAGTGGAGAATTCGTGCAGGACCCCATCAATCTTCAATGAGACGATCGCGGCTCCCGGCAGCGAAGCCAGAAGGACGCGCCGCATGGCATTGCCGATGGTGACTCCATACCCCCGTTCCAGTGGTTGGAGAATAAAGCGTCCGAATGTAGAAGAGTAGGACGCTTCATCTAATTCCACCGCTTCGGGCATTTGGAAATTGGAGCCATTCATTGCATTTGCCTCCAGTTAAATTCCTCTCGACCGGCAAATTGGCCGGTCCTTGACAAAAAGTTAGTAGGACAGGCAAATTCGCCTGCCGAGGCTGTCACTATTTCGAGTAAAGTTCCACCACCATCTGTTCGCGAGCGCGCATGGGGATATCTTCGCGAGCCGGATAGGAGAGGAAGCGGCCTTCCATTTTAGCCTTGTCCAGTTCCAGGTACGGCACGAGTCGGCCTTCCTTGACGCGTTTCATGGCGTCGTGGATCATGAGCATTTTGCGGGATCTCTCCCGGACCTTGACAACGTCGCCGGGCTTCATGATATAGGAAGGGATGTCCACTGTTCTGCCGTTCACCTCAATATGCCTGTGGGTAATCAACATTCTAGCGGCGATGCGACCCGGAGCGAAGCCGATTCGGTAGACGATGTTGTCCAGACGGCTTTCCAGCAGGGTTAGCAGTTGCTCGCCCGTGATTCCCTTGGCCTGGGCGGCTCTTTCGTAGAAGTTGCGGAATTGGCTTTCCAGCATGCCATAGCTGCGTTTGATGCGCTGCTTTTCACGCAACTGGTTGCCATATTCGGACCGTTTGAAGCGACGATCGCGGCCATGCTGTCCGGGCGGGTGCTCGCGTTTATCCAAGGCACACTTGCCGGAGGCGCATCTATCGCCCTTCAAGAAAAGCTTGTCGCCTTCACGACGGCAGAGCTTGCACACGGGACCGATGTATCTTGCCATGAACTAAGACTCCTGATTTCTTTATACGCGGCGTTTTTTCCGGGGCCGGCATCCATTGTGAGGGATGGGCGTGACGTCGCGGATGGCGATGACTTGCAGACCGGTGGCCTGCAAAGAACGAATGGCGCTATCCCGGCCGGCGCCGGGGCCCTTGACATTGACCATGACTTTGCGCATACCCAGATCCAGTGCGGTCTTGGCGGCAGCGGCCGCCGCTTGAGTAGCGGCAAAAGGAGTATTCTTGCGCGACCCCTTAAAGCCCTGGTGACCGGCGGAAGACTGAGCCACGACATTGCCATAGACGTCCGTCAGGGAAATAATAGTGTTGTTAAAGGACGCCTTGATGTGAGCGACGCCGTTGGCGTCCACTCGTTCTTTCTTGGTTTTACGTTTGACTCGGGCCAAGTTTTAAAGCCTCCGATTATTTCTTGCGAGACGGCGAAGCCCGCTTCTTTCCCTTGCGGGTGCGGGAGTTATTCTTGGTATTCTGACCTCGAACGGGCAATCCGCGACGGTGTCTGATGCCGCGATAGCAACCGATGTCCATGAGACGCTTGATGTTCATCATGACTTCGGTACGCAAAGGGCCTTCGACTTTATACTCAGCCGCCAGCAGGCTGTTGATCTTGTACGCGTCTTCTTCGCTGATGGCGTTGACGCGCGTACTGGGATTGATACCCGTTTTTTCCAGAATGGATTTAGCCGTAGCCGGCCCTATGCCGTAGACGTACTGCAGGGCGACTTCAATCCGTTTATCCTTGGGAAGGTCAATACCGGCAATTCTTGCCACAAAACCTCCTGAATGCGGGTTCCACCGGGTGTAGGTGGATTACCCCTGACGCTGTTTATGCTTGGGATTCTTGCAGATGATCCGTACTACACCGTGGCGGCGGATGATCTTGCAGTTGTCACACATTTTCTTTACTGATGCGCGGACTTTCATCGGAAATCTCCTCTGTCATTCCGGGATGGACCCGGAATCCAGGATCTTATTTGATTCCTCTACAGCCTCTGATAAAAAGGGCTATTAGAAACAAATATCATTTATAGCGATATACGATCCGACCTCGGTTCAAATCATAGGGGGAAAGTTCCACTGTGACTTTGTCCCCAGGCAGTATCTTAATGAAGTGCATGCGCATTTTACCGGAGATATGGGCCAGGACGGGATGCCCATTTTCCAACTGCACCCGGAAGGTGGCGTTGGGCAGGGTTTCCAAGACGGTACCATCAATTTTAATGGCCTCTTCCTTTGCCACATGAACCTCTGGATCTCAGGAGTCGGAGAAGACCCCGACCACGATATTACCTCGTTAAAATCAAGGGATCACTATCGGTCACCACCACGGTTTCTTCCCAATGTGCGGAGGGCAGATTGTCGGAAGTGACGATGGTCCACCCATCTTCCAAAGTGACGACGTCTTTGCCGCCCATGTTGATCATGGGTTCAATCGCCAGCACCATGCCCGGCTGCAACTTCGGTCCTCGCCCCGCCCCCCCAAAATTGGGGATTTGCGGATCTTCGTGCAGCGATTTTCCGATCCCGTGCCCGGTCAATTCGCGCACTACTGAGAAACCTTGCCGTTCGACATGACTCTGGATGGCGTGCGATATATCCGAAACCCGCCGTCCTTTGCGCGCCTGATCAATTCCCAGCTCCAGGCTTTCGAGCGTCACTCGAACCAACCTTTTGGCTTCTTCGGGGACAGGTCCTATTAAATAGGTCCGGGCGGCATCGCCATAATAACCCTGATATTCCACCCCAATGTCCAAGCCGACTATTTCGCCTGCTTGTAAAACTCTGCCATCGGGGATACCGTGTACCACTTCCGCGCCAATGGACAAACAGACACTTGCGGGAAAGGGGCTATCCGGTTCCACGCCAATAAAACCTTTGAAAGCGGGACGACCGCCGCGGAGCCTGATGGCCTTTTCGACCGCTCGGTCAATGTCTTCGGCACGGGTTCCGGGCACCATCAGCGGCGATACTTCTTGGAATGCGTCCTTTAAGATCTGGCAGGCCCTGCCAATAAGCTCAATTTCCCGCTGATTCTTTAAGGTGATCATCTATCGTTTGGCAGAGCTTGGCGAAGATATCGTCTACAGTTTGGTTGCCATCCACAACGCGCAACAGACCGCGGCCGGAATAGTAATCCTGCAACGGTTTGGTTTGGCGCCGATAGACAGCCAGGCGGTTGCGGATGGTCTCTTCAAAGTCGTCGGCTCGTTGTATGATCTGACCGCCGCATTTGAGGCACTTGCCGTCAGCCGGGGGTGGATTGCTGATGACGTTGTAATCAGCTCCGCATTGGTTGCAGATACGCCTTGAACTCAGCCGTTTGATAATCAGCTCGTCCGGAACCTCCAGGCTCAGGCACAGATTCAAGCGGCTCTTCCGTTTTCGCAAGAGAGCTTCCAAGCCGTCGGCCTGCGGCAAAGTGCGGGGGAACCCGTCGAAGATGGCTCCGGCAGCGGCATCAGGCTGCGCCAGGCGCTCTTCGATAATGCCAAGCATGATGGCATCCGGCACCAATTCTCCGGACTTGAGGTACCGTTCGGCCTGCAATCCCAGCGGTGTTCCATCCTTGATGGCCTGGCGAAGAATATCGCCGGTGGAAATGTGCAGAAGGCGGTATTTTTCAAGTAATCTTTTGGCTTGGGTCCCTTTCCCGGCTCCGGGACCGCCTAGTAAAGTTAAATTCATCACCTGGTCCTGTTACATCCGGCGACGTCCCCGGATGTGGCCGGATTTCATAAACCCCTCATAATGCCGCATCAACAAATGGGATTCCATTTGCTGGAGGGTATCCAGAGCCACACCAACGACAATCAGCAGGGTTGTACCTCCGAAGAACGAGGCAAAATTATAGCTGATATTGGTATACCGGGAAATCAGACTGGGGATAATAGCAATAAACCCAAGGAAAATGGATCCCGGTAGAGTGATTTTTGTCAGGATGTTATCCATGAAATCGCTGGTGGCTTTCCCGGGACGAATGCCGGGGATAAATCCGCCATATTTCTTCATGTTGTCGGCAACATCAACAGGATTGAAGGCCACAGCCGTGTAGAAGTAGGTGAAGAAGATGATCAGCACGCCATAAACCAACATATAGGTCACGGATTCAAAATTAAAGGCGCTGTTCAACCAGTCTTTCATCCACGACTCGGGAAGAAACGTGGCCACGGTCGAAGGGACGAACATAATGGACTGGGCGAAGATGATGGGCATCACGCCGGCGGTGTTTACGCGTAAAGGAATGTGCGTCCGCTGTCCGCCGTAAACTTTTCGCCCGACTACCTTCTTGGCGTATTGCACGGCAATTTTTCGCGTTCCCTGGGTCAGGAGCACCACGGCTCCAGTCACTCCCAGGAACAGACAGACCATGAACAGCATCATGATCAGCGACCGATTGCCGGAGATGAACTGCCGAACCTCGTCTATTACGGCAAAGGGCAGGCGGTCTACGATGCCGATAAAGATGATCAGGGAGATACCGTTACCCAAGCCGCGTTCGGTGATTTGTTCCCCTAACCACATGATGAACACAGTGCCTGTGGTCAGGGTTAACATGGTCATCAAACGAAATGCAATTCCCGGGAATGGAACCGCCGCAACCCCGGAGGGCGTGACGATGGATTCGAGAAAGATGGTGACACCCAGCGCTTGCATGGCGCTGATGCCTACGGTCCCATAGCGGGTGTACTGATTTATTTTCTTTCGGCCTTCTTCGCCCTGTTTTTGTAATTTCTGGAAAAAGGGAACTACCGTGCCCATGAGCTGAATAATAATGGACGCGGAGATGTAGGGCATGATTCCCAGGGCGAAGATGGTGGCTTTACCGAAAGCGCCACCGGCAAAAAGGTCATAAAGACCGAAAAGCGTGTTCTGCTGCATGCGGAAGAATTCACCCAGGGCTTCGGCATTGACGCCGGGAGAGGGGATATGGCCGCCGATGCGGTACACGATAAAAACGCCCAGAGTGAACAGGATGCGCCGCCGCAGTTCCGGAATGCGGAATACGGATTGAAAGCCTTTCAGCATATCAGTTCGACCTCACCTCCGGATGCCTTGATTTTTTCCGCGGCGCTCTGAGAAGCAGCATGCACATGCAGCTTTAACGCGACTTTGACGTCGCCGTCACCCAACATCTTAACCGGCAGTCTGGCGCTGGTAATCAGACCGGCTTTCAACAAGGTTTCCGGGCTGACTTCCTGCCCCGCTGTGAAGACGCTATCCAATTGCTTCAGGTTGACCACCTGATAGATTTTACGAAAAGGATAGTTGCTGAATCCGCGCTTGGGCAAGCGACGCTGGATGGGCATCTGCCCACCTTCAAAGCCGGGTTTGTAAGAGTAACCGGCGCGAGCTTTTTGACCCTTATGGCCCTTGCCGCAGGTGCGACCCTGACCGCCGGCGGTGCCGCGTCCCAGGCGGCGATCGCGGGTAGTGCCTCCCGGAGCCGGTTTCAGGGAATCCAAGCCGATCTCATGGCGCGTGCTGTCGTTACTCATTGATTTCCTCCACGCACAGCAGATAATTCACTTTACGCACCATGCCGCGGATAGCCGGATTATCCGGTTGTTCAACGGTTTGATTCAGCTTGCGCAGGCCCAGCGACTCGATGACACGTTTGTGTGTCACAGGGCAATGAATGGCGCTACGGACGTAGGTAATTTTCAACTTACTCATGGCGCATCAAATTCCATTATTTCAAAAGGTGATTCCGGAACCCACAGAGTGAGCTTCAGCCGGAACGACAGGGGCGCTATATCCCATCCAATTCCAGGATATTTCTCACAGACGTGCCGCGTTGACGAGCAGCATCACGCAGATCACGAAGTTGAGTCAGTCCGCTGATAGCAGCCTTGACTACGTTATGTGGATTGTTGGTTCCCAACACCTTGGTCAGGATGTCTTTAACGCCCACGGCTTCCATGATAGCCCGCACTGCGCCGCCGGCAATCACGCCAGTACCGGGCGAGGCCGGTTTCATCAGCACTTTGGCGGCGCCGTATCGGCCAATAATGGCATGAGGAATGGTCGTACCGCGGAGTGGAATCGGCTTCATAGCTCTTTTCGCCAGCTCAGTGCCCTTGTTTATGGCGTCGGTGACTTCATTGGCCTTACCCAAAGCCTGGCCAACCTGCCCTTGTCCGTCGCCCACAACGACAATGGCGTTGAAGGAGAAATTACGGCCGCCTTTAACCACCTTGGCTACGCGGTTGATGTGCACCACGCGCTCAATCAAAGCAAATTCGCCCGGTGCGTTTTCCTGATCGCGGTCCCGGGATCTTTCCCTGTCTCTGCTCGGCCGTGCCGGGCGGGATTCTTCTGGCATTCAAGCTCCTATATCGGGGTCAGGGACGACCCCGATTACAACTTTTTCGAGGTGGGGATAACCCCCAACCACGACTATAAGATCAATCCGCCTTCGCGGGCGCCTTCAGCCACAGCCTTCACGCGACCGTGATAGAGGTAACCGTTGCGGTCAAATACCACCTGTTCGATGCCTTTTTCTTTGGCGCGCGAGGCGATAGCTTTGCCCAGGGCAGTACTCTGGGCGATCTTTCCCTTGGCGTCGCCATGATCCAGTTTTCCGCTGGACAATCCCATCAAAATCTGACCCGTGCTGTCGTCCACGATCTGGGCGTAAACAGCCTTCAGACTACGATACACGACCAGGCGAGGCCGCTGGGTTGAACCGTGCACTATCTTACGAATGTGCTTCTTGCGACGTAGGCGCGCCTTGAATCTTGCTTTGGTTTTATTTTCCATGGGCTACTTCGACGTCTTTCCGGCTTTCAATCGGATCGTTTCCCCGGCATAACGCACTCCTTTGCCTTTGTAGGCATCGGGAGGCCTGATCCCCCGGGCTTTGGCGGCCATTTGTCCGACGAGTTCTTTATCCGTACCGACGATGTGAAAGATGGTCGGCTTTTCAATTTCGAAGGTAATGCCTGGGGGCGGCTGCAGCAGGACTGGATGCGAGAAACCCAGGCTGAATTGCAGAGATTTATCCCGTGGTTCGACCTTGTAGCCGACTCCCACAATTTCCATGGAGGTGCGGTAACCTTCCGCGACTCCCTTGACCATATTGGCCACCAGGGCGCGGGTCAGGCCATGCAGGGCGCGATCCTGTCGCTCGTCACTTTTGCGAGAGATCAGGATATGACCCTCCTCCACTTTAACGGCTATGGCCGGGTGAACCTGACGGCCCAGAGTCCCTTTGGGTCCCTTGACCGTGATTTTATTCCCGTCCAAAGTTACCGCCACACCGGACGGTATTGTAATGGGTAGTTTGCCGATCCGTGACACGATATTACCTACCAGATATAGCAGAGCACTTCGCCGCCGATACCCAATTTGCGGGCGCGGGCACCGGTCATCAATCCCTGGGACGTAGAGATGATGGCCAGGCCGACATTATTGCGCACGCGAGGGATGGCGTCCTTGCTCACATATTTACGCAGTCCCGGTCTACTGATTCGTTGAATGCCTTCGATGACGCTGTCGCCGTCCGGAGTGTATTTCAGCAGAACGCGGATGAGGCCGCTCTTGCCGTCGTCTATGATCGCGTAGTCCTCGATCAGGCGATTGCGCTTCAGAATGCGAGTGATGTCCCGTTTCAGGCGGGAGGCAGGGATGTCCACCCGTTTCTTGCGCGCTCGGGTGGCATTGCGAACGCAAGTCAAGTAATCCGCAATAGGATCTGTGATCGTCATACCGAAAACCTTGTATTTTGTTTTTCCCTGTGAAGAGGGAAGTCAGATTTTGATCCCTGGCACCTCTTAACAGGGGAGGCGGTCAAGGACTCAGGATATCACCAACTGGCTTTGACGACGCCGGGGATCATTCCCTGCAATGCCAGCTCGCGGAAGCAAATGCGGCACAGACCGAACTTGCGCATGTAGGCGCGAGGTCGGCCACAGCGATTGCAACGGTGAACCTGCCGCACTTCGAATTTCGGTTTGCGGCGCGCCTTGGCTATCATTGATTTCTTGGCCATTAATCGTCTCTTTACAGGGTTGTCTCGCGACCCTCGCCGCTGTGTTTGCGGAAGGGCACTCCCATCACTTGCAGCAGCGCCTGCGCTTCTTCATCGGTACGGGCGGTGGTCACGAAGGTGATGTCCATGCCGTGCACGCGCTCGATCTTATCTATGTCAATTTCCGGAAAGATGATTTGTTCCTTCAGGCCAATGGTGTAGCTGCCTCGACCATCGAAAGAGCGGTCCGACAAGCCGCGGAAATCGCGGATACGGGGAATTGCCACGTTCAAGAAGCGATCTAAAAATTCGTACATGACCCAGCGACGCAGAGTCACGCGGCAACCAATGGACATGCCTTTGCGCAGCTTGAAATTGGAGATGGATTTACGCGCCCGGGTGATGGAGGCTTTGCGTCCGGTGATCTGGCCCAGTTCCTGCGCGGAAGATTCCAGAAGTTTGGGATTCTGCGAGGCTTCACCGACGCCAACGTTGAGGACAACTTTCTCCAGACGGGGCACCATCATGACGGTACTATAATTGAAGCGCTTCATGAGCTGGGGAACAGCTTGTTCCCGGTAGAAAGTCATCAGGCGGGGAAGATAGCCGGCGGGAATGGCAATATCACCAGCGCCAGCCTTATCTTTCTTTTTCTTGCCGCCGGATTTCTCGTCTGAGGCTGCTTGAGCTTCGGCCTGTTCGCCCTTTTTCCCCTTCTCTTTCTTGAGCGAGGCGGGCTTGCCTTCTTTACCTTCCTTGGCGGCGGCTTCCTTCTTGGGTTTAGCCGGTTTTACCGGTTTCTCCGGTTTTTCCTCCGGAGCCGGAATTGAACCATCCTGTGGGGCCGCGGATTCCGCGTTGGGATTATCGTCTTCCTGGATGAACATCTCGTAAGCTCTTAGTTAATACAGGTTATGGATACCTGCTTCTTCTTGAATTTCTAAAAAACTTCGCCACATTTGACGCAGGCCCGGGTATGGCTTAGCTTGCCTTCATCCCGGATTTCCCGTCGCTTGGTGCGCGTGGGTTCGCCGCATTTGGAACAGACCACCATGACATTGGAAGCCTGAATGGGCGCTTCCTTCTGAATGATGCCGCCGGTGGTATTCTTTGCCGAAGGTTTCTGATGGCGTTTGATAAAACGGACGCCTTCCACGATCAGGCTGTTCTTGTTGGGGTAGACCTTCAGAACACGGCCTCTTTTACCCCGTTCATTTCCGGCAAGGATCAGAACAGTATCATCTTTTCTAACGTGCATTGCGTTTCTCGGTAAAGTTGGTAGTACCGGCGTCCCCGCCGGTGGTTCATCTCGACAAACAGGGGCGTTGGTTACGTCCGTACCCAGCTGCTTGCCCTACCATATTGTTTTAGATGACCTCAGGGGCCAGCGAGACGATTTTCATAAATTGCTTGTCGCGCAATTCGCGAGCGACAGGGCCGAAGATGCGCGTGCCGCGCGGTTCCTGTTTTTCGTCCAGTAAGACGACGGCATTGTCATCGAAGCGGATATAAGATCCGTCCGGACGACGAACCTCTTTGGCTGTGCGCACGACGACTGCTTTCACCACCTCACCTTTTTTTACGGGTGAATTGGGAATAGCGGATTTAACCGAAGCAACGATAATATCGCCCAAAGAGGCATAGCGCCGTTTGGTGCCGCCCAGGATCCGGAAGCACATGACACGTTTAGCACCGGTGTTGTCGGCGACGTTCAATCTGGTGTATTCCTGAATCATTTCGCTCTCTCGATAACTTCCACCAATCGCCAGGTTTTATTCTTGGATAGCGGCCGACATTCCATGATGCGTACTTTATCGCCCACATGGGCCGAACTTTCCGGATCGTGGGCCATGAATCTCTGTGTGCGGCGGAAGTATTTTTTGTAGAGGGGATGCTGGACCCGCCGTTCCACGGCGAC
The DNA here is from genome assembly GCA_020051775.1 of Calditrichota bacterium. Taxonomy (GTDB): domain Bacteria; phylum Electryoneota; class B3-LCP; order B3-LCP; family B3-LCP; genus JAGVQJ01. Next base: position 5,136 of record JAGVQJ010000061.1, on the reverse strand, counting down.
ATTGATGGTCTTTTGCATCTTATCGCTAACGACCAAACCGATCTTGGTCTTGCGCGGTTTTCTTTCAACAGTCTGGGGCATGGTTATTTACCCGTCTTTTCGGGCTCGCTACGGAGACCCAGTTCAAATTCATGAATGACGGTCATCAGTCTGGCCACGTCTTTACGGGCAATGTGCACTTTGACCTGATTGTCCAACTGATGCGTGGCCAGCTGAAAATTCAGGTTATGCAATTCTTCTCGGGCATCGCGTAGACGCTGATTGACCTCTTCAAGGGAGAGTTGGCGAATGTCGTGCATCTTCATCTTAAATGGCCTCCCTCTCGACGAACTTGGTCTTGATGGGTAGTTTATTCGCGGCCAGACGCATGGCTTCACGGGCGATATCCACCGGGACTCCTTCAACCTCGAACAGGATGCGTCCCGGGTGAATCACGGCGACCCAGAATTCGGGGTTTCCCTTGCCTTTACCCATGCGGGTTTCCGCCGGCTTCTGCGTGATCGGTTTATCGGGGAAGATGCGAATCCAAACCTTACCGCCGCGTTTGATATGGCGAGTGATGGCCACGCGGGCGGCTTCGATTTGACGGTTGGTCATCCAGCAGGGTTCCAGGGCTTTCAACCCGAACTGCCCGAAGCTGATTTCACTGCCTCGAGTGGCGGTCCCGGTCATTCGACCCCGTTGCTGCTTGCGATGCTTGATTCTTTTCGGCGCTAACATGTCAATTCCAAATCCATACATTGATTCCCCTACCGCCGGCAACAGGCTGGCAGTGGGGGAGGAATTAATTTCAGGCGATTTCGACGACTTTTTCTTTACCCAGGATCTCGCCTTTGCAGATCCATACCTTCACTCCGATGGTGCCGTAAGTGGTGTTGGAGGTAGAGGTAGCGTAATCAATGTCCGCTCTCAGGGTGTGCAGGGGTATACGCCCTTCCTTATATTGTTCGGTGCGGGCCATTTCGGCGCCGCCCAGACGACCAGAGCAGACGATCTTGATGCCTTCAGCGCCCATACGGCGAGTGGACATGATGGCTTTCTTCATGGCGCGGCGGAACGACACGCGTCCTTCCAATTGTCGAGCAATGCCGTCGGCGACCAGTTGCGCTTCCATTTCGGGCCGCTTGATTTCCACGATATTCAACTGGACTTCCTTGGAAGTAAGCGTTTTGAGCTCATTCTTCAGGATGTCCACATTGCGCCCTTTCTGGCCGATGACGATGCCGGGACGGGCGGTGGTGACCGTCAGCACGATGCGCTTGGGCGTCCGTTCGATGAGAATGGCGGCTACTCCAGCGTTCTGGAGGCGCTGCTTGATATAGCGGCGCAGCAGAAGATCTTCCTTCAATTTTTCGGAAAAGTTTTTCTCATCAAACCAGTTCGAGAACCAGGTCTTGTTGATGCCCAGCCGCAAACCGACTGGATTGGCCTTTTGTCCCAAAGTAACTCCTCGACCTTAAACGGACAATGTTACGTGAAGATAACTGGTACGCTTGCGGATGCGCGTGGCGCGGCCCATAGCGCGCGGCGACCAACGTTTCCAGGTAGTGCCTTCGTTGACCCGGATTTCTTTAACTACGGCGTCATCCGGGTTGATATTTTTAGCCTCATCGCGATTCATCATGTTGGCCAATGCGGATCGGATGGTCTTTTCGACGACCAGGGAAGAACGCTTGGGCGCGAAGTGCAGAATGCCCAACGCCTCATTGACTTTCTTGCCTCGAACCAGATCCGCCACCAGGACCATCTTGCGGGGCGCGATGCGGACATATCGAGCTATCGCTCGGGATTCCATAGCTTACAACCTGCCGGTTAGGATACTTTGCTGGTTCGGTCGGCCTTTTTGCCGCCGTGACCGCGGAACGTTCTGGTGGGTGCGAATTCGCCCAATTTATGGCCCACCATGTTTTCGGTTATAAACACGGGCAGAAACTTCTTGCCATTGTGGATGGCCAGGGTATGCCCCACGAACTGCGGCGGGATGACGGAACGGCGAGACCAAGTCTTAAGGACTTTCTTCTGTCCCTTGACGTTCATCTCCTCGACCTTGGACATCAGGTCCGCATCAATGTACGGGCCTTTTTTTACGGATCTGGGCATGGCGTCTCAGTTTGTCGGGGTCGGGGATTACCCCGACTACCGGTTATCTACTTTGAGTGACGTGACTTAACGATCAGCTTGGTGGAACGACTCTTCTTGCGCGTGCGATACCCTTTAGCCGGCATACCTTTAGGCGAACAGGGGTGCCGTCCGCCTGAGCTTCTGCCTTCACCGCCGCCCATCGGGTGATCAATGGGGTTCATGGCAACGCCGCGCACTCGGGGACGCCGCCCCAGGAAACGATTGATACCGGCTTTACCGAGGGAGATATTGCCATGATCTTCGTTTCCCACCTGTCCGATCGTGGCCATACAGTCAATGTGGACCTTGTGGACTTCTCCGGAGGGGAGGCGCAGATTGGCATAATTGCCGTCGCGTGCCAGGAGCTGGGCGGATCCACCGGCGGTGCGCACTAACTGTCCTCCGGCTCCCTTGCGCAGCTCGATATTGTGTACATTGGTTCCCAGGGGGATATCTTTTAGCGCCAGACAGTTTCCCAAGCGTATTTCGGCGCTTTCGCCCGACATGACCTTATCACCGGCTTTCAAACCGTTGGGGGCGATGATGTAGCGCTTCTCGCCGTCGGCGTAATGCAACAGGGCGATGCGAGCCGTGCGATTGGGATCATACTCGATGGCGGCTACCGTGGCGGGGATGCCGTGCTTGTCGCGCTTGAAATCAATAATGCGGTAGGCGCGTTTATTGCCGCCACCGCGATGACGCACGGTCAAGCGGCCCTGGTTATTGCGGCCGCCAGTGCTCTTGTTGGGCTCAATTAGGGACTTCTCAGGCGCCTTCTTCGTCAGTTCGCTGTTATCCAGCTTGATCATGAAGCGGCGGCTGGGAGTCGTGGGATTGTAGGTCTTGAGTGCCATATTTACTGATTCTCGAAGAATTCGATCTTCTGGCCTTCCGCCAGCATGACAACGGCTTTCTTCCAGGATTTGCGGCGCCCCTCGAAACGACCCTGGCGCTTTAACTTACCCATGAAGTTCATGGTGCGCACTCCGGTCACCTTGACGTTGAAGCGTTTCTCCACCGCCTTTTGGATCTGGAGTTTGTTGGCCCCGGGATCCACTTCAAAGGCGACGTGATTCAATTTATCTTTCGCATCGGTGGATTTTTCCGTCAACAGGGGCCGGATCAGAATGATTCTCTCCTTAGGCACGTTTCAACACCTCGATCAAGGGTTCGACGGCGCTGCGCTGCAACAGGATCATGCGGTGTTTCATGAGATCATAGGTGGACACAGCAGTGGATTTCTGTGCGCAGCAATAGGGGATATTACGCGCCGACAAGTGCATGGTTTTATCGTATTCGGGAAGCAACACCAGGCAGGAACCTTCCGCCTGAAAGTTCTTCAGGATACCGAAGAGTTCTTTGGTCTTAGGGTTGTCCATTTTGAAATCTTCGACGATGCGCAGAGCATCGCGATTGGCCTTCAGAGCGAAAGCGGATCTCCGAGCCAACTTCAGGACTTTGGCCGGTAGAATCACGTCATACACTCGCGGCAAGGGACCAAAGGTGCGGCCACCGCCTCTCCAGATAGGAGAGCGCGTAGTGCCCGCGCGAGCGCGACCGGTGCCCTTCTGCTTCCAGGGTCTTTTACCGCCGCCGCGCACCTCGCTGCGGCCCTTGGTTTTGGAGGTACCCTGACGGGAACGAGCCAACTGCCTCTTCACGGCCAAATAAATGGCATGTTCATGAGGCTCAATTTGGACTAAATCATCGGGCAGTTCTACTTCCTGTCCGGAAGGATTGCCCTTGGTGTCATATACTGGGAATTTCATGGTCTTTACGTGCCGGAAAGAACAATTTCAACCAGCGAATTACGAGGGCCGGGAACCGCGCCTTTGACCAGCATCAGGTTTTGTTCGGAATCCACCTTGATGATCTGGAGGTTTTTGGCTTTAACTCGTGCGGTGCCCATGTGGCCGGGAAGTTTCAAACCCTTCCACAAACGGCCTGGATCGGTGTGTGCGCCCACCGCACCGGGATGGCGGTGGTACTCATGAGTTCCGTGAGAGGCGTTGGGGCCGTGGAAGCCGTGGCGTTTGATCACACCGGCAAAACCGCGTCCCTTAGAAATGCCCACCACATGTACAAGTTGGCCGGCTTTGAAGCGGTCATTGGCCAATAGTTCACCAGGCTTATACCCGGATACCTCATCAGTGCGGAATTCGCGCACGAAACGAACGGGTTCGACGCCGGCTTTCTTCAGGTGGTTGATCTGCGCTTTCGGAACCGATTTGGCTTTGATCAACTGGAATCCGACCTGGACGGCGGTATAGCCGTCGGTGACGACATCTTTTACCTGCGTCACCCAACAGGGCCCGATTTGAATCAATGTGCAAGGGATATGATTGCCCTGCTCGTCGAATATTCGGGTCATGCCCAGCTTTTTACCCAGGGAAAAACTCATAGCTGTTTCCGTCATCAATCGCCGTAATAGGGAGAGTAAAAGCTCTATCCAACCATTAGCGGCAGGCGAAGTATCACTCGTCGGCAAGCAGAAATTTAGGCTCCTGCCGACAAGCGGGTTATCATGTTTTTATCTCAATGTCCACACCGGCGGGAAGCTCTAATTTCATCAGAGCGTCAATCGTCCGGGTGTTGGAATTCAGGATTTCGATCAGCCGCTTGTGGATGCGAGTCTCGAATTGCTCGCGAGACTTCTTGTCCACGTGGGGAGAACGGAGGACGGTGTAGATCGTCTTTTTCGTAGGCAGCGGAACCGGGCCGGAGATAATAGCTCCGGTAGACCGGGCGGTGCGGATGATCTTTTCTGCGGACTTATCAATCAAATTGTGATCGTAAGCCTTCAAGCGAATGCGAATATTCTGTCCGGCCATCTCTACACTACTCCAGAATGTCGGGGTCGGGGGCGACCCCGACGACGAAGTTTTGCTCCACTCTTTAAGAGGAAACTTTGTGCCTTTACTCCAGAATCTTGGTGACGGCGCCGGCGCCGATGGTGCGGCCGCCTTCGCGGATGGCGAAGCGCAAGCCCTCTTCCATAGCGATGGGGCTGATCAG
>JAGVQJ010000150.1 GCA_020051775.1 Calditrichota bacterium | reverse complement strand
CTGATGGGATGTTGGAGATGTTGCGAGTAACTCGATTATAATGGGTCCCGCCTTCTTCGTCGGTGGAGGGCAGTATGATACCCCGATCCAGCGCCTGCTGAAAAATTTCGGTATTGGGGAACGGCTGCAGGATGAAAAAAGCCGCTGTATGCATGCGCGTCTTACAGGCAAAATCAATAGTCATGCGCACTTCTTCTTCGGTTTCATCCAAGAAACCCATCATGTAGAAGCCGCCCACGGAGATGTTCTTGCGAGCTGTGTAATCAATGATATGTTTGGCTTTCTCCAAGTCAAGATTCTTCTTCATCAATTTCTGGATGCGGGGACTGCCGGATTCCACTGCATAGATCAAGCGGTAAACACCCGCTTCCTTCATTTTGTCCACCAATTCCTCGTCCATCAGATCGGCGCGCAACCCATTGGGGAAGGAGAATCCCAATTTCATCTCATTCTGAATGACGCCGTCGAATATGGCTTTGGCGCGTTCCTTATCGGCATTGAAGATGTCATCCAAAATCTCGATTTCTTTGATGCCGAAATGCTGATAAAGATACTTGATCTCATTAAGGACGTGATCCACAGACCGTTTGCGTAATTTTTTCCCGAACACGTCGTGGCAATAGGTGCAGCGATACGGGCAGCCGCGCGTGCTTAAGATCGGCAGCACGCGCCGCGATTTGCGATGCAGGTTCATGGAAGCGCGAACTTTTCTGGAAAAATACGCTTCCACGTCGATCAAATCCCAGGCTACCATAGGGATGGAATCGAGATCGGGAATGAACTCTCGCTGGGTGTTGGAGCGGACAGCGCCACCGGGTCCTCGATAAGCGAAACTTTGCAGATCGCCATATTCATCCTTCATCCCGGCGATTTCAAACCGCGCTATAAAATCCTTAAATACCGCCTCGCCTTCACCCACCACGACGAAATCAATATTGGCGTCTTTGAGCAAATTCTCATGGCTGGCGGTAGCGTAGGGTCCGCCGACCACTACCGGCAATTTCGGATTGACATTTTTTGCCACCCAAGCGGTCTCATGGATGACTTTTTTTTCCACGGAAAAACCAGTGAGACCCAACAGATCCGGTGCGAAAGCACGAATCTCCTGCTCGGCGCGTTCCAATGGGAACTTCAACTGACGACAGTCTACGATGCGAATCTCATGATGCCCGTTGCCGTCACGTAGATACCCAGCTAGGGATAACAATCCCAGTGGAGGAATCGTATTGGGAATAACTCCCATTCCCGGGCGCAAGAGCAAAATCTTCATAAAACAGTCCAGTTCTTATCGTGAACGTTGGATTGAAATATTGGCTATTTTTTCCATTTGCCCGTCATCGTCAGGGTGAAGATCATGAACATCTCGAAAGATCGCTTGAAGAAATGGGGTACTCTCGTCATAAACCTGATGATTCTTAAGGGTCGTAAATAAAATTTTGCAGTAGCTTTTAAGCGTAACTTTTCCAGCCGCTCGCTGGAAACTTTCGAGAGATTGATGGAAACCTGATAATAATGCTGAAAATTGGCATCAACCGGCATCCCTGCGCGCAGGGCTTGTTCCCAGACTTCGGTGTTGGGAAAGGGCGTCAGGATGAAGAAATTGGCGGTATGCAGTTTGGATTTGCAGGCAAAATCAATGGTCTGCCAAATTTCCTCCTCGGTTTCATCGGGAAACCCCATGATGAAAAAACCACCGAGGAAAAATCCCATTTTATCTGCCAGAGCGATATTACGCCGCGCTTTTTCCAGATCCAGATTCTTATGAATCGCCTTTTGTATGCGCGGACTCCCGGTTTCCACGGCGAACACCAGGCGATAAGCTCCGGCGCGTTTCATGATGGCCAGTAATTCCTCGTCGAAACTATCCGACCTTAAACCGTTGGGAAAGGCGAAGGTCAAATCCAATTTGCGGTCAATGACTCCCTGAAAGATTTCTTTCGATCTGGGAATGTCCAAATTAAAGATGTCGTCAATGAACTCCAACTCCTGAATATTGAAATCCTTCACCAGCATTTCCATTTCGCCCAGGACATTTTCCACTGAACGTTTCCGTAGCTTCTTGCCAAACAAGTTGTGACAATATGAGCAGCGGTAAGGGCATCCGCGTGAACTCACGATGGGCACCGCGCGGGAACGCTTCTGGTGCGGATTCATGGTGCGGTATTTCAGGAACTTCTTCTCGAAATACTTGTCCAATTCCAGCAGATCCCAAGCGGGAATAGGAATGGAATCCAAGTCCTCGATGAACCCGCCATGCGCCGTTTGCACCACACTGCCGTTGCGGCGAAAGGTCACGGCAGGAACATTATCCAGCGAACCGCCGTTTTCCTGTGCTTTGACCCAGGTAATGAAATTTTCTTCGGCTTCTCCCAAAAAACAGACGTCCACGTTCGTATCGCTGATTGCCTTGTCCGGTTGGCTGGTGGGATAAGGTCCGCCAAGTAGCACGGGACGTTTGGGCCAGCGCTGTTTGGCCAAGGCGGCCAGACGATGAGCATCCGGCCCTTCCATAGTCAACCCGGTGATGCCGATAACGTCAGGATCGAAATCTTCACCCCGCGCGATGATCTGCTCGGGCGTCAGTTCCAAGAGACGGCCATCCACAATGCGGGCCTGGTGGTTGCCGGCTTGCCGCAGACAACTTGCCAGGTAGATCAAACCCATAGGCGGCGGCACCAAAGGGATGTCAGCGCCGGGACGAATGAAGAGGACTTTCATTTTTCGTACTTGAAGAAAGAGGCGGCGATCAAGATCCAGACCTTCTCGAAGAAGCGGTCGCGCCAAGGCGTCGTGCGCATGAAACTCCACAACCGCCAGGGATTCAGGTAAAAGCGGCGAAACGCCAGTCTCCGCAGCTTCATCAAGCGGTCGCTGGGTACTTTGGATATGTTTGCTGATACTTTCTGGTAATTCTCATAAGTGGCGTCTAAGTTCAAGCCCAGATCCTGCGCTTGCTTCCAGATATCCGTATTGGGAAAGGGCGTGACGATGAAGAACGCCGCGGTTTGCAATTTCGATTTCAAAGCAAAGTTGATCGTGTTCCAGATCTCATCCTCGGTTTCATCGAGGAAACCCATCATGAAAAAGCCGCCCATAGAGAATCCGCGCTTGGCGGCCAGAGCGATGTTTTTCTGAGCCTTCTCCAAGTTAAGGTTCTTTTGGATTAGCTTCTGGACGCGTGGGGTGCCGGATTCGATTGCGAAGACCAAACGATATGCACCGCCTTGCTTGAACAGATCCAGCAGCTCCTCATCCAACCGGTCGGTACGCAAGCCGTTGGGGAAACTGAATTTCATGTCCAGTTTCTCTTCTATAATGCGGCGGAAGATGGTTTTAGCGCGTTCTATATCCAGATTAAAGATGTCATCTATGATCTCGACTTCCTGGACATTGTATTTGTCCTTCATCAATCGTAATTCGCCGATTACATTTTCCACCGACCGCTTGCGTAGTTTCTTGCCGAAGAGGTTGTGACAGTATGAACAGCGGTAAGGGCACCCACGCGTCGTGAAAATCGAAAGTACGCGCTGGCGCATCTGATGCTGATTGAAGCAGGTGCGTTTCTTTGTGCCGCGCCGGTTGAAGTACTCTTCCAGGTTAATCAGATCCCAAGCCGGGTAGGGTAGTTCATCCAAGTTTTCAACGAACATGCGCTCATCGGTCTTGGCGACGTCACCGTTTTTACGGTAGGCCAGCTCTCTGATCCCCGTCCAATCCTCTCCCCTATTCAATGCAGTCACTAATTGGTGGAAGCTCTTCTCCGCTTCGCCGACAACAGCAATATCAATATTGGGATCGGCCAAAGCCTGCGTATAATCCGACGTGGCATAGGGGCCGCCGATGATCACGGGAACGTTGGGAACAGCCTTCTTGCCTCGTTTGGCGATTTCGTGAGCTTCTTTCGATTCTAAAGAAAAGCTGGTGATGCCCAGCAGGTCCGGCTTCTCGTCGTGGATGATGTTTTCGATAGTATCAAAGCTGTGTTCCTTGAATCGAGCGTCACAAATGCTAACTTGGTTCTGGCTATGCTTGCGAAGGTACGCCGAGAGATAGAGCAACCCCAGTGGCGGTGCTGCAGAGGGGACCTCGGAATGGGGACGAACGAGCAGGATTTTCATAGTCTCAAGTCTCGAGTCACAAGCTAAAACTCTTTCCCGGTTAAGGCCATTTTCACGGTGCGTAGGAAGTTCTTGAACAGCACCCACTTGCGAGGCGTGGTACGAAAGATGTTCCAGATCCTTCCGGGATTGAAGTAAAATTTGCGAAAAGCGATCTTGCGAAGCGCTTCCAGCCGTTCCTTGGGCATGGTTGAGAGATTGGCGCTAACCGATCCATAATCGGAATAGATCGCTTCCATATCATAACCTAACGACAGAGCTTCCTCGTACATAGGCGTGTTGGGAAATGGAGTCAACAGAAAGAAACTGGCTGTATGCAGTTTTGTACTCAGAGCGTAGTTGATCGTCATCCAGGCTTCTTCTTCGGTCTCATCACGGAACCCCAGCATGAAGAATCCGCCAGTGGAGATGCCTTTCTTGGCGGTGTAGTTGATGATCTGCCGGGCGCGCTCCAAATCCAGGTTCTTGCGGATCATCTGCTGCACGCGCGGAGACCCGGATTCCACCGCATAGTTGATACGGTAGGCTCCGGCGCGACGCATTTTATCCACCAACTCTTCATCCATCTGGTCGGCGCGCAGGCCGTTGGGAAACGCCAACCGCAAGTCCCAGCCATTCCCGATGATGCCATCGCAAATCGCCTTGGCGCGGGGACGATCCAGGTTGAAGACGTCATCAATGAACTCGATCTCTTCCACGCCGAAATCTTCCACCAGCCAGCGCAGTTCTCCCAGCACGTTATCCACCGACCGCTTGCGCAGTTTTTTGCCGAACACATTGTGGCAATAGGTGCAACGGTAAGGACAGCCTCGGGTAGAAAATACGGATATACCCCGACGACGGGATTGAATCGGATTGGTCAGACGGCGAATACGTCCTTCCACGAAATAGCTCTCCAGGTTGATCATATCCCAGGCAGGAAAAGGAATCTGGTCAATGTCCTCGATTAGATCGGGAAAGCTTCCTGAGATCACTTCACCATTACGGCGGTGCGCTAAGCCGTTAATATCAGAAACAGGTTCTCCTTTATCCAGCCGCTCGACGAGTTTATAAAATGTTAATTCGCCTTCCCCTCGAGCCATAAAATCCACGTGTTGGTCTTGCAAGGCTGAAGCAGAATCGGAGGTGCCATAGGGGCCGCCGATAACGGTGGCGCAGCCAGGCGCATTCTCCTTGGCGATCCGTGCGTATCGCAGTGCCGTTTCCCCTTCCATGCTGAAGGCGGTGATCCCCACCAGATCCGGGTGAAGCGCACGGATGGCATCAGCGATTTGCGCGTCGGAGGGCAATTCGCTCCGGCCGTCCAATATAGTGATGTCATCCTTCTGGGGCCGGTATTGCCGCAGATAGCCGGCCAGGTACATCAGACCGATAGGCGGCGGTGCTACGGGGATGCCGGAGTTCGTGCGTACCAGGAGAATATTCACTGCGCAACTCCGGCTGTGGAGGGTTCGGAACTCGTCGCTTTCTTCAACTCCCTACCCGTGAACGCCATCTTCAACAGATAAAATACGCCTTCACCCAGACCGACGGTGAAAGGATTGGCGCGTAGAATAAGCCAGACTCGCTTGGGACTGAAATAGAATTTGCGATAAGCCCGGCGTTTCAGTTTCCATAAACGCTCAGTGGGTACCTTAGACAGGTTAACCGATACGTCGTGGTAGTCGCTGAAATGCGCGTGCATGTCAATACCGGCAGTCACAGCTTCATTGTATATTTCGGTGTTGGGAAAGGGCGTCAGGATGAAGAAACTGGCAATAACCAATCGGGATTTGAGGGCAAAGCGAATGGTCTGTTGGATTTCTTCTTCGGTCTCATTCAGAAATCCCATCATGAAGAAGCCGTTGCAGTTGATCCCCATGCGCGAAATTTTGTTGATATTGGCTTGCGCTTTAACCAAATCTACGTTCTTGTGGATGGCTTTCTGGATGCGCGGGCTGCCGGATTCGATGGCCACGGTGATCCAATAAACGCCGCCTTGCTTGAATTTTGCCAGAAGTTCGTCGCTTAAATATTCTGCGCGCAGGCCGTTGGGGAAGGTAATATGAAAATGAATGCCGGCCTTTTTCAAACCGTCGAAAATGGTCGAAGCGCGATCCATGTCCAGGTTGAAGATGTCATCCAGGAATTCCAATTCACGCACACCGTACTGGTCGTACAGCATCTTAAGTTCGGCTATGACTTTTTCTGGTGAACGCTTGCGCAACTTCTTGCCGAAGACATTATGGCAATAGCTGCAACGATAAGGACAGCCGCGTGTTGTGAAAATCGAAACCGCTCGAGGGCTGCGCTGCAGTTTGTTCATCATGGCGCGCTTGCCCTGCCGGGAAAAGTAATATTCCAGGTCTATCAGATCCCAGGCGGGCGCCGGCAGTTCATCCAGGTCTCCAATCATCTCCGGGTAGCCGGTGTTGATAATCTCGCCGTCGCGGCGAAAGGCGAGGCCTTTGATATCATCAAATTTCGATTCGGAATCCAGGGCGTTCAGCACCGCCAGAAAACTGTTCTCGCCTTCACCAATAAAGGCCATGTCAATGTTCTGATCTGCTATAACGGTCTGAGCGTCAGAGGTGGGATAAGGTCCTCCAATATAGATCTTGCAGTTGGGCAGCGCCTTTCGAACCCTGCCCGCCAGGTCATGGGCCAGTTCGGATTCCAAGCTAAAAGAGGTGATACAGAGAATATCAGGATTAAATTCGGCGATCATGGAGACGAGCTGATCATTCGGGGTCATGTGCACGCGAGCGTCCCAGAGACGAAATTCGTCGCCGGTGCGGTGCTGTCGCACATAAGCGGCCAAGGACATCATCCCTAAGGGCACAGGCGCAGCCGGTATCTGACTATCAGGACGGGTGAAGAAGATGCGCATAGTATATTCAGGCGTTTTATGCGTTATTTTGTTTCTGTGGACTGCGACAATATGGTCATCGTCGCAGATTTGATCGAACTCAATCTCTTAATATAAAAAAAAAAGCCTTCATCTGCAACAGATAATGCAATTTTTTCAACAGTTTAAATGAGTATTTTATCACATTTAAAACACTCCCATTCAGCTCCTTAAAATCAAACGCGCGAAATACCCGCGCGTTTGAAGAGCTTTGGAAAATATATCTTATCCTATCATGATGCAGATTTGACGCCGCTACAGGCAACATAAAGGGAAAAATCCACCGGGACGACGCAGGGCAAGCGGGTAATCCGGAACGAATGAACATATGTTTTCAGAGTGTCCAGAATTTGTCGGTGTGAGGAAACATGAAATCCAGTCGAACCACCCAAGAGTTTGTCTGTAATGGCGTTTTTAGTCGGAAACCCGGCTACTACGATTCCTCCGGGTCGAGTCACTCTGACGATCTCGGCGCAGGCGGCGGGTAAATCTTCGATATGTTCCAGAATGCTGATCAGCAGTACGGCGTCGAAATGGTTGTCCGCAAAGGGCAGGTGCAACAGGTCGGCAGTAGCCAGTTGTATTCGTTCCCACGGCATCTTCTCCATTTGCATCATTCCCTGAAGGGATCTCTCCTGCAATTGACTATCAACCGCCCAGATATGATCGCAGCGTTGCAGCAGTTCTGGCAGGATTATGCCGGTGCCGCAACCAACGTCCAATAATCTGGACATACGGGCACGCGGCAGCAGATCAAGGCACATTTGCAAACGTTTAATGAAGAACGAGCGAAAGATCGGAATGTAGTAATACGCGATGGGATCTTCCAGCGCTGGGATGTGGTGTTTTGGAGGTAAATACATAATTATTATGTATTTGGGTTATCTAATTTGGGAGTATTTTCGAGTTTTAGCGCCGTCACTAAAGCGAAGGCAGCCAATAGAATGAAATACGGATCGGTGGGCACGCGGTGCGGGATGCCGGAGGCCGTTAATGCGGCGGTACCGACCGTATAAAGCACTAAGGCATAGATCACACTACGTTTTCTCCAAGCGTTGAAAGACAGTATCAAGCCCACAAACGCAGCCGGAAAAATCCAACCGAAGGTCCCCCAACTGGCCAGAATCACCAGCGGCCCGGCATGTGCCGAAGGCTGAACGCGAAAGAGTTGATAGAGCCGCAGAACGCATAATTTCACGAATACCCAAGGATTGGCACGTATGAAACCCATCACCCGCTGGTTCAGGATGCGGTCGCGTTCAATCTCGCTCTCGGTCGTGAAATTTGGGAAGGGCAGAAGCTCTTTTGCGTTCAAACCTTCATAATTGGCCAGAGCAAATTTCTGATATACTGCGCTGACTCCAGTAAATTGCCCTTCCATGCGTTCAGGGAGGAAATTCTGGTTGTTGTATTCCCACAGGTTGCGGCCGCCTTTGGTGGGCAGCAAAATCGCCTGCCCCAGTGCTGCTTGATTGCGCAGCATCCAGGGAAGCGCTGCCAAAACCATGATGACCATGCTAACGCCCAATCGTCCCCACTTCAATTCCTTGCGCAGTGGTAAATACAAACATATAATAATCAAGGGAATAAACGAAATCAAAGAGATGCGGGTCAATAGCGTCAAACCTGCGGCTAAACCTAAACCAAGGTAATTACCCCAGGATTGATGTCTCATCGCCCGCACGAAAAAGTAAACCATCACTGCCTGCAAAAACAGATAGGTATTCTGCGTGACGATGTTGGTGACGAAGGCAATCGAATAAGGGTAGAAACAATAGATCAGAGCGGCCAATCCCCCGACAACCGGCGTGAACAGAGTCTTACCCAAGTAATATAATATTAGGATAACTAATGCGTCGAACAAACTCTGGAAAAGCCGCACGATGATAATTTTTGGGCCGAAGGGGATGATTTCCTGGCCAATAGTCGTCCCGGAAGTGGGACCGAAAATCCAACGAATGCCTCCGACAAAAAGAGGATAAAAAGGTTCAAAGAAAGCCGTCGGCGTATCAGGTTTGATGATGCCCCATAACGCGCCCAGTTGTTCATCACGCATGCGTTCCGGGCGGGTCAAAAGCACGGCGAGCAGGGAATCGGATATGTCCTCTGGCAGGCCAACCACATTACGACTGACGGATAATCCCCGACCCTGGGCGACATTTTCGGCCAGATCCAGAAAGACCGGCTGATCCGCCATCGGCAGCAGGCGGTTGCCCAACACCAGGGTCACTCCCACCCGGATGGTCAAGCCCACCAGGAAAATGATCCCAATCGTTCTGGCGTTCCCCAGGCTCAAGATGAACAAGCGCAAGCGCTTCAACTCAAGTCTCCATAGTTGATCAGTTGCACTTTCTGGTAATCCAGCAGTTTGCGCAATCGAGGATCTGTCAACGCCGCCATCTCTTCTTCCCAGCGATAACCCCAGTGTGTCATATCCTCAAGAGCCTTCGTATCCGCTCCGGGGTGAACCATGACCTCGGTCACTCCTTCGGGCAATTTGGCAATCAGACTGAACCAGTTATCCAGACAGAAGCGACCGCCGCACCCAAATCCAACGAAATGATCGGCGCAGAGGAAACCGGCCTTCTCGAATTCCAGGCGCCGCGAGGTGGCCAAACGAAAAACCAGTCGCCCCTGCGCCCGGCGCATAGCTGAAGGCGACTCACATCCCTGCACGATGACTTCAGCGGGTATGCGCACTCGGCGAATGCCCATTTTTTGTCCTATTTCAGCCACTATTTTGGAAATGCCTGGCAAGAGATGCAGGTGCTGGTGGCTGTCCAGGTGAGTAACGATTATGCCATGATCCAATAACAGGGCCACTTGGGCTTCCAGTTCCAGGCGGACTTCCGACATGCGCACGCGCCTCAGGGCCAACCGCCTCACAAAATTTACATGGGAAGCCGGAAATCGGCCCTCACTATCAACCAATGAGGGTATCCGGGTTGTATCTAAGACGGGTTTTTGGTCAACCAGACACAGATGAACGCCTACACCCAGGGTTGGGCAAGTTTTCAGTTCCGGGATGGCCTCTAAAAAAGCCGAGCCACCCGTCAAAACCGTCGTGCTGGTGACAATGCCTTCGCGATGGGCCTTAAGGATGGCCTGATTGGCCGATGGATGCAGTCCAAAATCATCGGCGTTGACGATCAGTCGTCTAAGCGCCGTCATTCCCGGAGTGGTCGCGATAGTAGCGCCGGTAATAAATCCACAACTCGTCCATAATCTTAAAGATCACCGAGGGAGTAGCAAGTGTGGATTCACCCCGAGTGCGCGGGTAATATTTTATCCCTATTTCCTTGATGCGGAAACCGTATTTTCGCGCCTCGATCAACAATTCGGCATCTATGAAAGATCCCATGGAATGTAACTTGGCTTTCTTTAAAACCTCCTTCTTGACCAACTTAAAGGAGAAATTTACGTCGCGGACTTTCAAGCCGAAAAGCAAGCGGATCAACCAGTTGTAACAGCGAGAGTAGACCTTTCTCTTAAGCGGTTCATCTCGGTTTAAACGATATCCCGTAACAAAGTCGGCATCATCCATCAGGGGGACAGCCTTACCTAAATCGCGCATATCAATCGGGTTGTCGGCGTCGGTGTAAAAGACCAATTCCTTGGTAGCGTTGGAAAATCCACTGCGCAGAGCTCCCCCCAAGCGTGTGTTCTTCTGGTGGTGAATGACTCGCACGCCCGGCACCTCGCGTACCAGGCGTTCGGCAATTTCAGCAGTGCGATCCTTGGAGGCGTCATTCACGACAATTACTTCCCAATCATCGCTGATCTCCTTCAAGACGTTCACCGAATTCATCACGGCCTGCTCAATGTTTTCTTCTTCATTGTAGGCGGGCAGGAACACCGATATACTGTACCGCTTGCGGGCGCTTTCAGGCATGGGAGGTCTCTTCAACCGTTGGTTGCGGGTCGTTTCATGTGGTCGTACAGGTAAAGAGCAGAAAAAACTGCCAGGATAATCATATAGGGATCTATAGGCACACGATATCTTAAGCCTTCATGGGTTAGGGAATAGAACAGTATGAAATAACCAACTACCAGCCAAAATGGCAGAACAATTTTCAGGTGTTTCCAACCCAACAAAATAGAGACCAAAAAACCCAGCAGCGCCGGCCCATAGGAAAGTAGCGAGATACCATTCATAATGGGCCCTTTCAATCCTTGCCCCTTCCACCCGATGGTCCATTTGAATCGAATCCAGCACATTTCCAGAAAAAAACCGGGATTGGCGCGGATGAATTTTATCCCTTCTCGAGATAGGACGGCATTCCTCTCCAGTTCGCCTTGTTGGGCGGAAAAATTCGGGTATCTTAAAATATATTCCTTATATTTCAATTTGTCCAGTTTTTCCGGAGGAAAGTTTACCCCCATTGCTTCGAGTTCATCGGCGATATAATAGGGATTATTACGCATCCAAATGTTATAACCTCCGCGAGAGGACATTAAAACGAACTCCCCCTGAAGTGCGTAGTTGCGCACCATCCAGGGGAGCAAAGTCAGGATGAAAACGGCCAAAGAGATTCCGGCCAATACCCAACGATTTCGATCCTTAATAAAGACGACTACCAAGATCAACATCAACGGGAAGAAGGCAATCAGAAAGGATCGCGTCAGTACAAAGCCGCCAAATGCCAAGCCCATCGCAGCGGCCCAGGTCCAGCGAGGTGTTTCCAACATACGGACGTAGGCCCACATTCCCAGCGCCAAGAGCAACAACAGAAAACCCTCGGCCATTAAAATCCAGGCATAGAAGATAAAATGCGGATAAACCGCTGTATAAAATCCGGCAATAGTACCAACTCGCTCGTCGCGGAAGGCACGCTTGCCAATGTCGTAAATCAGGTAAACCAGGGCGGTGCTCATGATGACATGCACCAGACGCCAGAAGAAAAAACGATCCCCGAAAAGCATATATAACCCGGCGCTGAGCAAGGGATATAACGGTTCAAAGAATGAGTTGGCTTCACCCCATTTAACCACACCGTAAAGATACCCCTCTGCATCCCAAACAGCGGCCATCGAATCGTGAAAGGCCGGGTAAAAGCCCGGCGGACGCGGGTGGTCATTGCGATAGGCAACGTACGGCCCGCGAGCAATCGTCGGAACTCCCAAATACCCATCATCCACCAGGGCTCGAGCCAAAGAGTAGTAGGTGTTCTGGTCACGAAAGGGCAGGCTGATACCATTACCGTAGGGTAGAATTGCCAGCAGGCGTAACCCGAACGCAAAACTCAGCAGAACGATAAGACGGGTTCGTTCTGGCGCGAGAAATCGGGTATAGAGTTTTCGCAGTTTCTCACCCATCACTGTCGTGGTCGTGGTAATTGAAATGTTCTTTACCGCGTAATCGCAACCACCAGGTCCTCAAGGCGCGTTCGGTCTTGATTTCCTGCGTTCCTTTCAACACATTGCGAATGGAATGCAGGATTTTGAAGGGATGAAAGATCAACTTGGTCAAGTAGAAGCTGCCATACCCCAGGTACTTCAGAAAGACCACTTGGCGGTCGCTGATGAATTCGGAGTAAGACTTGGAAACCAACAGATCTCCGTGCGGTGTCAAATCGTCGAAAAACTCTTCACCGACGCGGATCTTGCCTTCATTTTCCAGTCTGATAAGTAGCTTCGATCCCGGCAGAGGCGAGAAGATCGAGAATACCACTTCATCCACACCCCAAAAGGCCAGACGCACGGCCAACTGGATGGATTGCATAACGTCACGTTTTTTCTCATTGGGCAATCCCAACATGAAGTAGCAGGCAAGGCGAATTTTCTTAGTGCCGGCCAGTCGGGCGGCCTTCTTCACAGCCGTTAGATCCAGCCGTTTCTGCATGACCTCTTTCAGGATGCGCGGCGAACCGGACTCAGCGGCGATGGTGATCTGGGTGCAGCCCGAGGCGATCATCAGGTCCAGAGTCTCTTCCGTGATGCTCTCCGCTCGCACGCCGTTGGAGGTCTGCCAGATGATGTTCAGCCTTCGGTCGCGTAGTTCGCGGCAAAAATCTTTGACCCATTCCTGGCTGGTCGTCAGGCTCTCGTCCTCAAAATGGATTTCTTCGACGCCGTAAGTTTTCTTCAGCAGTTCGATTTCATCCACGACGTTTTTCGGCGAACGCGCCCGCCAGCGCCGGTGCCAGATCTGAGGTGTATTACAGAAGGTGCAGCCGTAAGGGCAACCGCGCGTGGCGATCATGGTCGTCCAACGAGTGCGATTGGCGCTGCCGTGAGGTTCTTTGGCCAGGAAATAATTCTGCATAGGCAGCAAGTCGCGCCGCGGGAAGGGGATATCGTCCAAGTTTTGTACGAACTTGGTCTTGGGATGGATGATGATTTCACCGTCCTGTTTGTACCCTAACCCGTCAATAGACTCCCAACCTTCACCTTTTTCTATGGCTTGAACCAATTCCCGAAACGTTCGCTCACCTTCCGACAACACGACGAAATCCACTTCCGAGCGTGACAAGGTTTGTCGCGTCATTACGGTGGGGTGCGCGCCCCCGAAAACTATTATCGTGCCGGGGAACCGTTCTTTAACGCGCAGAGCGATTTCTGCCGCCGCTAAAAAAGCGAATGTATAGAGATTGGATATACCCACGATCTTAGAATCCGGCAGGATAGCCGCGAGGATTTCCTCAAAACTCATGCCGCGCATCAGATGATCCTGCCAGGGGAAAATCTGCCGATAATTTTCCCCCACCGCGTCAATGATTTTAACTTCGTGATGAACGGGATCCAAGGAGGCGGCCAGATAAGCCAGTCCCAGGGGAGGTACGACTCCTGCGGTCTCCTGGGTTTTAGAGAAATTCTGTGGTGGACTTATCAGAGTGATTTTCAATGCCAGCCCCAATTTGTTGAGATGATCAGCATCCGGATTGGGATTAGTGGATCTTGATCCAGTCAAATCCTGTGAAACCGAGATTTAAGAAGGAACCCATGTCAATCAGGAGTTCCAGCGCCCACCCAACCAGGATAAACCCAAGAAATCCCAGTGCGACGACAACTTGCGGCCTGCGCAAGAGGCCCGGTGATTTCAAATCTGTCAGTATGGGTTGATACTGCGTCAGCGCGTAACCCGCAAACAACATGAGCAGAGGATTCAGAGGCATGCGATTGCGGCTGAACCCGTAATAAACGAAGGTTACAGCCAAGTTATACGCCAGCATGGCAAGCAGTGCAATTTGCGCGGGATATTTTTTCCAACTATATACCAACCCCCAGATAAATAACGGTATCAGCAGATAAACCCAAGGCATAAAAATGGGAAAAGCGAGAGCTATCATCCATTTGGGAGCATGCCCCCAGTACCCTGCAATCAACCACCAGACATACTCACGATCCACGCCAAACAGGTTCCACTGCATACGCACACCCTTGAATAAAAACAGTAGCGGGTGCGCCTTAATCCATGTCACTGCCGCATCTTTGGCGAGCGAATCTCGCTCCATCTCTGAGAATGTCCAGGGTTTGATTTCGCCGCTGATTAACTGATTCTCCTTGCTGTAGTTCTGGATGATATACAGAAAGGGATTGTGATTGTAAAAATAGAGATCAACTCCCGACTTGGTGGTCATCAGCGGCTGGCCGAATATTCTGTTGTTGCGAGCCAGCCAGGGCATCAGCACGATCCAGAAACTAACCACGAACACTGCCAGTCTCGGGATCTGTTTAAATCGCTGCGGCGATACTACCAGATAGATCACGGCAAAGAACAGCGGGAACTGATACAATACCGACCGGGTCAGTGTGGCCAATCCTAAAAATATTCCCGCCAAAACAGCATCCTGATAGCGGCCTTTAGGAAGGTCTGCCAGATAGATTAGTCCGGCTAAAAGCAAAACCGTGAATAAGTATTCCGACATGACCATATCGGCGAAGGTCCAGGCGGCGGGGTAAACCGCAAACATTATTCCCGCCCAGACGCCAACCTTGCGGGAAAACACCTTTTGTCCCAAATACACCGTAAGCATGCAAATCAATCCTCCCAGGCCTGCCTGAACCAGTCGCAAAGCCAAAACGTTTCCCGCACCGAAAAGATAATAAACCAGATAGATGAAAATGGGATAAAGCGGAGGTCGTGTGGCGCTGATCCGGCCTTTAACTTTTAACTCGCCATCCTGCAGAAGACTGATGCCGCTCTCATGATAACCCAACATGTCGGCGCTCAAGTTCACTTGCGGGTGGAGCAGAATCAGCCCGGCTCGTAGGATGAACGCCAGCAGGAAGAGTTTCAAGAGGAACCAGCGGTCGGCGGCCAGGACATCGGCCCACCGATCGAGCTTCTCAAGAGCCCGATTGATCGCCTTTTTAAACTGGATCATGGCGCAGTGGCGCCGTCATCTCGACGGAAATGAACAGCGCTGACTTTAAAATGATTGATTACATCCCGAGGTTTGTACCCAGCATTACTCAGTTCCATGGGTAAGTTTTCTTGCAACACCCAGATCGGCGGAGTTTTGGCGAGGAGGGTATCGGGTGCATTCATAGTGATCATCCATATACCGGCGGGATGAGATTCGATCTGGTCAAGGGATCTGATCCAATCACCCGGTTTCAGGTACTGTCGCCCGTTATGTTGTTCGATTTCATGGGTGGAGTAAATATGTTCGGGCAACGCGCGATCATGATATATCAAGGAGGCGTAATACGAACAGATGCGCAAATACGGTTCGGAATAATGAATGATGACTTCATCCGGCCCGATCCGACGCGCCACTTCTGCCGCGGTCTGCGATAGACCATGCCCTTCACCTTTTTCAGCATAGGGAGCTTCTCGAAGATAGCCGACGAATATGTGGACGCGATTATAATCTAAATAATAATAGACAAGGGAACTGCCAAACGACAGAACCATCAACATCACTCCTAATCGCTTCCACAGACGAATCCGAAGTTTGAACCATCCTGCCAAGGCCGATATCAGGATAAAGGGCAGAATATACATTAAGTAGCGATCATGAAAAAATGATCGCGAGCCGAGAGATAATGAGAGAATAATCGTAAACACAAAAACGGCGGTAAACGCAATCACGTTCATTTCCCAACGCCTGGGTTTGAATCGCAACCAGAAAATCAGCCCCAACAATAATGGCAGAGTTAATAGGAGTGACAACCAATATCGCTCATGAAAATCTACTCCAATGCTGAGATGCATCATCGTGTTCAAGAATGATTCCCCGGTTAGACGCGGGGTCCAGAATGCCTGCTGCACCTGGGAATAGCGTTGTAAAGTGGGGAGCATCCATGCTCCGGCTCCGGCGAAAAAAATCAGATGCGCAACAAATGGCCGAAAATACCCCCTGATTTGCAATCGGTACAAATACATTATTACCAACAGTTGGGCCAAAAAAATGAAAGTCATGAAGACGTAAACATAAAAGCCGAGCAAGTTGGCTACTGACATCAACACCCAATATCGCCACTGTCTGGATTTCAATGCTTTGATAAACCAATATAGCGACAGGCAGGCAAAGAAAGCCTGGATATTATACATGCGCACAAATTGTGAGTAATACATGAAAGTGGCTGATAAGGCGCACAACAATGCTACTGCCCAACCCACTTTTCTCCCTCCGGCTTCACGGCCTAGAAGATAGGCAGCCGGCACCGTCAGCGCCGCCATAAGCGCACCGAATAATCGAAACCATACCGGTCCTGACCCCAGGCTCATCCAAACCTTGATCATCCAGGAATAAAGAGGGGGGAAGTTATCAGTCTTGCATAAGTTCCAGATGCCTGCGAATGATTCCTGGGCCTGCAGTAGTAGTACGGCTTCATCAAAGATCAGATCCAGATCGAATAGTCGAATAAGTTTCAAAGACAGAGCGAGAAGGAACAATCCCGAGAGAGCAATAAAGTCCTGTATCCCCAGAGAGTCTTGAACAAAATCTGAGGAAGAATCCAGATGAAGAGATTTGTCCATTAACTTCTGCATGTTACTCTGCTGGATCAGCCTGCGATTGAGTTACCCTGTAATGAATAACTGTCACTCTCCCCCAGGTCAAAGTATTCTGCGGGGTGAATCCTGCTTCTGTCAACTGCTGAGGTAAATTTTCCTGATTAAGCCACAGATTACGTCCTTGATACGCCAAACGGTAGGCTGGATCCGTTAGCAATTGCGGCGGATCAAAGGTGACCAACCAAACGCCCGTCGTCGAAGGTGCGATTTCCTGGAATGATCGGATCTGATCACCTGGTAGCATATATTGGTTGCCGAAATAGTTGGGAATGCGATCTGCAGAATACAAATATTCCCGCAGCGACCGTTGGTTGTAATATATCGAAGGGAAAAAGCTGAACACACGATCTACCGGATTGGAACAGTGAATAACGACTTCATCGCCGGCGATATGCTGTTGCAGATAATCGTTCGCATGGGATAGGGCATGGCCATCGCCCGGCTGATTCACTTCATGCGGAACGGCGAAATTATATTCTTTATGGTGCGCTTCCAGATAGTGCGTAAAATAATAACCCAAAGTCCAAGTCATCGTGATGAAGATTGCCACGACCCCCGCCACCTGAACACTACGACGAGGGAGCGATAGCCATCCACCAACCGCCAGGCACAAATAAAGCGGTAACAGGAATATAAAATAGCGACCAAAAAAGATGGATTGCCCGGCCAGCGAAATCGCCAGCGCGATCAAAATCGGTACAGCGAATAGGATCAAAAGAGCAAGATGTTGCATCTTACGCGGCGCGAAAATCACTGCGGCTATAAATCCCAATAAAAGCGGTATATTTAGGATGGCCACGGCAAGATAGCTATTGCCAAAATCCATTTTCGCCGTGCCGAAGAATACCCATGTTTTGAAAAATTCTTTACTCAATTCCAGTTCCAAAAAGAAAATCTTCACATCGGTATAACGCTGCAGCATGACTCCGACCCACAACAGCATCACGATCATAGTCGGCAAATGCGCGATCAAAGGGCGAAACAGCAGTTTTAGATTCTTGCGGCGAAACCAGATTAACGCCAGAGACTCCGCAAAAACCAAAAGGAGAAAAAACAAAAAGATGTAAAAGCCGACTAAATTCACCACTGCGGTAAAAATCCAAACCCCAAGGCGATCTGTTTTCACCCCGCGAAGAAAGCCGGTAACGGACAGGCAGGCCAGCGCTGGAAGGATGGTATACATACGGATCATCTGGGAATAATAGACCAGAGTCACCGACAGCACGCACAACGCGCCAAGAATCCAACCCAGTCGGCGATCCTGAACTTCTCGTCCCAGGAAATAAACCGCCGCTGGAGTCAACGCTCCCAGTAAGGCGCAAAATAATCTCAGGGAGGACTCGCCGGGGAAAAATCCGTTCCACGTTTTCAGCAACCATGGAAAGAGGGGAGGAAAATTCTCGTTCTGGCAAAAAGTCCAGATTTCCCCAAATGACATTTTAATTTGAAAGAGCAGTACGACTTCATCAAACCAAACGTCCAACGCATTCAGTTTGATCAGACGGATCGCCAGGGCCACGGCAAATAAAATCGCGGCAGCGATCCAATCCATTCGAGTGATTTTATCGTTTGAGGTCTGCATGCCTGTCATGGACTTTGATTATCGCTCCAATTCAAGGCGTAACGTTGGTAGTCGAGCGATCCGTGGCCATCGCCTGCGAATCGGATAGCACGAAATGCACTGTCGAGACAGCGCCATCCGTGATATGTTCGCGCACCTGATAGCCCAGGTTAAAAAGCGCCAGGGGCAAATCCTCCGACCAATGGTATAACTCCCCGCGCAGACGCTGTGATTCCTCCGAAGTAAAGTCCATTAACGCAGGATCGTCCCAGGTAACCAGCCAGACACCGGAAGGCGAGGGCTTTAGGTCTTCTAGGGATTTGATCCACTCGCCTTGCTTCAGATACTGCCCCCCACAATGCGAAGGTACCGAGTGTTCAGAATAAAGGTACTCCGGCATTTGTCGTTGGTGATAATACAGAGATGGGAAAAAACTCAGACTTCGCATCCTGACGTCATCCTTGGAATAATGAATGATTATTTCATCCACGGCCAGCCGAGTTTTCAACAAGGCCGCTATTCTGGAAAGAGATTTTCCATCATCCCCGCCCCGAGTGGTTAAGGGGCCAGTATAACGAAAATAATCGTTGGCCACTCGGAAATCTACTTGATAATAGATCTGACAGGTAATCAGCACGATAAAAACCGCTGCGATTCCGAGTGTACGCTTCCACCGACTTTTCAAACTTAGCCAACCATAGATCACTAACCCTAAATATAGAGGTAAAATGAAGAGAAAATAACGCCCGAAAAACATCGAATGGCCCACTACCGAAACAACCGCTACAGCGCCGATTACGGTTGAGAAAATGAACGCTGGGATCGCCACAGACCGCGATTTGCGCCACTGAGGAATGCTTAACAGGAACCCGATGATGAATGGGATATTCAGTAACAGTGACCAAAAAGGATTATCGCCAAAAGATATGCCGGTACCCATGTAAGTACCAAATCGAGCGACCGCAGCAGCATTCAATTTCCAAGGCACGAATTCGTAAACCTTTTGATATCGCTGCATCAGGGTGATGATCCATAAGGACATCAAAATAAATGCCGGCAGATGAGAGACAAACGGCCTATATAACTTCCGCAACTCACGGCGATACCACCAGATGATGATAAGGAATTGTGCCGCTACCATAAACACGGCGAAAAGAAAGGTATAGAAGGCCAGGAGATTGCACAACCCCATCAGCCACCAATGTTTCCACCGATTGGTATCTATAGCCTTTAGAAAACAATAATAAGAACAGCAAGCCAACAATACAAACAGAGCATACATCCGAATAATCTGCGAATAATAGACCAGTGGCAGCGACAGCACACAAGTCGCTGCCAGCCACAGACCCAGGTTGCGGTCCTTGATCTCTTTGCCCAGCAGATAGGTTGCCGAAGGGATCAAAGAGCCCAGCAGCGCGCTTAAAAGTCTAAGCCAGTTTTCACCCGGCGCCAGCGCTCCCCAAAGTTTCAAGATCCAGCCGTAAAGCGGAGGGAAATTTTCATTCTTGCAAAAATTCCAGATCTGTGAAAAGGACATCTGGGTTTGGAACAACAGCGCCACTTCGTCGAACCAGACGTCCAACTCCGTTAAACGAGGGAGGCGAATAGCCAGCGCTATCACGATCAGGCTGAGGAGGACCACCAGATCCCGTCGGTTGAGGCGATCCTTTTCATTCTCGGTCGCCGCAATCATCTTTTATCCGTAGACTGTAGTTGGTTAAAGGGGTGATTGCCCACGGTTCCATCATTTTCAAATTGTGGCTTGATTAGATGCACCGCCGAAAGACCGAAATCTGTAATTTCCTCAACAACCCGGTATCCAGCCTCATACAACTCAAGAGGTAAATCTTCCGTAATGGCGCCTTTTTTTTGGCGTAGCAACTTTGATTCAGCCGATTCAAAGTCCATAATTTGCGGTTGATCCCTGGTGATCAACCAGATTCCTGCTGGAGGAGCCTTGAAATCATGCAGGGATTTGATCCGCTCGCCGGGATGAAGATACTGCCCTCCACAATAAAGAGGGATCGGTTCCTGGGAATAGATATATTCGGGAAGGGAGCGGTTATGGTAATACGCTATCGGGAAAAATGCCAGACATCTTAAGCGAACATGGGCAGTCGTGAAATGGATAATCACTTCATCCGATTCGAGCCGTCTTTCCACCAATGCGGCTAATCGTGAAAAACTGTGACCGTCATCCCCCGGCACGCTACGTTGTTGTTGGCCGTAGCGAAAAGAATCATTGCTTACGACATAGTTGAGCTGGTGATAGACGAATGACGCAATCAAAACGAAAAATACCATTAATACTCCACTGACTCGCCACCATTTTCGCCGCAGAGTCAACCAACCATAAAGACTTAATGCGAGATAGAGCGGCAACAAATAGAGAAGATAGCGCCCAAAGAACATCGAATGACTGACTAGCGACAAAAACGCGATCGAACCGCCTCCCAGCAATAGCAGCGCACCCGCCAACGCCGCACCCTCATGTTTTGACCATTTTGGAAGGCTCATTATAAGACCGACAAGCAGTGGCAGGTTCAAAAGTGTCTTTATTTTTAAGGATTCCACCCAGGCGGTGCAAGTGCCCATATAGGTCCAAACCTGATAAACCGCCCAAAAATCCAAACGCCAGTTCACATATTCGTGGACTTTCTCGTAGCGGGTGAACAACGTGGAAAACCAAAGCGCCATTATTATACACGAGGGCACAAAAGTAACAATAGCACGAAAATATCGGGTTCTATTAATTCGAAACTGCCAAATAATTATGATTATTTCGGCGAATAATATAAATATGGTCGTCAAGAAAGAGTAAAAGCCAATCAGATTGGAGATTCCCAAAACCGCCCAATATTTCCATTCGTTGGTTTTGAGAGCTCGCATCAGTGCCCAATAAGAAAAGCAAGCCATCAGAACCCATAAACTGTACATCCGGATATTCTGCGCATAGAATAGCAACGGCAATGAAATCAGGCAGGCCCCTGCCAACAGCAGACCGAGACTGCGATCCTTGATCTCACGTCCCAACAGATACGCCACCGGGGGGATGATAGATCCAAATAGCGCACTTAGAAGCCTAAACCAATTATCTCCCGGCGCCAGCTCGCCCCAAAATTTCAGAATCCACCCATATAAAGGTGGAAAGTTCTCATCTTTGCAAAAGGTCCAAATCTGCGAATAGGACATTTGGGTCTGGAACAGCAGCGCCACTTCATCGAACCACACGTCCAGCTCGGTTATCCGAGGAAGTCGGACTATCAGAGCCAGGACCCATATCAACCCGATGATTCTCGTTTCACTGGAAAATATTCCCGCCCAAATCATATCCGGTCGTTTGAGGTGTATTGTACTTGCATGTGCCGCCATTAATGCTACGAATACCTCCAATGATATTATTACCTCAACGCTGCCTTTCCGGCCGCTTGCGCACGCTGCTTTGGAATTCCTTTTTAATCACTTCAGAGATGAAAATTGCATATAATTTAGCGCCTTTCATATTGAAATGCCCGTCAAAGTGAAAATACAGACTATCATTGGGTGCCGCTCTGAATAGCTCCAGCGAAGTGTAAAAAGGTAAATCGGCCCGCTGTGTTGCCATTTCAAGCGCTGCCTGCGACGCCTCCGAAAACAGAAAGGTGTCATTTACAGTATAACCCATCTGCTTTAGCACCTGGAGATAATCTCGACTCACATAAGCTGGATGAGAAATCATCGTGACAATAGCATGCCCTCGATATTCATTCGCCAGATTCTTGATTTGCCGCAACTGCTTGGAAATAAATTGAATAGATCTTAGGCATTGATAATCTCCCAGATTTTCATTTTCTGAATATTTTTCGGGATGTTTGAGAGCATCATAAATCAGCTTTGGATTCAACTGACCGGCTTGAAACATCGCACGAATTTGATCGTCCATGCGAGCCAATCGTAACTTTTCCTCTGCTGTCATGTTATTTAAAATATCGCCGCTCTGTTTGATCCAATCAGGGGTTACATCCATAGCCAATGCTGGGCTGCCGAATAAACTTGCCCCAAGGATCGTTTGCGACACATGGGGAAACAGTTTTTTAAATTGAAGGAGCGCAAAATCCGCTCCTTTTCCCATTCCATTTCGTGGTAAAGAGGCCGGAGGTGGCGCCTCAGCTCTTCTGATTTGGAAGAGATCATCACCTTGCAGGAGGTTAATGATCACGATTTGCGGTTTTAGCAGCGGGATGGCTCTTCTGGCAATGTCAGCATATTCCATCGGATCGGCGCCTGGTTTACCCAGGTTGAGGAGTTGCACGTCGATTCCCTGGGCCCGCAGGGAGGTTTCCGCCACCGCACCCCAAGTACTATCAAAATTCAAACCCCAACCGTAGGTAAAGGAATCACCCAGCAGCAAAACGTTGATTCTCGATCCGTCGTGATTTATGTCAGGCTCGGGACCGCGAAATCCATATCTGTTGATGTTGGCAATATAATCAAATTCGCTGGTGGTATATCGTACCGAAGAATGCGGCGCGAAAATCAAATCTTTTTCGTTGCGCATTTTTCCGTAACTGAAATCCAATACTTTTAGTAAATAAAAAATAAGAAGTATCGAATATAAAAAGAGGCCATTATTGATCAAAAAACTTCTATACCTATGGTCGTTTTTTAAAAATAACGTTACTATTAATAATAGGATAACATAGCCATCGAGAATACTGATAAAAGCGGTTAAGCGAAAATCCAAAGCCGAGACAGACAAAAGAGTTATTAACCAAGGATTAATGCCCAAAATCCAGATAACCCCAAGAATGACCGTCAAGAGGTTGTTTTGTCCCAGAGTTAATTTGGCGCCCGGCACAGGTTTAGACTCCGGTATCAGTGGGTTTGTTCGAACTGGTCTTTTTAGTAGGCTCGATCAGTTCCGCCGTTTTAGTTCCTTCTAGGTGAATTCCGATATTCACTGTGGCTACCGCAAAACCGAGAAATAACCAGACCCGGGTAATGAAGAAGATGCCGAAATCGAATAAACAACTGAAATAAAAGGCAATTAAGGCGCACATTATTCCGAGACAGAGATATCGGAATTTGGGGTTTTGAAAGTATTTCATCCCGCGTCTCAATTTCATAAAATTTCCAATCAACAACCAAAGTAATAATGCAAAGCCTACGATCCCGTAATGTAAAATGGTATCTACATATAAATTATGCGGATTTATCCCAAGCTCGGCAAAATCCATTGACTCAGTGGCGCGGGCATGGGGGATGGTGGGATGTGCCCAATCAATTTGATAAGAATGAGCCAATGCCCAGAATGCTCCCGCACCCAAACCCCTAACTGCGTGACCTTCTGTCATGATCATCGTATAGGCTTTTGACCATAATAGATAGCGAACCTCCATTGAGCCACCGGAGGGATTGGTCAAAATGACGTTATAAGTTCCAAGGTTGAATTCTAACTGGGTAGTAGCAATGTATACCAAAGTAAGGGTACATGCAATGAGAAAAATGCGTGAGACGAACACCAGTCCCTTGTTGTGCTTACTGTGCCAAATACCGGTTATCAACCAAAATAGACTCAACCCGATGAAAAAACCGATAGTAACGCCTTTCGAATACTGTATCCATAGGGCGACAATCATGAAAAACACACTAAAGATGATTCCAGCTTTCTTAAGGACGCCTTTGACGACATAGAACATCGAAATGGTTATAAAGAGGGAAAGGCTTAAAAAAGAGGCTGACCAACTGTGCTGAATCCCCAGAGCGGCGGAAGCGGCTCCAAAGCTTTCTACCTGGGATTCAACATTTTCCGCGGCTCCTGGCTGAATAAAAGCGGTTATGGCCCCCAAGATCCCCACAAAAACCCACGCCCAGGTAATTGTGGTGTGAGTTTTTTCATCTCGGATAATCAGCGGAGTCAGGATAAAAAACATAACCCCAATAAGAAAGTATTTCACCTGATAAATTCCCGCCGGCGCTCGTTCGATGCACCAAACCGCTAATCCCAGTAATATCCAGAACGACAATAATAAGACAGGTATTTTTTCTTTAAAATAAATCTTCACCGAAGCTGTTGTCCTGCTGAACATATAGCGGAAGAGCCACCCCATAAAAAGCGTCGCTAATAGCAGCAATTCGTTTTTCATGCCGACAAATCCGCTGTAGGGCGACATCTCAAACCACATCCAAAACACAAGAAATACATAGACCAATACCGGGCTCTCGAAGGCGATGATTACGCCTGCGAAAATCATGACAGTGCTTATAATATAGGTACTATTCCCCATAAACATGAAGGCCATGACAACTTCCAGGGATAATAAACCAGCAATGGCCAGGTAACGGCTCTTGAATAGAAATAAAATGGGGATACCCAAGCCTAAATAAAGAAAGTGTAACGCCAGCGGACCGCTTAAATAAATGTACCAACCTAAGGCGACCATTGCAGCCACATAAACAACCAGCACCAAGCGTTGAGCTTTGCCCATAGTCGGAATTTCAAGCTTCGACCAGGGCTTGGCATTGTATGCTCTAATCAACTCCTTCATGTCCGCCTCTTTGACACAGATTGCATTTCGGCATTCTGCGTTTATAACCTTGAATGTTAGCTTTGAATTTTCGATCCCAGCATTCGTTTCGTTTCATCCAACCGGACTGTAAGGGACATCCAATCCACCAGATCCGGACGCTCGGTATAAAACCCTGAGACAACGTCCATAAAACGTTGGACATTGTCCTGAAGCACTTGTTGTCGTTCCCCGGTGGAAGTGAGATTAAATTCGGGTTGGATGACCAGCAAATGACGATCATCATCCTGCCGTAGGAGAGCCGAGGGCAATACCGCTGCACCGGTTTTCAACGCCAAACGCACCCAACCCGTAGGCAGTAGGATTTGCTGTCCCAGAAAAGAAACGACAACGCCGGTTTGTCCCGCTTCGGCAGTGGAGGCCACTTGTAAAACATAATTGCCTTTCAGCATCCGCAGAAGCCAGGCGGCATCATTCGCATAGCCGATCTCATGGAACCGTTTTGAAGCACCGATTTTTATATTGCGCGCATAGGGGCCGTGATCTTCATATTTAGAGGAAATTACCGCCAAAGGATAACCCCTGACTGCCAAGGCAATATGGTGCAGTCTCTCATTTCCGATATGCGGCACGGGCAGAATCACTCCATGACCACGCTGCAAGGCCCGATCAAGATTTTCTAACCCCTTGAATTCTACTAATTGTGAAAGGTTTTCCGGAGTAAGTTCCTGCATCAAGAAAAGCTCGATAAACCGTTTTTGATGGTTAACCCAATATGCGCGCAATAACCTGTCAACTTCTTCAGCCGGGGCTTGAGGAAATATTGCGCGGATGGAGTTCAAGTATCGCTTTCTTGACCAATCCGAGCCTATATACCCGAACCGTATGCGTAATGTCCCTAGAGCGTCCGCCAAAGCGAAACAGCGGCGGGATTTTTTCAATCCGCCCAAGAGACTGACCAGGCTTCCGAAAAAGCGATAATGTAAATCCTGCAATATTCGGGCGACTAGGTTCATGACTTCATCAGATAGGAGTCCACAGACCGAATGCTAATTCTTTCAAATCGCGAAGAATAGGATGTACGCGCACGCGAGTGATGTCACAACCACGGCATAGAGGGATGGAATCCTGCTCCCTGCTGATATGGCGGCGGCGCATGTCAATGATCTTTTCACCGTTCCACACCTCTTCCAGACGGTCGGTGAGCACATTTCCCAGCGTCATCATTCCATTCAGATCGCCGCAGCAACCCAGAATACGCCCGTCCCAGCTTACCGACAAGCTCTGCCAAAGCACCGGACAGGGGAAGTACTTGTTCCCTACGGGACGAACATAATTCTGCGGTTCTTGACCCGGCCAGGCAAAGGGATGAATGACCAGAAAGCGATCCACCGGCAGATTCGCAAAGATCTGCTTGAAGTTCGGGGTGAGTGTGGGGCTGCGAAAATCACCCTCCTGGTTCAGTTTAATGACTTGCAGCGTGATGTATGGTTTTTGATATTTGCCTGCTTTCTTCATCTCAAGAAAGTGCAGGATATTATCGAGCGTGGGTTGAAATTTACTACCAATGCGGATACTTTCGTATTCCTCTGCCGTTTCACCATCGAAACTGAGTGAAAGTATATCCAATCCGCTTTCCAGCAGCACCTCGGCACGCTTTTCATCAAGAATAGTGGCATTCGTGTGTACTTGCGTCAAAAGGCTCTGGCGACGCGCTGATTTGATCAATGCGCCCAAGTGGGGGTGAAAAAGCGGTTCCCCGGCCAGAAAAAAGCGGACTTCACTCACTTTGAATCGTGCCGCCGCCGTCAGGGTTTTTTCAGCCAAATCTACATCAATGTATCCTTTCCCCCGCTTCTGGGAATACGAGCATACCTTACAGTGCAGGTTACAAAATCCCGTCGGTTCCAGGTTGATAAAATAGGGCGGGTGGCGGAGAATCAGCTTTTTCCGATACCACTCGGTGCGCAATCGCCACCAGTGCAGATTATGGGCCAGTTTCCCTTTCATGGTTTGATCAACTTTTTCATCCGCATCAACCCATCGAACATCCTAAAATAAGCCCTAATCAAGGGTGTGCCGGGATTAGAGTAAAATAAAGGCAAAAGCTCCTGCGATGTCAAGGGCAGCATGTTGACGTCTGAAGCGATGACTCCTTCTTCGACCGCCATGCGGTATATCTCGGTATCCGGTTCGATGCGAATATTGTTTAAGCCGAAATAATAAAGTTTCTCCCGCAGGGTGAATCTTACTTTCAGCCAGAACCACATCAATTTAAAGAAGTCTCGATAAGTTTGTCCCGGAGGATTGGCGAAAAAATTAAAAGCAAAGCGAGCGCCGTTCTGTTGGCGGGCCATCTCATAGACTTTCAGTATATCCTTGACGCGCAAATTCTTTTTCAATAATTTCAACGACCGATCACTAAAGGCATCCGGTGAAAAAATAAAGTGGCGGCATCCCGCCTCATACGCCAGTTTATAAAAATCGTCAGTCAAAATCCGCTCATTATACCAAGCTGTCCAGGGCACGTTCACTTTTTGGCGGATGAATTCCCGACAGATTTTCTCGGCATGATCGGCGGGGATGTTGAATACCGAATCCACAAACATGAATTGTTCCACCTTGAAGCGGCGGTTCAGTTCGATGATTTCAGCGGCGATTTTTTCGGGATCACGCAGCCTGTAATGTGAACCGTTCAGAAAATAATACGTACAATAAGCGCATCTTAAGCCACAACCGCGTTTGGCCTGGACGCCGATCAAATCGTATTCCTTCTTATACGGTTCCAGATCCACAATGTCCCACCGAGGGCTGGGCAGCGCTCCAAAATCCGGAATGAGGGATTGTCCCGAAAAGATCACCCGGCCATGGGATCGGAAGTACACACCGGGGACAGCTTCGGGGTGATCAAGATCCTTCAATAATGCGGGGAAAGAAACCTCGGCTTCTAAAAATACTCCCAGGTCTATGTCCGGGAATTGTTCCATGAGAGCTTGCGCGTAGATGGAGAACCCGGACCCGCCAATGACACATCGGGCTTGGGGAGCGTTTGCCCTAATCGCTTGTAATGTAGGTATCAGCGTGGAGAGATAAACGAAAGGATCGCGCTGCTGGGTCGTATCAATATTGCGCAGCGAAAGTCCGACGACCTCCGGCTGAAAGCTCTTCAATTGTCTCCCTAATTCGCCGTAGGGATCGGATACAACGTTCATGTCCAGAGCGCGAACCTCATGGTCGTTCAGGCAGGCTGCCAGATAGGCCAGCCCCAGGGGATACATGGGTTTTTCCAGACGCCCCAGATAAGACTGAAGCAAAAATATTTTCATGATGTAATTCTACGCTTCAAACTCTGAACCAAACCTAACAGATGTTGTTTTTGATCGGGCGAGATGACGCCAAGCATCCACACCAAACTACCGTAAGCCGCACTGAACAGCACAGCCGTCAGGTAGAAGGGTGCGCCTCGGATCAGCCAGAGAAAGAGACCCGCGGCCAAAGCCACGCCGGTAGGTTTGGCCATAATCTTCCAAAAACCGAAATCTGTGACATATTTGCGGGTCACGTTAAGCATGACCAGGAACGTCGCTACATCGGCGGCCAGAGTACCAAGAGCGGCTCCCATGATACCATATTTAGGAATAAAGATAAACGCGGCAATCAATTTGACACCAAAAATAATGACAGATCCCATCATGACAAATTTCTGCCGACCCGCCGCCGTCAAAGTCAGGTCGAAAAAATACAAAATGGCATGTGAAACAATGACCGGCGCGATGACCGCCATGACCAGAGCTGACCGTTCAAAATCCGGTCCGAATAAGGTCACGGTTAATTCCCGAGCCTCGATCCCCAAGTAGAGCGCCAATCCTGACGTGACTACAAAAATCGCCTTCAGGTAACCCTGCCCGTCATGGTGCAGCCGGGCTACGGATTCCTTGAAGGCGCGGGTCAGGTGTGGCAACAACACCCAGATGGCGGGGATCAATAAATTGAAAAAGGTTGTGATGACATTGAAAGGGACTCCAAAAAGACCCGTATCTTCCAATGTCCGAAAATAGGTAAGTAAGAGAATATCCACTTTAAAATAATAATTATTCAACGCGAAAGCAACTCCAATAGGGAAAGACTCCTTGATCAAAAACGTCCAGAGCTTAGGATCAAAAACCAACCGAAACTTAAAAAATCTCCTCCATAAGAGACGCAGAGCAACCAAACCTTGACTTGCTTCCGCGACCAGCAAGGCGCCGAATATGGCTACTATTCCCCCACCCAACAACACTACCGCCAAAACCGCTGCAATTTTGACGATTTGGTAAACTAAAGTGACCAGTGCGCGAAATTCCATTCGCTCACAGGCCAGAAAAACAGCGAACGCCACCACCGCGGGAATTTCCCGGAAAATCATGGCGCCCAAAAAGCATAGGAAGATAGCCCAAGTCACGGGCTCGGTATTTCCTACCAGCAGAGCCGCAGTCATTCCCAATGGGACGGCTCCGGCCATGATCAACAGCTTTAAAAATATTACAGCGCCGGCGTGTTCAGCGGATATCTCTTTACGCCGCGCAATTTCCCGGATCAGAATATGATCAAGTCCCAGGTCTATCAAGGGGACAAAAATGGCGACAAAGGCGATAATATAGTTGTAACGCCCCATCCCCTCAGGACCGAGATACCGCGTCAAAATAATAGACAGCGCGAAGGTGACGACGACGTCAATGCCTCGAGCAATAAAGGTGAAGACAGTGTTATGGAGAATAGAATCCAATCTGCCTACACCCGGTGAATGCTGTGCGCGACTCTCAGCGATCCCTGGATTGGCGCTCAAGGATTCGTGGCTCCAGTAATACGGTTGGTTCGTTTCTCTTCCGCTGAGGCGAGATAACGATAGAGATCCCCAAGTTCGTCCATCATCTCTTTGAAATGGGGGAAGTCGAGAGTCTGGAGGCCGTCAGAGAGCGCTTTCTTGGGATTCGGATGAACTTCCACCATGACGCCGTCAGCGCCCGCCACCAACCCGGCCATAGCCATGGGGATGATGATATCGCTGCGGCCGGTTCCGTGCGAGGGATCCACAATGATCGGGAGGCCGGACATTTTCTTGATGATGGGGATGGAGGCCAAATCCAGAGTATTACGAGTGATGTGATCAAAAGTGCGGATGCCGCGTTCGCAGAGCATGACGCGCTGATTGCCCTCCTTCAGGATATATTCCGAAGCTAACAGAAACTCTTCGACTGTGGCCATGAAACTGCGCTTCAGCATAACCGGTTTATCCGTGCGGCCGATTCTCTTCAACAGGGGATAATTGAACATATTACGCGCCCCCACCTGCAAGATGTCGGCGTACTTGCAGATGAGGTCCAGCTCCTCGGGTTCCATGACTTCGGTTATGGTGAGTAGCCCGGTTTCTTCGCCGGCTTCCTTCAGGTAGAATAATCCTTGCGGACCCAAGCCTTGGAAGGAATGCGGTGAAGTGCGCGGTTTGTAAGCGCCGCCACGTAAGATATGAGCTCCCCGAGCCTTTACCTCCCGGGCGATCTGCAACAACTGCTCGCGGCCTTCAATGGCACAAGGTCCGGCCATGACGATTTTCTGACGGCCGCCGATGGTTAAATCACCGATTTTAAAGGTTGCCATGGCTTTTATTGGGTTGCTGGGTGTTGGTTGCCGGTCGCGAGTCGCCGGTTATCGCAATGTGCTACCCCTGACAATTGACCAGTTACCAATTAAGGTTGTATTAAAAGATCCAGGGCGATGATTTTACGGAAGATTTCTTCTAAGGCCTCATCGTAAATGGGCCCTTTATTCTCTTCGATGATTCGGGCGATAATTTCATCGCCTCGAAGAGATGAATAGGTAGGCTGTTCGCCGCGCTCCTTCAGGGTCATAATGCGGCGCACGAGTTCAATCCGCGAATTTAGCAATTCAACAATCTTGGAATCAATATCCTGGACGCGATGCTGGAGAGCGTTAACCTCATCCCCAGCCAGCGCGTCTAAGGCTTCCTGGGCGAGCTCGGCATGGGAGATCTTGCCGGCTTCAGTTTTGGGTAAGCTCAGTCGCAATTCAATCAAAGCGGGGACTTTGTAATCAGCCAAGTGATGCCGGCAGAAATTGCGAAGTTCTTTGATGAAATCCGTAGGTGCGGGGAGGGGGGTCTGTCCCTCGCGTGTTTTTTTCAAAACGATGAATGCTTTGGGAACTTCTCCGCGCAGTGTATCGGGCAGCGCAATTACGGCTGCCTCCTCAACCTGGGGATGGGCAACCAAAACAGATTCGACTTCGGTGGGGTAAACTTTAAGTCCGGCCACTTTCATCAATCCGGAGCGGCGGCCCAGGAAATGGAAGAATCCTGCTGGATCCTTGCGCACCATATCCCCGGTATGCCAGGCGCCTCCATGAAATGTGCTTTCCGTTTCAGTCGGGAGATTGAAGTAACCCTGGACAACACCGGGACCGGAGATAACCATTTCACCGACCTCGCCATCATCGGCTTCACGTCCCCCAGGTCCCATGACGTGAATTTCATACCCCGGGCATGGTCTTCCCATGGATCCGCGACAAAAATCCTCAACCGGTGAAGTAGCCAAAGCAATCCCAGTCGTCTCCGTGCTGCCCCAAACAGGGAGGAAGCGCAAGGAAAAGATTTCTTCGAATTCTTTGCTCAGTTCAGGAGGTGAATACACCCCGCCGGCTTCG
>JAGVQJ010000164.1 GCA_020051775.1 Calditrichota bacterium | reverse complement strand
GGGTGATGGAGACGTTGGAATCCTTGCGGGCGATTTTGTCAATCTCATCAATGTATACAATGCCGATTTCCGCCTGGGGGATATCGTAATTGGCGGCTTGCAGCAGTCTGACCAGCACATTCTCGACGTCTTCGCCAACGTAACCGGCTTCCGTTAGCGTGGTGGCGTCGGCGATGGCGAAAGGCACTTGCAGGAAGCGCGCCAGGGTTTGCGCGATCAACGTCTTGCCTACTCCCGTGGGACCGACCATGAGGATGTTGGCTTTATCGAGTTCCACTTCGTCGGACAAGGCCATGGAGTTGATGCGTTTGTAATGGTTGTACACCGCTACGGAGATGCGTTTCTTGGCTTCGTCCTGGCCGATGACGTATTCGTCGAGTCGCTGCCGGATCTGTTCCGGGGTGGGGAAGTTTTCGATGCGCTGCTGGCGCCGCTGCGTTAGAGATTGGCTCACCAGGCGGTGCGAAGCTCGAACGCAAACGTCGCAGATGTTGACTTCCGGCCCGTTGACCATCACCTGCACCTGCGAAGCGTTGCGCCCGCAGAATGAACAGAGCTGTGCGCGATCGGTGCGCATAGTTATTTCTTCTCCCGTTTCTTATCTTTCTTTTCAGCGATGACTTCGTCAATCAGGCCGTACTCTTTGGCCTCGTCGGCGCTCATGAAGTGGTCGCGGTCGGTATCCTTTTCAATCTTCTCCAGCGACTGGCCGGTATGTTTGACCAGGATTTCGTTCAGGCGGCGCTTGATCGTCAGAATCTCTTTCGCATGAATTTCGATGTCGGTGGCCTGCCCGCGCGCCCCGCCCATGACCTGATGGATGAGAATGCGGGCGTTGGGCAGTGAGGAACGCTTGCCTGCGGCTCCGGCTGCCAACAGCGTGGCTGCCATAGAGGCCGCCATGCCCATGCAGATCGTCGCCACGTCCGGCTTGATGTATTGCATGGTATCGTAAATGGCCATGCCGGCGGAAACCACCCCGCCGGGCGAGTTGATGTAAACGAAGATATCCTTCTCCGGGTCTTCAGCTTCCAGGAAGAGAAGCTGGGCGATTACCAAACTGGCCACAGTGTCATCAATGGGCGTGCCGATAAAGATGATACGTTCCTTCAGAAGCCGACTGAAGATATCAAAGGCTCTTTCTCCACGTCCGGTCTGCTCGATGACCATGGGAACTAAACTCATGGGGTCTCCTTGATTCAATTCTAATAATTATACGTAGGAAGTTGCGATTAGGGGAGTGCCGGAAAAGATATTGCGCTTTTTATGGCTCTCTCACTCGAACGGCTGCCTTATAATCGTCTTGAGTTTCTCTGGGGGTGTCCGGCGCGGGTCGCTCAGATAGATCTCGTGGTGCTTCCCGCGAAGTTGGTGGCCGGATTGCGCAATGAATTCATGCAGTCTGGCGATAGTTGGCCGCTCTTCGCTGAATGGGCCGATGTGCATAATCTGTGCCGCCGAACCTTCCTCATAGCGCTCGAAACGGACTTGGCTTAATGAGGGCGGATTTTTCTTGCGCTGCAGCTCCGCTTTGGCAACCTCAACTTGATCGGGAGTTATGAAATCGGGCTGAGCGATCATCAACGTCCAAAGCCAGTCCTCTTTTCGCTCCAGACTGAATTCCGCCATATTCTCCATCCACCATAGCCCTTCCAGCGGCATGACTTTCCAATCGAACCCGGCAGCTTTTTTCAGTCCAAATTTCAGGGTGTAAGCCGCCCCGTACAAGGCCATCATGATTTCGTGGAAATCCTGCGAGGTGTTGGGATCGCCCTCGCCGTCGGCCAGTAGAAAGTTCAAAGGCGGCACTTCCACAAGGGCAGGTTCTTTGGCCGAAGGGTTGTAGAGCGGCTTCAACGTCTTGATCAGATCAAGCTTGGTCATGTTCTACTCCGGCTCAATGCTGGTGCTCGTCTTCGGGTTTGGTGAAGAACTCTTCGTAGGTCACCGTGCGGTCAATCACCCGCGCTTTGGAAATCAGGTATTGGAGGATTTTTCGCTCTAAGAGGTCGTCCTCCATCTGGTCGCGTTTCTTCTCGTCGGAATAGAGCGCCTGGAGGGTTTTCAGTTTCTTGCCGGAAGCAGCGGCCATGCGCTCAAGTTCCTTCGAGACGTCCTCTTCCGTAATTTTTAAACCTTCCTTATCGGCCATCGCCTTGCGGATCAAATACCATCTTAAATCCCACAGGGCATTACCCCGATAGCGGTCGCGAATCAGGGCTTCATCCACCGGAGGGCCGCCGGAACTCTGCGCCCGCTTAACCACGTCCGAGACGATGCGTCCGAGATAATTATTCAGCATGGATTCAGGGACGTCCAGGCGAGTACTATCCACAATTTGGTGGACCAACAAGTGGGACATGCGCTGGTAAGAGGTAGCGTCAATTTCCGCTTGCAGGTTTTTACGAAGCGCCTGTCGCAGGCCTGATAGTCCTTCCAGATCGGGAGCTAAACTCTTGGCAAACTCATCGTTTATTTCAGGCAATTCTTTATGCTTAATGGATTTTATGGTGACTTGCAGCCGGTCGAAGACCTTCGGCTCCGTCGGCGAATTCTGCAGTCGGGGCGCCATGACATTGCGGACTTCTCCGGGTCTGGAACCGACCAAGGAATTGCGCAGATCATCCGACCCGCGGGACAGGTCAATCATCATCCCTTCACGCTTGTGGCCGATGACCGGAACCATCCCGGCATCCAATTCTTGCAGATCCGCTTCGATCAGGCTGTCAGGGCCGGCAGGTTTGTCATCGTCGCTGAGGACCGCTTGATCTTCGCGCATGCGGTTGATCTGCTGGTCAACTTCGGCTTCACCCACTTCTACCCGCTCATGAACGACCGTCAGACCCTCATAATTACCCAGTTCCACCGGAGGCCGCACATCCACGGTGGCTTTGAAGATCAGCGGCTGGCCGGTTTCAAATTGAATAATTTCAATTTCGGGCGGCGCTACCGGTTCGGGGAGGCCGGCATCTTTGAGAGCTTCATCATAATAATCGAAGAGGTGTTTGCGCATGATGTCCACTTCCAGCGCTTTGGCGAAGCGTTGCCGTATTAGCGACAGAGGCGCCTTACCCTTGCGAAACCCCGGCATGTTGGATTCTCGTTGTAATCGTTGTAATTCACTCTCCAGTTCAGCCTCAGCCTGAGTCTGGTCAACTTCCACTGTCAACGCCCACTGGGACGTGCTCAGTTGTTCTTTTTCAACCTTCAAAGTCTGCTCACTTTTTAAGAGAAATATTAGTGATAATAGCCGAGCGAACTGTACCGCCCGACCACTTTTTAGCTATGCTATGAAGGTAATGAATTATTTGATCCTAATCAACTGGAAAATGAAAAACTTAACAGACAAGGACAGAAGAAAAGAGGTCGGGAATGACTGGTGCGCTATAAATTACTGGGCATCCCCTTATAATCAGCGTCTGGTCATTGACAAATGCGCCGTCAGCAGGTATATTATGGCTATACTAATCTCTGGAGATACTTATGATACCCAGCCGCATCTTAGTCGTGGACGATGAAGAGGATATTTGTTCCACACTGGCGGATTTTTTAAACGAGAAAGGATACGAAGTGTTCACGGCGGTGACCGGTGAAGCCGCCTTGCGTCTATTAAAAGAATCACGCCCCCACATTATGCTGTTGGATATCCGCATGCCGGGGATGGACGGCATCGAGATTTTACGTCAGATCCGCAAGATTGATTCCGAAGTTGGTGTGATCATGATCACGGCCTTTCATGATATAGATATCGCTCAGGAAGCTTTAAAGCTGGGAGCCTCGGATTTCGTCACCAAACCCATTGATATGCCCTACCTGGATACCAGTATTCGAGTCAAAATCAAGGCAATGCTGGCTTAATCTGTTGCACTCTAAAAAAAAAATCGCTGTCCCAACCAACAACTCAACTACTCCCAACGAACCTCTCTTAATAATACTTCAAATTGGTATAATTGTTAATTATTTCACCAGAATTGTTAGAATCGAATTAAAAGGAAATAATTCTTGCAAAATGTGCGGGAACTTGTTACTTTTAACACAAATATAATAGGTGTCAGCAATTGATCTTAAAAAGGAGGAATACATGCTGCGTACCATGGTCATTGCGTTGTTAGCTTTGGTGACTCTCGCCTTCACCACTGGTTTGGCCGCGGACAAAGAGCATAACTTTGTCGGCGCTGATAAGTGCAAGATGTGTCATCAAGGCCCAGCCAAAGGGAATGTCTACCAGATCTGGGAAAAAGGTCCGCACGCCGGGGCTTATCAGGTCCTGGTGGACAAGAAGGACGGTTCCGAGAAGAACGAGAAATGC
The DNA here is from genome assembly GCA_020051775.1 of Calditrichota bacterium. Classification (GTDB taxonomy): domain Bacteria; phylum Electryoneota; class B3-LCP; order B3-LCP; family B3-LCP; genus JAGVQJ01. The sequence continues at coordinate 51,801 of JAGVQJ010000164.1, read as the reverse complement.
GTTGGCTGTCACGTGACAGGATTCGGTAAAGCGACCGGCTATAAAATCGGTGACGCCGATCCCAAGAATGCGGCTTTAGCCAATGTCGGCTGTGAAGCCTGCCACGGTCCCGGCGCTGACTATAAAAACATGGCGATCATGAAGGATCACGCCAAATCTGTCGAAAATGGCCTGGTGGTCCCAGATGAGAAAACCTGCATGACTTGCCACAACAAGACCAGCCCCACATTCAAAGGCTTTGATTTCGCCACTTACTGGAAAAAGATCCAGCACCCGATCAAAGCCGCAGAGAAGTAAGACCACGCCTGTGTAGAGGGGCAGCCGAAAGACTGCCCCTTTCGTTTATTACCAGAGGGATGATTGTGGAAAATAAGACGATAGATCGCGGGCGCAGGCGCTTCATCAATTTGTTTTTAGGTGGAGCGGTGGTGGGGTTCCTGGGGGCGATCGTCTACCCCCTGATCCGCTACCTGATTCCTCCCAAAATCGCCGAGGCCAATCCCGCCAACCTGAAAGTAGCGCAAGAGGCGCAGATGGCTCCGGGCAGCGCCGTGATGTTCAAATTCGGACGCAAGCCGGGTATACTGATTCGGCGGCCGGATGGCAAATTCGCCGCCTTCGATGCCGTGTGCACTCATCTCGACTGCACCGTGCAGTTCAAAGCGGACGAGAGTGTCATCTGGTGCGCCTGTCATAACGGACGCTATGATTTGACCGGCCGCAACATCTCCGGGCCTCCGCCCCGGCCTCTGGAACCCTTCGAGGTTAATGTGCTGAACGGTGACGTCTATGTCTCCCAGAAGGAAGCCTAATGGAGAAGAGCTCTACTCCCCAGGGAAAGCTGTATCGCTGGTTGAACGAGCGCTATCACCTGGATTCCGTTATCCATTTCGCGAGTAAGAAGGAAGTCCCCATTCATCGCGAGTCGGTGTGGTACTACTTCGGCGGGGTGACGCTGTTCTTATTCATCATCCAGGTGATGACCGGAATCTTGCTGCTGCTTTACTATCGCCCCGGAGCGGACACTTCGTTTGAGAGTGTGCAGTTTCTGATCACTCAAGTGCAGTTCGGCTGGTTGATCCGCTCGGTGCATTCCTGGTCGGCCAACTTGATGGTGCTGGCGGCTTTCATTCACATGTTCTCCAATTTCTTCACGCAAAGCTACCGCCCGCCTCGCGAATTAACCTGGATCACGGGAATGGGATTGTTCGTGCTCTCGCTGGGCTTTGGATTTTCCGGCTATCTGTTGCCCTGGAACGAGCTGGCTTTCTTCGCGACTAAAGTGGGGACGGATATCGTAGGAGTCGTGCCGTTCATCGGGGAGCCGCTGCTGATCTTTCTGCGCGGTGGTGAAGACGTGACGGGAGCCACCTTAACGCGCTTTTTTGGATTCCATGTGGCGGTGCTGCCGATGATCACTACTCTGCTGATTGCCATCCATGTGGCTTTTGTGCAGGTGCAGGGGATGGGCGAGCCAGTGGCACATTCCAAATTGGCGCCGGAAAAAAAGCGCGCAATGCCCTTTTTCCCCAATTTTGTGCTTCGTGATGTGATTCTATGGCTTTTCGTGCTGGATATTGTGGCTATCCTGGCGGTATTCTTCCCCTGGGAGTTGGGGAAGAAAGCCGATCTGTTCGCTCCGGCTCCAGCGGGCATTGCGCCGGAGTGGTACTTCATGTTCATGTTCCAGACGCTGAAGTTTCTGCCCAGCCATGTGCTGTTCATCGAAGGCGAGCTTTTGGGTGTGCTGGGCTTTGGCCTGGCCGCACTGGGGTGGACGTTGGTACCTTTTTTGGACAGACCCGGACAGAGCGGGCAACCCAACCGCCTATTCCGGTTTTTCGGTCTGCTGGCCGTGAGTTTCATCATTGTCATGACCATCGTGGGGTACACCCTTAAATAGTGAGGCAGCAGCCATGCTTCCGGGTACTGACCGTATCAAACTCCGTTCTGTCATCCTCGTTGCGATAATAACGGGATTACTGTTCACCCCCATATCTGGGTTTGCCGAAAATTCCTGCCGCACCTGCCATGGGCAACTGGAGGGCGAATTAGCCGCGCCGGTTCAGGCGATGGCGCAGAACGACGTCCACGCCAGTCGAGGCTTTTCCTGCGAAGCCTGCCACGGAGGCGATCCCACTTCGGAGGATCCGGAAGTATCCATGAGCGCACAGAAGGGGTTTCTCGGCGTCCCTTCGGCTCGGCAAATCCCGGAGATCTGCGCCCGTTGCCACGCTCAGCCCGAGTTCATGCGGCAGTACAACGTTGGGTTAGCCACCGACCAATATGAGAAATACTGGACCAGCCGCCACGGCATCGCTTTAAAGGCGGGCAGTAACGAAGCGGCGACGTGCATAGATTGCCACGGCTCTCATGGGGTGTTGCCAGCCAATAATCCTCAATCGCCGGTATGGCCGCTCAATGTGCCTAAAACTTGCCGCCGCTGTCACGAGGATGAAGCACTGATGTCGCGTCATAACTTACCCGCTAATACCTATAAGGAGTATTCGCAGGGTGTGCACGGGGTGGCGTTGCTGGAGAAAAACGACATCGGTGCGCCGGCCTGCAACGACTGCCATGGCAACCACGGGGCCACTCCGCCCGGATTTGAAGACGTAGCCCAGGTCTGCCGGGGTTGTCATCCGGCCAATTCCGAAAATTTTCTCACCAGTCCCCATAAGGAAGCTTTTGATGCCGCGGGTATCAAGGAGTGTCTCGCCTGCCACTCTAACCACCTGATTTTAACGCCGCAGGACGATTGGTTGGGAGTCGAGGGCGAGCACAGTTGCGGTCAGTGCCATACCGCCGGCGAAAAGGGATATCAGACCGCGGTCAACATCCGTCAACGGGTGGATTCTTTGCGCAATCGGGAAGTGGAAGCTCGCTTTTTGGTCCATGAAGCGGAGAGGCGAGGCATTGAGGTGTCGCAGGCGCAGGATTACCTGAAACTGGCCAGAGACGCGCTGCTGCTGGCGCGCACCATGATGCACACGGTGGACGAAACCAAGGTGGGAGCGGTAGTAGATAGCGGGTTGGTCGCAGCAGATGAAGCTGCGGCGTCAGGCCGCCAGGGGATTGCTGATTTCCGTTTCCGGAGTCTGGGGTTGGGCGTGGCCAGCATTTTGATTACGATACTGATCATCGCCCTGTGGCTCAAACTCAGGCAAATCGAGAAAAAGTAAGCTGCGAAGCTCTGTTGGCGCTAATGAAAATCGTGGTGTTTTTCGTTCAGGAAGTCCGTCAAGGACTCATCCATGATGGCTTCATTGTAGGAATAATCGCTTTCGCAGCAGTCTTCGTGGGCAAAGCGATACTCCAGGATCTCGTCGCTTTCGGTAGTTTTTTCCGGTCCCATGGATTAACCTCGTAAATAATGTTAATTCACACTGGGCGCTTCGATGCAAGATCCGTACCGGGGATTCCGGTGAGAAAACCGTGCGTTATACCCTAATATACAACATTTTTCCCGGCGAACCTCAGCCTCTTGTGATATTTTTTTTAAACAAAAGTTGCCGGTTAGCTTTAAAAAGTGCAAAAAAAAGCACTTGACTTACGCTTAAAAATATCTTAAATTGAGCGTGCAAGTTCATTGATCCTGCACGCTTTTTTTTAGTGAGATCGCCAACTGATCCTGATTCCCTCTTTGTATTTCTACTTGTTTATTATAGGATTCAGACGCCGTTCTTACTTTTTTTTTGTATCCAAAGCGTAAGAGTTTTTTTTCACGAAGAGACCAATCATCGAGATTCATTTCAAGAATGCCAGACGCGCACCCCATAACCATGCATTGCCACCTCCGGAGGTGATCACATGTCGCTCACGATCCGAAAATCGTCCCCCATCATCTTACTACTGATCGCCGCCTTCTGGCTGATCCCCTCGATAGCGCTGGCCGGAGGCGGGAAGATCTCCGGCACCGTGGTTGACGCCGACACGAAGGACCCCATCATGGGCGCCAACGTGCTGATTGAGGGAACTTCTCAGGGCGCCGCCACGGACCTGGAAGGTACTTTCATCATTATCAATTTGCAGCCAGGCACTTATGTGGTAAAGGTGACCGCAGTGGGATATGGCCCGGTGCGGCAAACCGGTGTCCTGGTGCAGAGCGATCTGACCACCAAATTGAACTTCAACCTGCGGACCGAAGTTTTAGACTTGGGCAAGGAAGTCGAAATTGTCTATAAGAAGCCCGAAGTCATCCTGGATCAAACCTCGAATGCCCGCATCATGAGTTCCCAGGATCTTTCCAAGATGGTGGTCACCAACATCACCGATGCCGTTACCCGCCAGACCGGTTTCACCATTGACGCGGAAGGCAACATCCATGCTCGCGGCGGTCGCGCCGAAGAAACGTTGTTCATTGTGGATGGCATGGACGTTCGCGACCCTATGGTTAACACCAAGATTGACTTTGACCTGAACGCCATGAACATTCAGGAACTTCAGGTCTTGACGGGGGGCTTTAACGCGGAATACGGCAAGGCGCAGTCCGCCATCATCAACGTCACTACCCGAGAGGGGGCTTCAGATCAATACAACGGTCAAGTCAAATACTCGACCGACAACCTGATCCAAGAAACTTCTTTCAACACGGATCGCGTAGAATTGTCAACCGGAGGCCCTATCCCCTTCACGAGAAGCCTGCTGGGCAAGCCGATCACGTTCTTCTTCTCAGGAACCGCTGACTTGACCGATACCTATACGCCTCTGAGTACGAACCGTTCCGCCAACGATTACCTGGGCATGGGCATCAATCTCCCGCAGCGCACCGACAATGAATTTTCCTCTTCATTGAAACTGGCCTACCAGTTGACGGGCAACAAAAAGATCACACTTACGACCAATCAATATTTCCGCCATTGGGATATCTACCCCGACGGTGAAGGCGGGGTCGCCGGAGATTACGGCTGGCGCTACAAATATAATACCGCGAACCGTCCTTACGCCGTGAACAAGCGCGCCGGCGTAAGCCTGAATTTCACCCACCAGTTGAATGATAAGAGCTTCTACGAATTGCAGCTAAGCCGCTTTGCCACTCGCAGTCACGTGTATCCGGGCGGGGGAGTTACCCCGGGCGACTTCACGTTGCAGACTGAAGTCGAGGACCTGCGCAACGAATATCGCGACACCGACGGCAACGGCGTCATTGACGCCGCCGACCTGGACAAGCACATCCCCTTCGATGGTTATGTGGACGCCAACAATAATTACCAGTACGACGGCAACGGCGAAGGGTATGAAGATCTGAACGGCAACGGCGCATGGGATCGCGGTGAAGACTGGGTGGATTTAAATAGCAACGGCGGATATGACTTCGCCGAACCCTGGACGGATCGCGTCAATCCGGTCACCGGAGAGAACAACATCGCGCAATATGACCCCTGGGACGACTACACTGATCAAAACGGCAACGGCCACTGGGACCCCTCGGAACCGCAGTTGTTCGAGCAAGACTGGAATCATAATGGCCGCTGGGATGGCGAACGTTTCTGGGACTCCAACAACAACCAGACCTATGATGGATCCGGCGAAGGGTACTACGATTCCAACATCAACGGCCAGATAGATCGTCAGATGAACTTCACTACGGATGATGACCTGTTTGAGCCGTTCTGGGATGGTGATTTTTACTACGACACCGGCGAACCTTTCATTGATACTCCCGACCAAAATAATGTCTACAACGGGATGTGGGATCCGGGTGAAGTCTTTTTCGATATGCCCAGCTCGCGCACCAACCCCAATACCGGCGACTTCATCTATGAACCACCTACTATGGACGGCCAGTATAACGGTCCTAACGGGTACTTCGACGAATACGAACTCTTCACGTATCCTTCCGAGCTGAATTACGGTTACGATCCCACCATGCCCGTGTTATACACTTTTGACCTGTACGCCCACGGCTCGGATTGGCCTGTCAATTTCTGGCTCTGGAACCCCAACTCAACCTGGTCTAATCTTAAGGATATGGAAGAGGGCACCACTACCTACATGACTCGTGCTTTCAATCCCCCCAACAATAATTACGATCAGGGCGAGCCCTTCCAGGACAACAACGGCAATGGTATCTGGAACACGGTGGATCGTTTCCTGAATCCGGGACAATGGGACGAGACGGCCTATTGGTACGATCGGGCGACTTTGGAATATTCTCTGAAAGGTGATTTCACCAGCCAGATTTCAAAATCGCATGAACTCAAGAGCGGCGTGGAGCTGAAGTATCGCGATATGCAGATGCAGTCCATTCAAAACCCCGACCGACCCTATAATAATCCCGATGTGCCTCTTCCAGCGGGGAGTCCGTGGCCGGATCGCGGCGAGACACGCGACTTCTACCACTTCAAACCCTGGGAAGGCTCGTTCTACCTCCAGGACAAGATGGAATTCGAAGGTTTGATCGTGAACGCCGGTATGCGCAGCGATTTTATCATCCATGATCCCGACCTGGTGGACGCCTCCCGCCAGGCGGTGTCGGATGGCCAGCCCGGAGCCACCATTGCCAAGCGTGGAACCTATCAGATTGCGCCTCGACTGGGCATCTCGCATCCCATCACCGACCGATCCAAACTGTACTTCAACTACGGCCACTTCTACCAGGCGCCCCAGTATCAGTACTTCTTCAAATCGAACACGGGGAACATCATCCCCGGCAGCTTCGTGGGGAATCCTAATCTCAAGCACGAAAAGACTGTACAATACGCCATGGGGGTTCAGACTCAGGTAACTGAAGACTTGAGTTTTAACGTGGAAGGCTACTACAAGGACATTTACGGGTTAATTTCCACCCTACCCGAATACATCGTTTCCGGCTACACTTTGGATCGTTATGTCAATCTGGACTACGGTCGGGTACGCGGGTTCGAAGTATCGGTGGATAATAACTTCTCGCGGAATTTCACGATTTCTCTGAAGTGGGACTTCTCGTATGCCTTCGGCAAAGCCTCTTCAGCCTTGGCAGCACAGCAATATCGCTTGAACAACATTCCTGTCAACAAGGATGAGCATCCCTTAGGCTGGGACGAAACCCAAAAAATCAACGTCTACGCGACGCTCATCTACCAGAAAGGCCAACATCCCAGTCTGTTCGGCTTGAAATTACCCGACAACTGGCTGATGACGTTGGAATGGCGCTATGGTTCCGGCGAACCATACACACCCACTCGTTGGACGACAGGACTTCCAGACAATCAGATCCCGGAAAACAGCGCCCGTTATCCCTGGCATGAGTTGACCAACCTGAAGTTTGAAAAATACTTCACCATGCGGGGCAATACCAATTTGGTGGCGGGTATCCAAGTATACAATCTGTTTGATACTCGGAATATCCGCACGTTGTATGCGGAGACGGGAAACGCCTACGATTCCACGTACCCGACACATGTCTCCTCAAGTTCTGAGCCATTCCCGGGGCCATACGATGTAGGCACGGACTACGATCATAATCCCAGGAACTATGATCCACCTCGACAGGTCATCTTCTCCCTGGGTTTGACCTTCTGAAATTCGGCAGCATAGGAGTGTAAGCATGAAATCGAGGGCTATCCTCTGGCTGATGCTCAGCACAGCCATCATTCTCGCCGGCTGTTCCAACAAAGACGTGACCACTACCGGTCCCGGTCTTACTCCCAGCGGGACCCAGATTTCGGGTGATCAGACCGGAACGCTCTCCGCCGCCAACAGCCCCTACTGGGTGACCGGCGACCTGACCGTCCCCCAAGGTCAAACCCTGACGATCGAACCCGGCGTGGAATTGCGCTTCGGCGGCTTGTTCAAATTCATGGTTAAGGGTCATCTGCAAGCCGTCGGTAATGCAGACAACAACATCGTCTTCACTTCTATGCCTGCTGCATTAGGCTCTCCGGATCGCGGTCAGTGGCGCGCTATTATCTTCGATTCCGGCAACGATACTTCCGAAATGGCTTATTGCCAGATTAAGTACGGCGCAGTTTGGGATTCCACGCAACGCTATCCGGGACATATCAACGACACGACCGGTCAATGGGTCAACGATCTGGACGGCATCTGGATCAATGGAGCCATTTTCTGTTGGAATTCCAGCCCCATCATCCGTAAGTGCAGCGTTCTGATCAACGGTTACCACGGCATTTACTGCATCGGTTTAAACAGTCGTCCGCGCCTTCTCGATGACAACATCATTGAGAATGACGGCGATGGCGTGCGTTGCGAACCGGAACCCGGCGATCCCTTCACTCTAAATGCTCAGCCGGTTATCCACTATACCAACAGCTTTGAGAACAACGCCCGGCAATGGGCTGACTGCCCGGAGGGGATCGGCGAACGTCTAACGGTCAATGCCAATGGGGATTCCTGCGACCTGAATTTCAATTTCAGCATGAGTCCTATGTATGAAGACCAGTGGACGCAGTTGTACAATCTGGATCCCTGTTCACCCTGCATTTCCGCTGCCTCGGACGGCGGAGCGATCGGCTCCATACCTTATTATATAGGCGCGACCGAGCTGCGTGGCGCCATCGGCGGGCGTGTACTGACCGCCGCTGCGAATCCCTGGTATGTCTCCTGCAACGTTTTTGTACCAGATGGCCAGGTCTTGACCATCGAACCCGGGGCATTGGTGTTGTTCAATGACACCTACAGCATGCGTGTCGAAGGCACCTTGCTGGCGGATGGTGCGGTTTTCAAACCGCTGGATTCCACCAATGTCCAAGCCAAATGGATGGGCCTGATCTTTGAAGGCGCCGAAGCCTCTTCCTACATTCGTAATTCCCGGTTTGAAAAAGGCTCTTCGACTGTCATCGAACCTCCATTTGCTGGTGTCATCACGGTCAAGAATTGCGCGCCGGAAATCAGCGGTAACACCTTCACGGGCAGCGAATGGGCGGCGATCAGTTGTCTGAACCAAGCTCAGCCGACGATCGAGCTCAATGTCATTGACGGGTTTGGTCCTGTCGGTATCAACTGCTATAACAACTCGCATCCGCTAATTCGCCACAACCGTATCCTTAACGGCATTGGCTATGGAATTCTGTGCAGCTTCCATAGTTCGCCGACCATCGAATCGAATCTTGTGTACGGAACCGATTTCTGGGGAATCAAATGCGAGAACGAATCCTCGCCGATCATCCAGTATAATACGATTTCGGCGAATGCCTACGGCGGTATCATCGTGGCAGAAACGTCCGACCCGCAAATCGCGCAGAACATCGTTGCCTTCAACTATAGCGGAACCCCAACCAACGGGCATGGATGCAATTTACAAGTCTGGGGATCGTCAAGTCCGGTCGTGAGTTACAATGATTTTCATCAACCGGATCCGGCCTTCACGTTGTACAGCGGATTCACGCCAGACGCCACCAACATCACCAGCAATCCGCTCTTCGTAAACGCCGCCGCCGGTGATTTCCATCTGCAAGCGGGTTCTCCCGCCGCTACAGCCGGGCCGAGCGGTGGTGAAATCGGCGCTTACGGTCTGGGTAATTGGTAATCGGTCCCGGTTTAAGTTCATAACAATAGAGTTCCCAGGCTTCCAGATAAGCCTTTAAGAGAATATCCAGGGGTTGATCCCCCGCTCATCGTGCGCATGCACCACAAAGTGTGAGAGGTTAGCAAAGATGCTACATAAGCGGATCTTCATCAGCCTGTTCATAGCGCTGCTGGCGCTGGCCGCGACTTTGGAAGCTCGCGACAATCCCGTGGGACCGGTCGCCCAGAAGTATGAGCCTCCCGAAACCGATGTTCTGCATAATATCGCTCGATATAACCGCACGCATCGCAAGGGGAACGTCTGGTTGACGGTCACCAACTGGGGATTCTTCGGCAACCTGGGCAAAGGCGATTCTGAAGCTATGTCCGATCCGGAGTACATGAACCAGATTTGGGCGCCGCAATGCGAATTCCCCGGCAACTCGAATATCCAGTATCTGTTCATGGGAGCGATTTGGGTAGGCGCGTTGGTGCAGCAGGGCGGGTTTGAGTTTCCCCGTGTTTCCGTGGGTTCAGAAGGCTGGACCGGCCCGGGGCGCGATGAGTATGAGATGGAACCGGGCGAGGTCGGTGGTTTGCCTAAAGAGGAACATGGCATGGTGGAGCGATCCACTATACCCAACTCCATCAACCGCATGGGTGAGCTGGTTACCAGTCCGGACGCCATTGCCGAACAGGATTTCTTAGCGGTTTACACGGACACCTTGGTCGAGAGCATCTGGACGGGCAGCGACATCATTGACGGGCCACACTTTCCTTTAGGTATTGAGGTTAAACAAACTTCGTATGCCTGGTCATACAACTACGCCCAAAATTTCATCCTGATTGACTACGAATTCGAGAACATTGCCACCAACTTCCTGAAAAACCTTTATGTAGCCCTCTATGTTGACGCGGACGTGGGTCAGGAAGACGAAGGTCTCCGCCATGAGGACGACATTTGCGGGTTCCAACAGTGGTACATCCGCATGTTACCCGATCCCCAGGGCGGCGATCCCATCCCCGATACTCTGGTGATCAACGCAGCCTGGATCGCCGACAACGACGGCCGACCCAACAACGTCAACTCCGGCAGCGATTTTTCCTGCGACGGCATCACCGGTGTGCGCGTGGTGCGCGCTCCCAACCCCCGCCTTAAGACCTCCTTCAACTGGTGGATTTCCCACGGCACTCCGGAACTGGACTTCGGGCCGTCCTGGCAGGATGACCATTCCGAGGGGAACTGGACCAACATCTACGGCACGCCCGATGGCGACGCCCGCAAATACTTCGTCATGTCCAACGGCGAATTCGATTACGATCAGACCTATGTGGCCGATCATGAATACATAGGGGATAATCCCCAATATGCCATTGACCCTTTAACAGGCAATCTAGTACCGCATCAATGGCGCTTGCAACCTCTCTCGAATGCCGGCGATCTGGCGAATGGGTATGACACGCGCTATCTGCTATCTTGGGGACCTTTGGGCATCTTCGATCACACCGGACCGGACGGCAAGGACGTTTACCGTTTGAATCCGGGTGAAAAGTTCCACATGACCATCGGTTACGTGGCCGCGCCTAATTTCCATACCAATGATAATCCGCAGGATGACGTCAGCGGCAATAACCTGGTGGACATTTCCCGTTTCAATTTCGGTCCCTACCAATACAATGCCGCCTGGGCAGCCAAAGTCTACGACAACGAAATGATAGATTCCAATGGCGACGGCTGGTTCGGCGAGGATGTAGGTTCGGACGGACTATACGCTGCTGCCCCCGATTGCATGTGCACCTACTTCGGGGTACCTCAGGGAGTCTATCCAGGACCGGATGCCGGTGAGCGAGATGGGAAATTGAACTATGGTGAAGATAACATTCCCCGTCCAGAGTTCGTCTCCGATCCTCGCTATGGCGAGTTGAATATCGGCTACACCCAAGGCAACGGCGTGCTGGATCCCGGAGATGGCATCCCCGACTTCCGCGGACCGCCTCCACCCCCCATCCCGGAGCTTTCCTACGAAACCGGTGAAGATTACATCGTCTTACGCTGGAAAAATAATGCCGAAAACGTTGAATATTACGATCCGTTCTCGGGTGTACAAGACTTCGAGGGCTATCGCGTTTACGTCTCCAATTCCGGTCTGGAAGTTGACTACGAACTGCTGGCCGAATTTGACCGTGTGGACTTTGGATACTACAGCTCGGACGACTCTTTAGCGACTTACCCCAACAACTTGACTAACCAGCCGCCGGATTCGATCTTTCCCAATGGATTTACTTTTTACCTGAAACCAGTGGGAGCTAACTCCGGCCTGGGCGCCATCTGGGAGTCAGATACCTCCTACGTGGATACGATTCACTTCGCGCACGCCTTGTTCCCCCGCTACTATGCGGTCACTGCATTCGATTACGGCGACCCCAAATCAGGCACTGAACCATTGGAAACGGCGCGTAACGCCAACCGGATCTATGCCGCGCCCTCCGGCGACCCCACTCATAAAGTTGGTGTAGTGCCTAATCCTTACCGCGCATACGAGGATTACACCACTACCTACATTGAGACGAAGCCGGGTTCGGGATTGTCCTGGGAAAATCAGGATGACGGCACGCCGGACTTCTTCCCTCAGACCGACCGGAGGTTGGAGTTCATCAATCTCCCTGCCCAGTGTTTGATCCGGATTTACACTGTAGCCGGCGATTTGGTAGCGATCATCCCGCACAGCGGCCAGACCGCCAACAATCTGGGCGATTCCAACTTGGGTTGGGTAAGTGAAAATTCAGAACGCTGGGATCTGAACAGCCGCAACGGCCAACAGGTCGCTTCCGGTATTTACATGTTCGCCGTGGAAGATATGACGCCCGCCAATAAGGGTAAGCTTTCGACCGGCAAGTTCGTCATTATCCGCTGATCCTGTCAGCGGCGCGACTGGTAGCAAACCGCCGCACGGGATATACACCACATATCGGTGGATTATAAAAGAACCTTTGGAGCAATCCATGATCAAGCCATCCCGCCTACTCAGCTTCTTACTGATCAGTGGCCTTCTGATGACCACGGTCCTCCATGCGGCTCCTACGCCGACTCGGAGGGCGCCGTCTATCCCTGCCGGAACCTTCGGCTTGGACGCGACTCACGTTGGAGGCGTTCTCATCGGGACCGTAACCTGGGATTCTACCGGATCACCCTATCTCGTGGACAGCACCCTCACTGTACCACAGGGCGATACGCTTTTTATCGGACCAAATGTCCAGGTCATCTTCCAGGGGAATTACCAATTGAAGGTCTTTGGGCTGCTGCAAGCGGTGGGCACGGAGCAGGATTCCATCACCTTCACGGCGGCCAGTTCCCTGGTAGGCTGGGGTGGTATCCGTTTTGTAAACGCCCATGTCAATTCCAAGCTGGAATATTGCCGCTTCGAGTTGGGATTAGCCCAGGGCGTTTATCCTAATTCCTGCGGTGGAGCGGTGTATATGTACGGTGGTATCCAGGCGATCAAGCATTGCTCTTTCGTGGACAATTGGGCGGATTTTGACGGTGGCGCCGTTTACCTTTGGGGCGGCACGCCGGAATTTGCCTACAATTTGTTCATGGACAACCTCGCTTCCCATGACAAGGGTCATGCCGTGTATATGGGCAATGTCGCAGGTCTCATCCCCAATCACCTGACCATCGCCGGCAACGGTTCCGGCGATGGCTATAGCCTTTATGTGGAAACCGACGACAAGCTGTCCATGCGAAATTCCATCGTATGGGACAGTTACTGGTTCCTGTTCGATCCGGGTGAAATTTCTTATTGCGACATTGATAGCGTGACCTCCGACACCCTGCTGATCATGGGTGAAGGCAACATGTGGGTCAATCCCTACTTCATCAATCAAGCTGCCGGCGACCTGCGTGTGCAGAACTATAGCGCCACCATTGACGCAGCCTCCCCGCTCGCGCCTTTTTCCAGTGAACCGGCTCCTAATGGAGGCCGCGCCAACATAGGCGCCTACGGTAACGGGATCCTGGCCGCACCTACTATCCCTATGTTATCTTTCGGCCCGGATACTTTAGTCACTCACTACGAACCCGACACGACCGGTTTGCATACCGATTTGGTCGAATTTGGATTGCAGAAAATCAACACGACCGGGAATCAAGCCGTTACTTTGTATAACATTGGCGGGGCGGCTTTGACTTTAGATTCTCTGGCCATTTCCAATTCTCAATTCAGCAGCAATTACGACAGCCTGATTGATCCCATACAGGAAGTCATCGTAGTTCCCAGCCACGGTTCAGTGGATATAACGCTGGCTTTCATGCCGACCGCCGTCGCCGACGTGGCCGGCATTTTAGGGATTCACAGCAATGATGCGACCTACATTCCGCAACTCAACCTGCATGGTACCGGCGTTAATCCGATTCTGAAACTGTCACCGGATTCTTTGCACTTCGGTCTGGTATCCGCCGGCGACTCGCTGGAGCTGCCTGTTATGGTCTGGAACGACGGCGAGGACCAGGGATCGATTCAATCCAAGCTGGTCATTAACCTCGGCAATTTCAGTTATCCGGGTGGCGCCAATTTCTTCGCCTTGGATACCATCAGCCCGTCCCCCTATTCCGATCGCCCCTGGTACATCGTTGATACTTTAGCGGTCCACGACACGGTTCATTACATGATCCGCTTTAAGCCCTTTGGACAGGTTAACTATCTCAGTCCGGTTATCTTCAGCAGCAATGCCGGATCTGACAGCATCGTCTGCACAGGGTCGGGATCCAGCGCCATCTACCATTTTGACAGCGATACGCTGGCGTTCGGAGTGGTCCCTCTGACCCACGACAGCACCATGTATATCAAGATCTGGAATACCGGAGCCTTGGACCTGGGATTGGATAGTCTGGTGCTGGAAGACGAGTTGAATTTCAACGTTCCTTTCGACACCAGCTTGTTCCATATTAGTACCAATGATACCCTGATGTTGCCGGTGGTTTTCAGCCCGGCGAGTACGGGCCCCCATAATACCATGCTGCATATATACACGGATATTCCGGGATCTTCCCCCTGGAACGTGAGGTTGATCGGAACCGGCACTAGCCAGGTCAATTACTGGATCGGCAATGTCGGCGAGGTTACCTGGACGACCGCCAATCAGCCCTACTATGTGGTGGGCGACGTCACTATTCCTGCGGGTCAAACTTTGACGATCGAACCAGGGGTGGACGTCGAATTCGAGGGGAATTTCAAAATCACGGTCAAGGGTACGCTATTGGCGAACGGCGAATCTTCGGCACCCATCAATTTCTCGACCATACTCGCCGACTGCACCTGGGCAGGCCTCAGATTTGACCAGGGGTCGTCCGGTTCAGTGGTGCGCTATGCCACTTTCACCCGGGGTGCGGACAGCTTGGGCGGAGCGACGAGTATTACCAATGCCTCACCGTTGCTCGAGCACTGCGAATGGTACGGCAATGTCTCGCTTATAGGCGGCGCCGTATTCCTAACCGGGAATTCTGCTCCCACCTTCCGGCAGTGTCTGATCCATGATAATCTGACCATTTTGGGCGGGGCGATTTACGCTGATTGGTTAACCCAGCCGGTTTTAGATTCCTGCCAGATCTACAATAACTCCGCCTCCAGCGGCGGCGGCTTGTATCTCTCTGGTACGAGGGGTGTGGTGCATCACTGCGACATTCACCATAACACGACCACCCTAACCGGCGGAGGAGTTTACCTGGGCAGCGGTTCCACCACCGAATTCCACAATAATACCATACACGACAATACCGCCTCCGAAGGGGCCGGAATAGCCATAATTTCCAACACGCGGCCATTCATCCATGATGAAACCATTTTCGCCAACACGGCTTCGGTCAAAGGCGGCGGGTTGTATATCACGGAAGCCAGTTCACCGTTGATTATCCGCGCGTTGATCGCGGAAAATGTAGCTCCGCACAGCCAGGCACTGTATACTCAAGGGTCATCCCCGATCCTCAATTACTGCACCCTGCTGGCATCGCCGGTGACCACCAGCGGCTGGCTGATGACCTCTAATTCGGATGACGGTTCGCTGGTCTCCAATACGATTCTGGGTAGTTCCGACTGGTCGGGTAACGCTTTTACCGCCGTTTCCCTGGTCGGTTCGACCATGATGGTCACCTATAGCGATGTGTGGGACACGGCGGGAATCATCTTCCCAGGCCTGGGCAATGCCAATATAAATCCCCAGTTTGTGAACAGCGGCTCTACACCCCAGGAGCGTTACACTCTACAAGCCGGATCACCCGCCAACACGCTCTCCGAACCGGATAACAATGGACAGCGCTGGCCAATCGGCTTCACCGGCGGAAGTTCCGAGCTGAGTTGGGATATCACTTTATCCATGCTACAGAACCCGGTGGACTTAAGCAGTCTGCAATTTGTTCTGGCGAGCACGATTCCGCTGATGGGCCCGCCTTACATGCGCCTGGAACAGGACGTTCCCGATACGCTGGGTTACGTGCTGGTGGACAGTATGTTCATGGATCTGAACGGTCCGGGCGTGTACATTCAGCCGTTCTCCCTGGCCATGGACAGCCTACAGTATCCTTGCCGCTTGACCATCACCTTTACGAACATCACCGGCGGGGATACGCTGCTGCAACAATCCTTTGTGGCCACTAATCTCTCCGGCACACTGTCCAGTTTGAACCTGGGCGGAGACGTGATTTTGACGGGTCGCGTCGCCACGGGCGCTGGAGTTTGGGGTGTCATGCCCGAACTTTACTCGACACTCAAACCACTGAGTTCGGAACTGGAGGCGGTAAGCCCGTCCTATCAGGTTATGAGCAGCAGCTCGCAACTGGCCCAAGGGCAGATTTCGTTCACTTTAAATGATGAATTGCTCGCTGGCCGTGCTGCCGAATCGTGCGCAGTGGCTCGCTGGACCAGCGGATCCTGGCAGGCGTTACCCTCGGCCTTAAGCGCCGACAGAACCATGCTATCCGCAGAAATATCCGGCGGCGGCACTTACCGGGTGGTTAGCGGTCAAGGGCTGGGAACGGTTATGTTGCCTTCGCGTCTGGAGCTGTCGCAGAACTACCCCAATCCCTTCAACCCCGAAACGACCATTCGCTTCAATCTGCCACAGACCGGTCTGGTGAATCTCGAGGTGTTCGATATTTCGGGTCGGTTGGTGACCACACTTTTGGATGGTCAGCGGAATGCCGGGATCAACCAGGTGGTTTGGTCAGGTCTAAACGCACAAGGTTTATCCGTGTCGAGCGGCGTTTACTTCTACCGTCTGAGGTCGGGTGGACAACAGATTAGCAAGAAGATGGTACTCCTGCGCTAACTTCTCCGACCTCCCGCCCTCCTTTGCGGAGTGACAAGATGGTGGTCGGATTCACAAACACAGTAGGGACTTCTTTCATGAAAAGCTGCCTGAAAACACTACCACTGATCGCCCTGGTTGGCCTGTCACTGTTGGCCGGCTGCGGTAAGGACGACAGCACCGGTCCGGCCAATCCCACCACGGTTCAAGGTTGGATTGACTTGGCCTGGTCGCAGTACGAGAGTGGAAATTACTTAACTGCCGGCCAATCCTTCGGTGAAGGCTATCAGGATGCTCAGGACGATTCCCTGGAAGCCTACCAAGATTCTGCTTATGCTTCGCAAATTGGTGATTCCTTGGGTGTCGCACAAGCTGTAGCGAGGTTGGTCGCGGCTCGGGATCAGTTGGTCCAGATATTGTCCGGTGGGGGGTGGGTCAATACGAAACTGGGTATGCCCGAAACTGGAAATGCAAACTTTGTCTGGGCGATCGGTATGAATCCGAGTTTTATCGAGGCGCTGGGAGGGCATGCTTTCTCCTTGCAGGCGTCCGGTGAACTGTATTGGGTTCAATCCAACGAAATGGTCGTAGCGACTCTGGCGCTGGATCCCACCTGGACCTTCACTCATGAGCCTCAGATCAATTATCTGGATCTACTCCTGGTGAAAACGGAAAATTACTACAGCCTGGGAGATTTCCAGGCCAGCCTGGACGACGCTCTGGCGCTGAATGCCATCGTCAATTTCGATCCTTCGTTAGGCCCGGAGGATTTCAATCTGGCGACCATCGAAGGTCGTGCAGCTTTGGCCGACCTGATCAACAACCTGGATGACCTTATCTGACCAAAAGTCTCACCGGAAAACGGGAGCAGAAATCATGCGAAAAGAGCGTTTAATACTCCTGGTGCTTGTACTGACCATCCCGGCCTTATGCTGGGGTCAGGCTAAGGTAGGAACGACGGGAGTGCAATTCTTGAAGGTGGGTGTGAGCGCCCGGGCCATGGGCATGGCCGAAGCATTCATCGGCGTGGCTGATGACGCTTCCGCGCTTTATTATAACCCCGGTGGCTTGGTGCAACTGCGGCGTCCGGACTTCATGCTGACGCACATCGTGTATCCGGCGGGTATTCAGTTCGAGTATTTAGGCGGGGTATGGCCCATACGCAGTCTGAGCGCCGCAGTGGGTGTCCAGGCGACGTTCCTGCATACCGACAAGATGGATGAAACAACCCCCCTGATGCCCTATGGGACGGGGCGCACCTTTATGGCCTCGGATCTGGCTTTAGGCGTCACTTATGCTCAGCGTCTAACGAATAAATTCTCAGTCGGAGCGACGGTCAAGTTCATCCAAGAAAATCTGGCCGATCAAAAGGCCACCGGCATGGCCTTCGACGTGGGAACGTTTTACAACACGGCCTGGAAATCGGTGGTCATCGCCATGTCCATCTCGAATTTCGGCCCGGACATGAACTTCGTGAGTTCGCCCTTCCCCATGCCGATTAATTTCAAGTTCGGCGGATCCATGAGATTATTAAACCAGGACCCGCATGTGCTGACTCTTGCAATAGAAGGCTGGCATCCCAACGACAACTTGGAACAAGCCTGTATCGGTCTGGAATATGGTATAGCTCAGATGGGGTTCTTACGCGTTGGCAAAAAAATTAACGGGTTCAAGCGTTACTCCTGGGATGAATACCTTCAGGATAATAATAAAGACCCCTTCGTGGAATATCCGATTATCAACGAAGACGGATCACCTTCCATGGATGGATTGAGTCTGGGCGCCGGTTTAAATATCGCTCTACCGACGCTATCCCTAAAAGTAGACTACGCTTTCACAAAAATAGATAAGCTGGGGAACAACCATTTCTTCACCTTAAGCTTGGCCTACGGACAGCCGAGCGTGGCTCGCAAACCGGGCACGCCGAAGGCGCCCAAACCTATTTCGTTTGTGCCGTCGGAACCGCCGGTTAAATCGTAAACTCAGGCGCTTAACCAGACCTACCCCTGGTGGCTTTTTTAGGCCACAGACCACAATGCGGGAGAATAAGATGCTTACCAAGCAAATGCAAATAACGGCTGGAATTGGGATCACCCTGCTGACGGTGTTGGTTCTGCTGCAAGGTTGCGGCGAGATCAGCGGCGAGTTTATCGGCAATCAAGCGCCCACCGTCGAGATCGTCAACGTTCCTCAGAACGCCGCCGATTCCACGCTGACGCAGCAGAATGCCATGCCCTTCCAGGTCGCCCAATTAGGCCGACCGGTCGCCATTCTCTCCATGCAGGGCACCGCCATGCAGCCGGGGTCGGAAAAAGTCTACGGCTCCGACCCTAACGCACCCTTTATCGCGGGTGTGGATTACTACATGGCCTATGACAGTTCCTGGGTTGACACCTTGCAATCCGGACAGTTTATTACCCGAAGCGCCCAGGGAGCTTTGGTGGCACTGCCGGGTGGATCCATACTGCCAAATACTACCTATTTTATTGATTTCAGGTTCAACATCATCAACTTCTACGTCTTCTCTTATGCGCCAACCCTGCATTGGGTGGGTTATGACGCAGATGGATTTGTGGACCATTACCTTTACGCAGATGTGACGGACACAGCATTTATTTCCGGATTTAAAGATGCCGAAGAGACCGGGGGGCAGTTCGGCTATCTCCTGTCCCACCAGAGTCAAATCACCTGGTATGATACCACGGCCATGCAGGCTCGCGTGTACCTTCTGACCTTGGCCGGCGATACGACCGAGCACCTGTTCTTTGTCAAGTCCGTGGATAACCTCGGCGTGGAAAGTTCAGTGGATTATAAGACTTTCTACCGCTCCAACAATCCGCCTAATAACCCCTTGATCAAGCCGCAATCCAGTCCCGATGCCGCGTATGGGTTGCATGTCTATGTGATAGACACCTTATTCTGTCTGGATGAAATCACCCCCAATTGGGGTGGGATTGCTTTCAACTGGAGGAGTGACGATCCGGATGACAAAAGCCTTTACCAAATACCCTTGCAATACACCCACTATCTGATAAAAACACCGGGCGACACACTCTGGGCGTGGAGTGATTCCGTGTGGTCGGACGTTAAAACGGTGCAGATGTCCGGATTGGAGACGGGATCGTATGTCCTCTCCGCGTGGTGCCGCGACGATGCCTTCACGCTGTGTGATGAGGCCGCCACTATCTCGTTCAACGTTGTCAGGCCGAGTTTCCAGCACCACATCCTGGTGGTAGATGAAACTTTCAACGGTGGGACTTACGAGTTTACCGCCGCGAATTCCGATTGTGTCAACGTGTTCTGGCAGAACCTTCTAACCGGTTTGCAAGGTCAGTTAGACTATGATAACTACGTAATGGACGGCGTGGACGTTAAATTTAAAGACAACTCGAATTATAACGCTCCCGACCTGGCGGCAAGCCCGATTCCCTATTCGTTGATCAGCCAGTACAAACTGGTGATTTTCTACCACGACAGCCATACCATGTCCGGTGATATCAACTACGTCAACCATCGCAATCAAGTGCTGGCTGACTATTTGGACGTGGGTGGTCGGGTTTGGTATGAAGGCCGCAATGTGCTTTACGGCGCATTCCGTGTGGCCGGCGCCGGCAACATCAATGTGATCAGCAGCAGCTCCTTCCTGGGGGAATACATGCAATTGATCACAGGATACGCCGCGAAATACCCCAACACCGCGTCGCCTCCCGATTTCATGGGTGGCATCCCCACGGTAGAAGGTTTACCGGCGGTTTCCGTGGATTCCAACCACGTTAATTTGATCGGGAATCTGCTCTACCTGCCCAACTTCTATCCCAATCGCCAGGCGCTGCTGGAGGTGGACTGGTTCACCCGATCCAATGATGCCGTGACCCTGTATACCTACAACTCAACCACTACCGATACGAGTTTGACGCCTCCGACGATTCTGAATGAGAACTCTGAGGTGGTCTCGGGTTCCACGCCGGTGCATTGTACGGTGCAGCCCTTAAAGCAACCGGTGATGGCAGTGTATCGAGTGTACAATGCCTCCAAGGGGGTTACCGGTGAGATCGAAAGTTACAATCCCTACACCATTCAGGTCTCTTATCCCTACGGCCAACCCTGGGAAAGCAGCGATACACTGGAAGTGGATTATCGTTACGACCCCATCTCGCAGAATCAGTTGAAACCGGTGGCGATGCGGTATGAGAATCAACCGCGGGTCTTGCAAATCATCATTTTCAATGGCATTCAGGTTCCGGTCTACACGACTTCGCTGGGTTATCGCACCGCCATGTTTACGTTCCCACTCTTCTTCCTGAAGAATGATAACGGCCAGGTGCAGCAAATCACCAAAGACATGCTTAACTGGTTCTTCTATCCGGGACAACACTACGTTTTGTGATGAGTCCAAACCAACTTCCCGAAAAGGCCGGATGCGAATCTGGCCTTTTCTGTCTTGGGTCGCGCTGGCGCTGACTCTGGCGTTCATGTCTGCCGCACTTTCGGGAGGATTGCCCTGGGGTGTTGATGACGGTGTGAAAAGATTGATGGCGCGAGGCTTGTTTTCTTCCGATGACCGCTCTCTCAACCTCGAAATTTCCACCCCAAGTAACCCGCAAGGACAATACTTCCCGCTTCCACCGCCGTTCGCGACAGTTTCGCAAGATCGCGCCACCGGCATTTTCCCCGCGCTCTATCCCGCGCTGGGAGGATTATTATTTTCGTTCTTGGGCCCGTTAGGATTTTCCGTACTCACCAGTTTGTCCTTCACGTTGTGGCTGTATGCTTGCCGGAGAATATTCCGGCTGACGGCCGGGGCCATGCTGATCCTGGGCGGTAGCCTGATATTTTACGGTTTGACGTTTTGGGAACATGGCCTGGCGTTGTTATGTTTGTTGCCGCTATTTCACACGCTGGCGTTTAAGAAAATCGAAGCTCGGTCATGGTTCTGGGCGGGAATGGCTCTGGCCGCCGGGAGTTACCTTCGCCCGGAGGCGGGATTTCTCTTCCCCCTGGTCCTCATAGTTCTGGCCGTAACCAAATATCCACGTCGCGGGCCGCTTATGGCGCTTTATTCAGCCGGATTGGCTCTCGGTCTGACCGTAACGTTGCTGTTTGAGCGCACCTTGAATGGACGCTGGATACCACCGCAGTGGGGTACTAATCTGCATCTCGCTTGGACTCATGCAACCATCCTCGAAAAGGTTGAAGGGATCATCACTTCGCTGTTCGATGCTCCTCTTCCGGGACCGACCTTTGCAGTCATTCTCCTACTTCTGACAGTGGTTGCATTGATGCTTAAAAGGCCGCTGTGGCTGGTGATCGGTGCGGGATTATTATCAATTATCGGCCTACTTCATGGCTGGCTGACAGGATCAGCTTTCGCCTTGACGGTGAAGAGTCAGGGTCTAATCTTCGCCTGGCCCTGGGTTTGCCTGGGTCTGCCGATCACTTTGAAACGGAAATGGATGGATCAACCACTGTGGCTGGCGGGTGGTGGATTTATCCTGCTGGTGCTACTATCGGGAGCAAGTCGTCCGGGCATTCATTGGGGTCCGCGGTTTATGCTACCAGCGTTGTTGCCGGTGTTGATCTGTTGCAGTGACGTCCTTACGGGAGTGACGCAACGACAGCGGCGGTTGATCATGGCGATAACTGCGCTGGCGGTAATCTTGAATGGAGGCGCAGCAGTAACGGCCATAGCAGAGCGAGGGGCGGCAGGACGAAAAGTGGTAAACGAAATTCGGGCAGGAGATTTCCAGACGTTAATCTTGGATCGCTGGCATGCAGGAGCTGACTTGGAACCGCTGTGGGGTGAAATGAATCTAATGTGGGCTGAGAACCAAGGGGATCTGGAGGAGGTCCTGATCAGCCTGCGAGGAGTGGATTTCGGACGCCTGGGCTGGCTGAATCAGAAACCGGGGTGGCCTTGGCAGGATCTGCCGTTGGCGGTAACGCGACTGGGGTTTCTACCTGGAAAGGGGGGGTGGAAGGGGGAGGTGTTATCGGTGGTTTTAAGTGGGGAAGATGACCACCGTTGGGGATTGTTATACTGGCATTCAGGCCGAAGAAGTGCAGAACGCGGCGACTTTAGCGGGGCGTTGGAAAGGATGCGGGAGGCCGTTCGCTATCTTCCCGACGAGGCCGACTTGCATTACGATCTGGCATTGACTTTGGGACGTCTGGAACGAGTGCAGGAATCGCTGGACGAATTGCGCGAAACGCTGAAAATAAATCCAAACCATGCACAGGCTTTAGGGTTGTGGCGACGCCTCGTTCCCGGTTGAGGTCATGATCTTTAATTTATCCAGCAGATCTTTGGCCACTTGCATCCCCGGCGCCAACCGGAGCGTGGCCTCAAGTTGTTCCTGGGCTGCTGCTGTGTAACCCAATCGTCCCAACGCCAGAGCATAATTGTATCGGTACAGAGCTTGATTTCCTTCCAGATCCACCGCCCTTCTAAAAAGAGGCGCAGCCTGTTCGGTTTGACCCTTTTCGGCCAGCGCCAGGGCTTCCCTAAAAAGACTCCCCGCAAGGTTGACGCGGGCATCATCATAATAAGACTCCAGTTCCAGAGCTTTTTGATACAATTCGCTGGCATGATGGAAATCTCCGGCTTCGAACTTGAGCACCCCCAGGTTGTTCCAGGCGCGAGCTTCTTTGGGGTTGACTTCCAGCTCGCGGCGGTACTCACTCTCGGCCGCCAGCGTGTCGTGATTCATATAATGAATCACTCCCAGGTTCAGGTGGGTGCGAGGGTAGAGGGAATCGGCGCGCAAGGCGTTTTCATAGGCGGCTTCAGCTTCCGCGAGGCGATTCAACTTCATATAGGCTCGCCCCAGGATAAAATGAGAATGCGCCGGATTCTCGCGATGAATCCCCCAGAAATTGACATTCACCAGGATACCCAGTACGGCGAGGGAGGAGAATTGCATAATCCGAGAACGATCCCAAAAAGGGCGACGTTCGGACAGCAATTCGGACAGGGCCAACGCTGCGCAAACGAGCAAGATGGGAATCAAGGGAGCACGGTAGCGGGCGGTGACGAAAAACGCAACAACGCCCGCCATATACAGAGGGATGATCAGCAAAAACCAGCGTGGGAGGAGGCTGCGATGCCAGCCAATCCACCAACCCAATAAAGCCAGCGGCCCCACACACCAGAACCCCAGCAAGCGCAGGATCGGCATCACTCGGGTTTCGCGCATAAAAAAGTAGAGATCACGGTTATCGCTGATCTCGAAACGGTTCCAAAATAGACTGAGCTTTTTTAACGTTAACCGCATAGCCAAGTAGGGGTTTCCGGTGATGAAGTCCCAGGCTTTACCGCTGTAATAGCTGTTGACCTCAGACGGTTTTAAGACTCGACCGGCTTCTTTGTACGCAGCGGCGGAAGCCCCGGGCACGTCCCAGGCGGCGCCCAACCCGGGCACCATGGCGTGCATGCCATCAGCAGCCGGATTGTTCCCGATATAGAAGTTGATGCCGTCCGGATAAGCGATCAAGACGAAATCTCCGGCCTTTTCCAAGTTATGCCAGGTGACCGGGAATATAGGCAACAGACAGCCCGTGGCCAGTGCGAATACATGCAGCAGGCGACGAGGCGACAAAGCCTCTTTCCAGGCGGTGTAATGTGACAACAGCAGGTCTCCTGCGAAGATCGGCAGAAGGATCAGCGCAGTGGGTCGGCAGATGGCGGCTAATCCCACCAAAAATCCAGCGGCCAGAATGGAGAGAGCTCGCTTCTGTGTGCGGATTTGAACCCATACCAGGCACGCGGCCAGCAGCAAGGGGATGAACAGGGTTTCGACCAATAGTTCGCCGTCGTGATAGACCAAAATACCATAAAAAGCCGATCCCAGACCGGCGGTTAACGCCACCGATCGGCGACGGATAAGCGTCCATCCCAGCAGGTAGGTCAACGAAGCGGTGGCAGCGCCTAGAAATGCTTGCACGATTCGCGCCGCCAAGAAGCTCTCCCCGAGCAGACTGTAAACCAGCGCCAGAAAATAGGGATAAAGAGGAGCTCGAAAGAATACGCCTTCATGACCGGGGCCCTGGCGCAGAATTTCCCGTGCCCAGGCGTCGTGATACTCTCCGTCCACGATGGGGGAGGAGAAAATAGGGGTGGCGGAGAGCTGATATATATAGAGCAGCCGCACTATCAGGGCTAATCCGGCCACCAGCAGAAGATCGTAGCGGGGGTTTAATTTCAATTTAATCATACGGATTCACAATCAAGCAGTTTCAGGATCCAGGGCGTCACCCCGGCGATATCTGCGGGTGGCGGGAGGCGGGTCAGATCCTTTTTATCCAACCAAATCAACGGCACAGGATTGCGGGTGTGAGTTTTCACCTGGGAAGCCTCGATGTTGCCATGATCCGAAGTGATGATCAGAAAAAGTTCAGCACGGAGGGCTTCTTCCACGCACGAACGGATAAAGCGAGTGACAAGCAGGACATGATCGGTGATCTCAGTGGGCGTACCCCGGTGAGCGATCAGGTCGGTCAGGAAATGTTCGTATAATGTGAAATCGTACTGACTGGCCAACTTGATCAGAATATGCGCAGCCTCTTCCGGCGTGAAGAGGGGGACGTCATAACCTTTTTCGAGCAGCTTTTGATTGGTGAAATCGTGCGTGAGCGCTTCTTTTCGCCACAATTGATCCAAACTGCGAAACGGTTGGCCGGAGGCTTTCAGAGCATGGCTCGTAACCGAAAGCCGCGCCTGCGTGGATTCATCCTCGGGGTGGCGATAGGCATTGGCGAAGGTGGCGGTCTTCCCGCAAGTTTTCATCCGCACAAAGATGCTGTGTTCCTGTAACATCTCCACCAGACGCCGGGAAGGGAATCCCTGCATGTGCCGACCCAGGAGAGCCGGGGCGTTAATCCCGGCCAACAGCGCCGTTTGACCGGTGGCGCTCTGCGGCAGACCGGCCACACCCAGGCAAGCGTCCAGAGGGAGGCAGGCTAAATGGGGATGGGTTGGCCCCACGCCTGCCTGAGGCCAAATATCGGGGTAAAGCGCCAGGGGATTATGCTTGGGATCGGTTTCTCCCAAACCCAAACCGTCCAGGAAGATCATCAGAATGTGCTGGTAGCCGTCACCTTGGTGCAAAAACTTGCGCACGGTTTTCCCTTTTGCCTGTGAACATATCCATATTAAAATATAACCACGGCAATCGCCAAACGAATGCATTTTTTCGGCGATTTAAGATCCAAGATAGAAACGGCTTGCATCTAACCGCCGGATTACCTATATTACCTATGAATAACTCGATCAAACGACATGCTCGGAACTGTCCAAATCATTGCGTTGGCCTTTACGATTTCCTTCGTGGTATTGCTGGGGTGGGGCTTGAGGCGTGGGTCGCGGCTTAAATTACACCCTTGGTGCGATCAGCCACCGATGGTTTCGGTGCTCGTGGCAGCGCGCAATGAGGAAGTTAATCTGCCCGCCTGCCTGGCGAGTTTGGCGGCGCAGGATTATCCGGTTGACCGGTGCGAGTTCCTCATCATTGATGATGGATCCACCGACCGCACCGGCGAAATCATTCGGGAATGGGCTGCGCGAGAGGCCCGTTTTCGATTGCTGCGGCTGGAAGATACTCCGGTGAGAATGATGGGGCCGAAAAAGCGTGCTTTGGCTGCCGGTTTGTGCGAATGTCGAGGAGAGATTGTCATGATCACCGATGCGGATTGCACGGTGCAACCCGGCTGGGTCAGTCTCATGACAGCCCATTTTACGCCCGAAGTCAGTGCGGTTTGCGGACCGGCCATCTATACGACCGGATCGGGCTTTTATCCGCGTCTGGCCGGGTTCGAAGGTCTGGTCAACAACGTAATCAATTCGGCTGTAATCGGTTTGGGTGGCGCGTTCAGTTGCTCGGGATCCAATTTCGCTTATCGGTTGAAGGCCTTTATCAATGTGGGAGGATTCGATGCCGGCGAAAAATCCATTTCCGGCGATGATGATCTGCTCTTGCAGCGTTTCCGGCGAGCTGGGTTAAAGATCAGATTCTGTTTCAAGCCGGAAGGCCGCATTTTAACGGCTCCACCGCCTGAATCCAAGGCCTATTGGTCGCGCAAACGGCGTCATCTGTCAGCCGGGCGACGCTACGCCTTGCATTGGATTATTCTGGCGGCGGTGGTTTACCTGGGTTTTCTTTCCAACGTAATACTGGGAGTATTGACTCTGGCTGGGTTGCATTCCAGCGCCGGATTTCTGGTCGGGTGGGCGGCCTTCAGTCTGGCGGTGGTTATGGTTTTCCATTACGGATTGAAGCTTTTTCAAGAATCGGGTTGGTACCATTGGTCCATCCCCGCAGCGATTTTGGTTCCGCTCTGGTTTGTGCTGCTTCATCCTTTAACTTTATTGACTTCGCCCACGTGGAAGGGACGAGGTTTGTCTTCAGCTAAATCAAAAGTCGCAGCATGAGACTGAAAACCGCACTGGAACACACTCGGGCCGCCTCAGCCGTTACGGCGCAGAGCGCTCCACAAGCTCACAAGACGCATCTGCGCTTGCGCTTGTTCCTGTGGGTTAAGGTATTGTTGACCGTTGGAGTGCTGGGTTTGTTGGTGGTCACCATCCATCCGCAGGAGATCTTAAAAGCGGTACGCAGCGCCCGTTACCCGCTGGTGCTGGCCAGTTTATCTCTGGTTCTGGTCACCTTGACACTGCGGGCTATGAAGTGGGGATATCTGTTGCGACAAGTTAAACCGGAAGTGCGCGCAAGGGAAGTGTGGGCAACGCTTCTGGTGGGATTCACTTTCGCGGTGGTGACGCCCGGCCAGGTGGGGGAATTTGGCCGAGCGTTTTTCATTTCGGGGCGGCCACGCCTGGAATTGATCGGGCTGTCATTCATTGACAAGCTGTACAATCTGCTGGTTATCGTGCTGTTCGGGAGTGTAGCGCTTTTATTTCTACCCGGTCTGGTGTTTGGAGGCAACGCTTACCTCTTCGCCTCTTGTGGAGTGCTGGTGGTTTTACTCTGGGCGGGATTGATCCTGACCGTGCTGTCGCCGCGTTGGGTGCGGGACCTGCTCTACGCCATAAACGTCATGCTCCCTTACCGGGATAAAGTCAAGGTGTTGCTCTCCGGTCTGGATCCGATCCATCGGCGGCAATCGCTGGTGTTGACAACTCTGGCGGCGTCTCACTATCTGGTTTCGATCCTTCAGTTTTACCTGCTGATTCTCTCCTTCCAGCCCGCGCCGCTCTGGGATTCCTTTCGCGCCTCTGCCGCTACTCTTTTCGTCAAAGCAGCTCTGCCCATCTCTATCGGCGGCTTGGGCGTGGGCGAGACAGCCTCGGTGGCTTTCTATCGGCTGTTCGGCGTGCAGGAAGCAGCAGCTTTCAATAGTTCACTGATATTGTTTTCCATGAATATTTTGTTGCCGGCCGTGGTTGGGTTTCTCCTGCTGCTGAAAATGCGCATCGCGCCGGAAGACGATCATGGCGAATAATCTGTTAGAACCCTTCTTCAGCCTGCTGCTGTTGGCGGCGGGTTTGATCTATCTGGCGGGATTGGAACGAGTTCGCCGGGGATTGTTGCGTTTGCGTAGGGGGTCGAGGGGCACCGATTCATCGCTGCCTTTCATCAGCGTGATTATTCCCTGTCGCAACGAGGCTGAGCACATCGGAGCGGCGCTTGACGATCTTACAGCCCAGGATTACCCTGCTGATCGCTTGCAGGTGATTGTCGTGGATGACCGATCTGACGACGGCACCGGCGAGGTGGCTCGCAGCCGCCAGGATCGTCTGTACGATCTGATGGTGTTGCGCATTGATGTCTGTCCCGATCACCTTTCACCCAAGAAACATGCTCTGGCTCGAGGATTGGCACAGGCTAAAGGTGAAATTTTAATAACCAGCGACGGCGACTGCCGCTTTTCGCCTGGTTGGATTCGTTCACTGGCGGCCTGCTTTACGCCCCGAACCGGTCTGGTTACCGGTCTGACGATTTTCGACCGAGGGCGCCCGGAACCGTTCTGGCAGCGGTTACAGCAGTTGGATTACCTGTCCCATTCATTTTTCGCTGCTGGAGCTATTGGATCGGGTTGGGCGTTAAACTGTAACGGGTCCAATCTGGCTCTGCGCCGCGAAACGTTTGTCGAAGCGGGAGGATACGGCCCCATCGGCCCCATGATCACCGGCGATGACACGCTGCTGTTGCAACGCATCCATGCGCTCAAAAAATGGGATATAGCCTTCAGCGCCGACCCTGCGAGCCTAGTTCGATCCTGGCCGGAAGAGACTCCAGCGGAGGTATTTCACCAGAGACTGCGTTGGGGGTCCGGAGGAATGTCTTACTCTCCACCGGCGCGAGCCTTCGCTTTAATCACGTTCATTTTTTTCCTGGGGCTATTTTTATCGCTGTTTCTGTCATTCCCAGGTTGGATCGGGCCTCTTTGGATTGCGTTATGGGGATTGAAGATGGCGCAAGAAATCCGGGTCATGCGGCGCGGCTTCAAGGTCTTCGGACTTAAAGCAGATTGGTGTGCCTGTTTGATTCTGGAAATCATCCATATCCCCGCTATCTTGACGTTCAGCCTCGGGGGCCACCTCTTGGGATTTCGTTGGAAGGGGCAAAAGTTCAAGCGCCGCCAACCAGCCGCAGAAGCATTCAGTGAGGTCTCCACGCCATGATTCGTTTGTTGCCGGCAACCAAAATGGCCCGTACCGCGCGGTATCTGTACTTGAACCGCCGTCATGGCCAGGGGATCTACCCCTTCTATGCCAGCCTGAAGGTGACCGACCGCTGCAAGTTCCACTGCTCTTTCTGCAATGTTTGGCGCGAACCGGCGCGGGATCTGGATACGGACGGAGTGATCCGCGTAATGCGCAATCTGGGACAATCGTCGGTCGTATTGACCTCGCTGGAGGGCGGCGAACCGCTGCTGCGCAAGGATATCGAGACCATCCTGGAAGAAGCGCACCGCCAGCCGTTTTACCTGCTGTTCACGACCAGTGAACGCAATCTCACAACTTACCCCCTGGAAAGATACAGTCGCTGGATTGATTTTCTGCATGTTTCTATCGATGAGGGGCATGACAATCTGGAGCTTTTAAAGATCCTCCCGGAGCTGGCGCAACTGCCCTGGACATTGTGCGTGCAGACAGTCGTGCGCAAAGGGGAGTTGGATGCCTTGGCTTCCAAGGTGGAGGTTTGCGCTGCCGCAGGAGCCAAGATCCTTGTGATGCCCGCTGTGGAACTGGACGGCGCTGAACACGTTTTTCCTGATCCTAAGGCATTCCGCAGCGAAGTGCTGGCTTTGAAGCAGCACTTCCCCCGAACAGTTATCACGCCGCTGCGTTACTTGGATGCGTTGAACGGGGAATCCGGCTGTTCGGCAGCGTCCATCATCGTGGATTGCGACGGCGGCTTATTCTATCCCTGCCGCACTCTGGGGGGAAAACCGGTCAATCTAACTGAAACCTCGCTGATGGACTACCTGGTTTCACCGGACGCCGAGCAGCGCCGTCAGGCAATGAAAACCTGTTCACGCGCTTGCGGTTGGTATCAGTATTTTGCCATTGATTTCTTTACCTCGCCGGGGGAAGCATTGGAATCTTTGAAGCCTTACTGGGCTGACCTATTCGGGTACGTAAGCCGCCGAAAACGGAGTGCCGTTACTCAGCGGGATCGTTCGGTCAAGGAAAGCGCGCGGTGAGCCATGTCACAGACTGTCGTTCGCCGTCTCTTCTCGCGCGGTATCGGCCGCATGGGATCTCAGGGGAACCAAATTTACCTGACTTATGATGATGGCCCTCATCCGGAAGTCACACCGCGACTTCTGGAGATCCTAAAGGAGGCCGATGCCAAGGCGACGTTTTTCGTAGTGGCCTCTACGGAACCCTGGTGGGGCGATCTGATCAGACGGATTGCCAGTGAAGGGCACGGCCTCGGGTTGCATGGATTATCTCACCGGTCGAACTTCCTGCGCCGCAACCGCAACCTAAGCGACGATTTGTCCAGGTTGGCCGAGATGATCACCAAGGCCGGAGCGCAATGTGCAAATTTATACCGGCCTCCTTATGGCCACGTTCGCCCGGACACCGTCCGGCATCTTCACAAGCGAGGCATGGAAACGGTGCTCTGGTCGTCCATCCCCGGCGATTACCGGCCAGTCCAGGCGCAGACGCTACTGGTCAGAGCTCTACGCGATTTAACACCCGGCGCGATCTACGCGCTGCATGATGGTGTCTCGTTCACCCCGGCTCCAGTGCTGGAGTTGACGCGCAGCCTGCTGGATGAGATTCATCGCCGTGGCTGGCACACAGCCTCACTTCGATAAGCTAAGTTATTTAGCCAAAGGTAGTCCATGAGTGTGGTTTTCTATATCGTTACCGCCCTCTACGTTTTGACTTCTGCTTTTGTTCTGATTGGTCTGTTACGCCGCTGGCCGAAATCGGTTTCCGCTCCTTTACGCTCGGCATCGGTTATTATCTGTGCCCGGGACGAGGAAGTGGATCTGCCGGCCTGCTTGGAATCTCTGGAGAAACAAATTTTAGATCCGGGGACGGAGCCGCTGGAAGTCATTCTGGTGGATGACGTTTCCAGCGATCGCACTTTGGAATTAATGCAACAGTTTGCTGCGACCAGCCGCCAGCAGGTGCGCATCCTGAAGATGCCCCCGCCGCAACCCGGCGAACCAAGCGGCAAATGGCGCCCCTTGAAGGAGGGGATGCAGAGGGCGTCGCAAGAAGCATTGCTGCTCACGGATGCCGATGCAGTTCTGCCGCCCACGTGGGCGCAGAGCCATCTGCACGAGCTGGGGACGGCGCAGATGGCGGCCGGATTCGCTCGTTTGGATGGCCATGGGGCCTGGGGAGGAGTGCAATCGCTGGATTGGCTGCTGCTGCTGGGTGTGGGCAGCGCCATGAACCGATTGGGAGCGCCGCAGGCGGCTCTGGGCAAAAACCTGTCCGTGCGCCGTCAGGAATATCTGGCGGCCGGCGGATTGGAAGCCGCGGGCTTTTCCCTGACCGAAGATCAGGCGCTGGTGTTGCTGCTGCGAGCTCACGGCGGGAGCATGCGTTTTCCGTTGAACCATAAGATGCTGGTATCCACTCCGGCGGTTCCAACCTGGGGAGATTTCGTTCGACAACGCCAGCGCTGGGCCTCGGGGATCCGAAACATGGATGCGATGGGCCTGACCCTAATTGGGATCATGGGATTGCGAAATTTCGCCATAGTCATCGGCGTGCTGACGCTGTTTCCACAAGCCCTTATCTTGTGGGGGACCACCGCCGCCATGAATTTCCTGATTCAGGCGCGACTGACGGCAGCGCTGAAGATGAGCCGGCGGTTGCGTTACTTTGTGTTGTGGGAGATCTTCCACACCTGGACGACGCCCTGGTTGACCGTCCTTTACCTGGTTAGACCCAAGGTTGCCTGGAAGGGCCGAAAATTCATGCCCAGCAACCCCTCGACACCGGTGTAATGATATATGCCTCTGGTCTGCAATTACTACTTGACCTTGCGCTGCAATGCGCGCTGCTCGTTCTGCGATCTGTGGGCGCGGCCCGAGAGGGAATTGGCCGACCGTGACACGGTGGTGGAGAACCTGCGCCAACTCCCCGGAGTTGGCGTGCGGATTGTGGATTTCACCGGCGGAGAACCGTTACTGCACCCGGATTTGCCGCTCTTCTTGCAGACTGCCCGAAATTTGAAGCTGCGTACTACCGTCACCACCAACGGGCTGCTCTACCCCCAGCGTGCCCGCGAATTGGCGGGTAAAGTGAACCTGTTGCACTTTTCCCTTGATGGCGCCGACTCTGCCACGCACGACCGGCAGCGAGGTCTACCCAGTTTCGATAGAGTGATCGAGTCACTGGAACTGGCGCGATCCTTGGGCGAGAAGCCTGAACTGCTGTTCACCGCCTCGCGAGAAAACTACCGCGACGTGACGCGCCTGGCCGATCTGTCCAAACGACTCGGCTTGATCCTGATCGTCAATCCGGTGTTCGGGTATCCTTCGCCGGGAGGGCCAGTCGCGGATGAGCATCTGCTGTCACGCGAGGAATTGATTGAGCTGGTCGGATTATGCCGCCGCCCCTACGTCTATTTGAACGGCGGCGTCGTGCGGCTGATGCTGGAGGGTGGCAACGATTCCCGCAAGCCGCGCTGCAAGGCGGTATCGGCCACCGTCGTGATTTCGCCCGATGACAGGCTGCTGTTGCCCTGTTTCCACCACGAGCAGGAAGCTATCCCGATCGCGGGTAACCTGAAACAGGCGCTGGACGATCCCCGGCGTTTGAACTGGCTGTCGAAACAGGGGCGAGCCGGTTTTTGCCAAGGGTGCTCCATCAACTGTTACCTGGCGCCGTCGCTGCCGTACCGTCTGGATCGCTATTTGGTCTCTTTCCTGCCCTGGATGGTCAAGTATTTTTATTACAAGTCGCGCCGGCCGCGCTGCGAAGTTCCACGAACTAACCCTCCGACTCGCTGATGTTCGCGGATCTCCTTCCCGGACTGCCCTTCCTGATTGCTCTCTATCCGGAAATCCATTACCGCTTCCGTTTCTTCCCATTCAGCCGCTATTACCGTCAAGCTCCGGAAATCATCGCAGATGCTCCCCGGAGACTGGAGCCGGGAGAATCACTACCGCTGCTATTTCTCATTAAATGCGCGCACCGTTTCCCATTACAGTTAAAGGCAATTGAGATTATCGCCCGCGCTCATGATCGCGTAGTGCGGCGTGAGATTTCCATTCACGAAGTCGTGCAACAGCCGTTCTGGCACCGGATTGAACGTCTGGAGTTGCCTGATGAGGCTCCGGCGATATGGGAAGTCGAGGTATTCTGGCAAGTGGAGATTGGGGGCAGGGGATACCGCCTGCGCACCGATAATTTGCCCGGCCTGTCTCACGGACCGCTACGGGTGAAGCAGTCGGGGCAGGCGCTGCCTCGAGCTGAAGGCTGGCAGTTGGGCGATCTGCATACTCATACGATCTACACCGAAGATCAGGTGGAGTTTGGCGCGCCGTTGGAGGCTTATCCTGCTTTAGGGGTGGCGCAAGGTTTTTCATTCGCCTTTGCCGCCGACCATTCCTATGATCTGGACGATCTGCCGGGATCCTGGATGAAATGCGATCCGAACTTGACGCGATTCCACCGGCGCGCAAAACAGATCGAATATCTGAATGATCAGAATCGAGGCCGCTTTACGCTACTGCCGGGATTCGAACTTTCAGTCGGGAATGCCAAGAGGCGCAATGTGCATCTGTTGTTGATAGGGCAGCGGGATTTTATACCGGGATCGGGCGATTCTGCTGAACGCTGGAGTCGCAACCAACCAGAGATGTCCGTCAGCGAGGTATTAAGGCGATGCGAAGATGAAACTCTAACGGTGGCGGCGCATCCGATGGTGGACCCGCCGCTATTGGAAAAGCTCTTGCTGAGGAGGGGAAGTTGGGAAGATGATTTGGCGATGGGGATCCCCCCCAACCCCCCCTTGATAAAGGGGAAAAATATGGAATTATTTGGATTGCAGGTGTGGAATGGGGGACAGACGCGGGATTTTCGGGCAGGAATCGAGCGCTGGGTGGGAGGACTGCTCAAGGGCAAGCGTTGGAAGATCATAGCCGGCAGCGATGCTCACGGCAATTTCAATCGCTACCGGCAGGTCGGTTTCGCTATGCTGAAATTGACGGAAAAAGGCGATCACGTTTTCGGCCAGGCCTGGACAGGGGTAGAAGCGGTGAAGGATTCAAGCGAGCAGGAGATTATCTCTGCATTGCGAAAGAACCGCAGTTTCATCAGCGATGGTCCCTGTGCTGATCTGGAAATCATGGAAAGACCGGGCGGCTGGCAGGTGCAGGTTCGGGCGCAATCCGGTTCGGAATTTGGGGGATTGGCGAGGATAGTCGTATACCAGGGGATTCCGGGAGAAGATCAGGAACGGCTGTTGATTCAGGATGAAAAGCAAGGAATCTTTAACTGGGAGACAATAATCCCCCTGGAGACAGCAGAGGGATATCTTCGGATGGAAGCAACGACGAGTTATGGCAATTTGTGCTTGACCAACCCGATATTCTTCAACGATCGGGAACGATGACACGGGATTGCACCACCCAGGCATTGTTGTAACCTAGGCGGAGGGCCTTTTCACGCAAATCGTTAGCCAGCGGACGGCTGGAACAATCGCCCACGCGAACTTTGTAGTTGGGCGGATCAAAGACCAGGTAAACGCTTTCGGTAAAATCCACCATGGCGCTCTGTTCGAGGTTGCGGGCTTCCGCCTCCGTTTCGGTGGCGATCAACTGTACCCGGAATCCAGCCGCTTCGTGAGTCTTGCGCCCGGATTTTTCCGAAGTTCTGCCGGAACTTGAACCGGAGGAGGTTTTCAGGCGGGAATCGGGCAGTTTCATGGCGTCCTCGTCCCTGATACTCAAGGGGTCGAAGCTCTCATTCTGGCGAGTGTAGGTCGTGTCTCGCGGTTCCGTCTGGGGAACGGCCGGCGGCTTGCGGTGCGAACACCCGGCCAGAATCAATACAACCAAAGCCAGGGATAGCGGCACAAATTTTATTTTCATGCAGACCTCACGTGAACGTGTTTATATTTTTTCAAACGCCGCTTGGGGCATCCAGCCTTGCTTCCCGTCGGCCAGGTGAACCTCTACCCAGCCGGACACTTGGCGCAGGATGGTAAACTTGGCGCCCTCATGCAAGGCGAATAATTCCGTAGACCCAATTTCCGGTGCGCTGCGTACTTCGGTTTTCTCCGTCAACACCACTCCCTGCGGAGTGTTTTGATGGGATTTCTGCAGCAAGTGGAACCCGCCGGTGAAAACCAAGGCGCAGGCGGCTATCAGGAACAAGCCGGTCAAGAGACGGCGGTGGCCGGGCGAGCGAATATAGATTAGTCCCGCCAGCGAGACCAGCAGCGTCCATTCCGAGGCGATCAATAAAGCAGCCCAACCGTTAGCGGTCAAAAGTCCCCCGATGTTGTCTAAAAGCCGCCACAGGAAGAATTTTGGGAGAGGTTCGATGCGGTCGGGGACTTTTAGATTGGCCAATCGCAGGTTGACGTCCAGAGCGGGATCAGAACCCAGCAGCCGCTGGGCGCGTTCATAATTCAGGATGGCTTGGCCGTTACGTCCCAACTTGTAATAACAATTGCCCAGGTTGTAATAGATCTCTCCCGAGGCCAAACCGCGATTTAAAATCGTCTGATACAGTTCGGCGGCATGAGCATAGTTGCCGTTACGATAAGCCTGTTCCGCCGAAGTTAATTCGGCATCCTGCGACCATACCGAGCCGACCAAGGCTATCACTCCCACCACCCAGAGCACGGATAGCGCCGCTCGTCTCATATTGATTTCTCCCCACTCGCTTCTAAGGTGTTGATGACGGCTCGCGCTTTGGTGAGCGCCTGATCCATCTGCGAAGCCTGGCCACTTTCCGGAGCAAAACGCGCCCAGTTGCAGGTGTGGAAGATTTCGCGAATCTCCTCCACCTGAGCAGCAGGCAGGTCGCGCCCAGCCAGATGATCCAAGACTTCCTCCTCCTTTAGGCCCGCCGCGGGAATATTCAGTTTTTCACCGAGGTATTCCAACAATGTGCGGTGCAGGCCGCCGTAGAAGACTGTCAGCTTTTCGGCGCTGGAACCGGCGGCGACTTTGTCCAACTTCTTCAGGTCGTTCTGAGCGCGCCAAAAGGCGCGTCGCGAGCGCAGGCGCGCCTGGAAAACCGACCCACCCATGAGGCGAGTTCCTATCAAGTAGAGCAGAACAATCAGCGGCGGCAGAATCATCCCCAGGTTGTAGAGACCGGGAAGACCTCCGGCAGTGGCCAGAGGCCGCAGTTTTCCGGGGGTTTTCAGATATTGGATATCCTGTCCCAGGAGCTTGACGTCTTCCTTGGATACTCCCAGCGACGCGGGCATTTGTGAGACTCCGGCGCCCTGCCCCACCCGCACCTCGAAGCCTCCGCCGGACAAGGTCTGATAGGATTTTGTCGTTGGATTGAAAAATGAAAAGGTGATCGGCGGGATCTTCTGCAGACCGGCAAAACGAGGAATGAGCACATACTCAAAGGTCTTGGTCCCGGAAATGCCCCGGCCCGCTTTGCCCACCTGAACGGATTCTTTCGGATCGTAGGATTCAAAATCGGGGGGCGCATTAAAATCCGGGCTGGGGAGCATTTTGATATTTCCCCAGCCGCTGTAACTCACCTTCATGGTCAGCGCTTCATTGGTCTTGGCTTCTTGAGGATCTAAAGTCACTTCCAGATCGAACTTGCCCACTGCGCCACTGAAATTCGCCGGCCGACCGGATTCGGGCAGCGGCAGGATTTTCAGGATCAAGGGTTCCGTGGCCATAAAGCGCTCTTCGGTGCGGGTGCGCATGAAGGGGCTGTCGAAGAGCATGTCGAAGGGATCATTGGAACGGCGGGAGCGATCCATCACCTGCACCTGGCAGGAGACTTCCAATGGCTCGACGGTCAGATCGCCGGAGCGGGTGGGAAACAGAGCCACCCGGCGGATGGTGGCGGCCCGATATCGTTGTCCGCCCACGGTGACATCGCGCACTTCCGGCTGCGCCGGTGAGGGGAATTCCTCGGCCCAGAATCCAGCGGTGCCGGGCAGTTTGCTGATTTCATAGGAAGAAACGTTCAGCCGCGTATAGAGGGTATAGGTCAGAAGGATCTGTTCGCCCTGGTAGGCTTGCGATTTATCGGCAGTGACCTCTACGAATAGATCGCTGGCATTAGCCTTGATGTGAAGGGCAGGGGGCTGGGTGGTCGGCGCCGGCTGCGTCTGCTGACTCAGGCCACCCGGAGGTTGTTGTCCTGCTCCGGCGGTCACTGTGATGGCAATGGGATCGGTGCGATACAATTTGCCGCTCAAGGTCAGTTCGGCAGAGCCAATGGATAGATTACCCACCATTTGGGGTTTCAACACGAAACTGAGGGTCTTGCTGGAAGAAGCGCGACCATTGATGAACTGGAAACTGGTGGATTGATTGGGGCCGGATATCACCGCGAAATGATCCAGGCTGGGCAGTTTGGGGTCGGCGGAGCTTAAGCCGGCGCCCTTTATTTCCAGAGTCAGGACGAACGATTCCGTGATACCCACCGTGGTGCGATCCACGGTGGCGGAGAACTGCACATCGGCGGCCCAGAGCGTTGGCGTTGACGCTGCCAGAACGAACAGGGCGATCAAAAACGTAGAGGTGCAGATGACGTTGCGCATGATTACCAATCTTTTTCCACGCCGATTTCCGTGGGTTGCTTGCGTTGCAGATTTTCCTGCACTTGTTTTTCGTTATACTGCAGAGCATTCAGCAGGCGTTCCGCATCCTGGCGGGTCATAACACTGTCGCCTTGAGCCATCTGCTGCTCCTGCTGCTGTTGTTCTTGCTGGTTTTGTTGTTGCTGCTGTTCCTGTTGCTTTTGCTGCTCGGCTTGCTGCTGATCCTTTTCCTGTTGAGATTGTTGCTGCTGATCCTGCTGATCTTTCTGATCTTTCTTATCCTGGTTGTCCTGATTCTGCTGTTGTTGCTGTTGCTGTTGTTGGCGTTTAAGCAGAGTTTGGGCCAGTTGCAGGTTATGCAAATAATCCTGTTGGCGGGGTCGCAGTTTGAGAGCGGTTTTGTATGCGGCGGCGGCTTCCTGAAATTTCTGCGCTCCGACCAAGGCATTGCCCAGGTTGTACAAGGCGTCGGCGCGGGCGAGGCTGTCGGGACTGGTCAGGGTCTTCTGGAATGCCTTACCCGCTTCGGCGAAATTCTCCTGCGCGTGGAAAACGTTACCCAGGTCGAACTGAATCAGCGACGAATCGCCCTTCTGCCCTAAAGCTTCCAGGTATTGCACTAGGGCTTGATCGTATTGCTGCTTTTCGTAGGCCTTGTCTCCGGCGCGGACGGAGGCGCGCCAGGAGGCGGAGGAGGAGGGAGCAATCAGAGCCAATCCACCGATTGCAATTCCCGTTAAGATGACCCGAATTCGTTTCATATATTCTCTTCTCTCGCCGAAAAAATCCGCAACCACCGGGGCAGCCGCATACGGCGATCCGATAGCAGGAATTCTCCGACCAAGGCCAGAAAAGCCAGTAGCAATATGGGTTGATAGCGGTGTTCATACTGGGTGAACCGCTTGGTGCTGAGTTCGCCTTTCTGCAGGCCGGAAATAGCCGCGAAGATGGTTTTCAATTCGTCTTCACCGGCGCTGCAACGCTGGTACACGCCGCCGGTTTCGGAGGCGATCTCCTGCAAGGTGGTTTCGTCCAGCCGGGTCACTACGACGTTGCCCTGGCGATCCTTCTTGAAGTCGCCGCCGGCCTCGCCGATGGGGATGGGCACACCCTGCAGCGAACCCACGCCGACAGTGTGGATGATGACGCCCTTTTCTTTGGCTTCTTGGGCAGCGGTCAAAGCCTCGTCGTCATGGGTTTCGCCATCGGTGATCAGGACTATCGCCTTGCCCGCCCGACTGTCCTCGCCGAAAGCCGTTAGCGAGGTGCGAATAGCCGCTGATACTGACGTGCCGGGGAAAGATACCATGCCGGGATCGAGCACGTCCAGGAAAATTTCGGCGGCGCCGTAATCCATGGTCAGCGGGCATTCCACCACGGCTTTACCGGCGAAAGCCACCAGGGCCACGCGGTCACCCTGGAGCATATCCAGCAGAGTGCGGACTTCGTGCTTGGATTTTTCCAGCCGCGACGGCGCGATATCCTTCGCCAGCATGGAATTGGAGACGTCCACCGCCACCACCAAGTCAATACCTTCCCGCTTAATTTCTTCCATGCGCGTACCTACTTGCGGGTCGGCCAGAGCGATTAAGCCCAACGTCAAGGCCAATACCAGCAAGCCGTCTTTGATCCTTTGGCGAGACAGGGACAGGTGCGGAGCGATCTGCAACATGATCGCCGAGGAGGCAAAGGCTTCGCGCAACCGCCGACCCTGACGAACTTTCGTCCAATAGAGGAACGCGGCCAAGACCGGGATCAGGATCAGAAAATAAAGAAAGGGCGGATGTCCCCAGCGGATCATGGCAGCGTCCTCAGGCGAGTGGCACAGAGCAGCGCTTCAAGGGATAATAGGATCAACGCCAGCGCCAGGTATTTGCCGAACAGTTCTTCACGCTGGCGGAACTGATGCACGCGGATCTTGCTCTTCTCCAGCCGGTCAATCTCCTGGTAAACCTGGCGCAGAGCCTGGGCGTCGGTGGCGCGGAAGTACTTGCCTCCGGTCTGGTCGGCGATTTTACCCAGCAGTTCCTCGTCAATATCCACTTTCATCTGCTGGTAAATAATGTTACCCCAGGAGTCGCGCATGGGGTAGGGCGCGAATCCTTCCGTGCCCACGCCGATGGTGTAAATGCGGATACCCAGGGCTCTGGCCGCGGCTGCTGCCGTTTGGGGATCAATCTCGCCGCGGTTGTTCTGGCCGTCGGTCAGCAGAATCAAGATCCGGGATTTGGCTTTGGAATTGCGCAGACGGTTGACGCCGTTGGCGATGGCCATACCGATGGCGGTGCCATCTTCGATGGCGCCGCCGGTCACCAGCTCGATTTTAACTTTCTCGAGCAACTGTTGCAGCAAAGCGTAATCCAATGTGAGCGGGCACTGGGTGAAGCTCTGCCCGGCAAATACCACCAATCCGATCTGGTCGCTGGAACGGCCCTGGACGAATTCCGATCCCACCAATTTGGCCGCCTCGAGGCGGTTCTTGGGCTTGAAATCTTCGGCCAGCATGGAGGTGGAAATGTCCAGCGCCAGCATGATGTCAATGCCTTCGGTGTGAACTTCCTTTTCCTGACTAATTTTTTGCGGGCGCGCCAGGGCGATGACGATCAGGATCAAGGCGATCCAACGCAGGCCGGTGGAAAGATACCGCCAGCGCGCCGCAAAACCTCCTCCAGTGCCCTTGAAAATCTCCAGGTTGGGGAAGCGTACCGGGATTTTGCGGCGCTTGCCGCGCAGCTTCAACCAGACGGCGATGACGGGAATCAGCAGCAGAAGAAACAGCCAGCCGGGGTCGCGCAAGTCCATCAGGCCGCCTCCCCTTTTGGAGTTAATAAAGGTGCTTGTGGCGTGGTCTTCTGTACGAAAACGTAACCCTTCTCCAGATCGCGCTGGCAAGTCGTCTCGTCGGGCTGATTCTTGGCGAATTTCGCCAGGTCAGCGTCCGAGAGTAGATTTTCCAGCAACAACCGCA
Source organism: Calditrichota bacterium (assembly GCA_020051775.1). Classification (GTDB taxonomy): domain Bacteria; phylum Electryoneota; class B3-LCP; order B3-LCP; family B3-LCP; genus JAGVQJ01. The sequence goes on along the minus strand of JAGVQJ010000164.1, from coordinate 10,902 downwards.
GGTTGGCGTCGTTTACTTTCGGTTCCAAGTCGCGCAACAACTGGAAGCTGGTGGATTCCAGCGCCGGGATAGTGAATCGCCCTTCGACGTAATGACGTAGGATATCGGTTAACTCTGTGTAATATTCCTTCAATCGTCCGGCCTGGTACAGGCGGCGGTCGCGCAGAGCATCCAGAGCCTCAATGGCGATCTCGTGCGGCGGACGGGGTGGTTCCTGAGGCGCCTCGGCTTCTAACGCTTTCCGGCGGCGCTTCTTAAAATACCACAACAGAGCATAAACGACCGCTGCCGCGATCACGACACCGATGATCCAGGGCAGAAGATCTGCCAGACTCAAGCCGAGCTTTTTGACGCGATTGGGATCCAAGAGCTGGTGCGGCTTTTGCGCCGTATCAGCCTGCGCCAGTTGTGATTCGGGAACCACGCCGCGCACGTGGACGGTGAAGCCCGCCGTCTGTCCGGAGACAGTCTGGCCGTCCGGGATGACCCAATTTACCGTAACCGGCCCCAGAGTCTGGTCACCCGGTTCGTAGCAGGTCGCTTTCAGGTTGAGGACGACCGGCCCGCCGCGATAGCCTTGCAGGGCTGAGGTGTCAGGCGGCGCCAGCAGCTCGAAAGATCCCAGACTTTCCCGCCAGTCGGGCAGAAGCGTGCCGGGACCGGGCGGCGTAAAGGTCAGGCGAAGTTCCATTTGGTCGCCCATGAGCAGCGAATCGGGCGCGCCGCCCAGGGCCGCCGGCATCTGGGCTTGAGCCAAACTGGTGATCAAGCAGAAAGCCGCTGTGATCAGCAATCGTCTCATTTCCGCCTCGCCCTCATGCGGAAGAAATGGGAAAGAGGCCGCACGTAATCCCGGTCGGCGCGGATTTCCACCTGATCCACGCCGCTGACACGCAGTAATTGATCTAACTTTTTACGCCGGTCTTTAATTGAGGTATGGTACCGTTTCATGACGGTGCGGTCGCTGGTGTCCAGCCAGAATTCCCGCCCCGTCTCGGCGTCCTGCAGCTTGATCAAACCCACCGGCGGAATCTCTTCTTCGCGCGGATCGCGCAGCTTCAGCGCGATCAGGTCGTGCCGGCGGCCTACTAATTTCAAGGCGTCATCGAAGCCTTGATCCCAGAAGTCGCTGATCAAGAAGGCGATGGAGCGGCGGTTCTGCACGCGGGAAAAATAGCTCAAGGCTTCGCGGATATTGGTCCCAGCCGCTTCCGGCTGGAAGGATATCAATTCGCGCAGGATGCGCAGCACGTGCGTCTTGCCCTTTTTGGGCGGAACGAATTTTTCGATGGAATCGGTGAACAACAGCAGGCCGACCTTGTCGTGGTTTTTGATGGCGGAGAAAGCGAGCAGCGCCGCCACTTCAATGGCCACTTCGATTTTCAGTTGTTTGGCCGATCCAAAATATCCCGAAGAGGAGAAGTCGCACAGCAGCATCAGGGTCAGTTCGCGCTCTTCTTCGAAGAGCTTGACGAACGGATGCCCCATGCGCGCGGTGACATTCCAGTCCACGCTGCGGATGTCGTCGCCGGGGAGGTATTCGCGCACCTCGGCGAACTCAATGCCCCGCCCCTTGAAGACGCTGTGGTATTCGCCCGAGAAGATCTCTTCCACGACACCGCGGGTCTTGATCTCCACCTGGCGGACTTTTTTCAGGATGTCTTTGGTTTCCATGAAGCTATTGGCTATTAGTTCTTGGCTCTTGGCGCTTGGCTCCGTAGTCGGGGTCGTCCTCGACCCCGACAAGCAATGTAGGGCGGACTAAGCGCAGCGCAGTCCGCCGTGTATTCCTGGCTTTGTGCGGGATGCGGATGTAAAGGCTTAGTTAACTCAACAGTGCTTGACCTAGACGACGGAAAATCTAATTCACTACATCGCTATGTTTAGTTGGATGTATTCCTGCGATCAGCCTCATCGTGCATTTGACGAATCTCAGCCTCCATCAACTCCTGAGTCAAGCCGAGACTCCCCCAGAGCGGAATCCAGATGGCATCGACAAGGCGGTCGGTTTCTTGAAAGTGAAGCAGCATTTTTTGTAGTTCCACGATCATTTTCCTTCGACCGGCGCCGGAACCATGGTCGATATCATGTTCCACAAAGAACCTATGAAAAAGATGGTTTCGATCTTTAAGAGCTCTTAATAATGATCGCTCGGCATCATCGGGTATTTGAACCTTTTGTTGAATGTCCTGAAGAAGTTGTCCCAAAGTCTTCTGGTTTGCCCGATCAAAAATGTCCGAAACATCTAGTGTGGTTAAGGCTGTCAATCGGCGTACGTGCAGGCCAACAGCGAGGTTGACCACACTTTGCTCCAGCACTTGGGCATAATACGAGCACAACCCAAAGAAGGCATAGACCTCTTTCGCATTGCAATCCTCAACCTCCGGAATCGGTGGGATCTTGTGATGGCCTTCGTTCATCTTTCTTCAATCTAATATTGCGCGTGAGTGGAGAGCCGATGCGGTGCACATGACAGCCTACCGATTTTGTGTCCGCCAGGATGGAACGAAGTGCTCCTAGCGGTTTTCCCCCGGAATGAATTCCGGGGCTGCGGCTGACCCAGGACTGAAGTCCTGGGCTACTCACATTCTACCCACTGAAGTGGGTGTTTTTGGAGCCCCCTTCAGGGGGCTTGGTTTCTATTGTAGCCCCGTCCTTGAGGGCGGGGCGGTGGGCGACCCCTGCGGGATCGTCTAAATGTTGTCGTCTCTCTTTCCGTAGGTTCCACGTAATGGCTCGTGTCGGGAAAACCTACGGCTATTCAAGGGCAATCCCTTCGGGATTGATCATCCGTGAAATCAGCGGAATCCGCGTAATCAGCGGTTCTGACAAGTTTAAAACGAAATGTCTGATTCTGGACGCGGGCTAAAGCCCTTGCCAGAATGACACCTTACAACCGGCAAGGACGCCTGTACTACCATATGTCAGGGTCGAGGACGACCCCGACTACGATGCACGGTATACGGTGTACGGTGCACGTTTTACTGAATCCTGAATCCTGAATCCCGAATCCCCGCCTACGGCACCTCGATATGATTGAATATCTCCTGAATGATCTGTTCTGAGGCGATCTCTTCGGCTTCGGCTTCGTAGGTGACGCTGATGCGGTGGCGCAGCACGTCCGGGCCGATCTCCTTGATGTCATCGGGAATGACGAAGCCGCGATGGCGCAGGAAAGCGTGGCACTTGGCCGCCTGCATCAGGTAGAGCGTGGCGCGCGGGCTGGCGCCATAGGAGATGTATTCTTTCAATTTGGCCAGTCCGAAGTTTTCCGGCTTGCGGGTGGCGAAAACGATGTCCAGGATGTAGTTCTCGATCTTCTCGTCGGCGTAAATTTGAGACACAGCCTGACGCGCGTCGAGAATCTGTTTGGTCGTCGCCACAGGCTTGATCTGCAAGGCGTGAGGTGTGACGTGGCGGCGCAGGATCTCGCGTTCTTCTTCGCGCTGGGGATAGGTGATGATCACCTTTAGCATGAAGCGATCCACCTGAGCTTCGGGCAGGGGATAGGTGCCTTCCTGTTCGATGGGATTCTGGGTAGCGAGCACCAGGAAGGGGGCTTCCAACGGATAGGTTTCCTGGCCGATGGTCACTTGGCGTTCCTGCATGGCTTCCAGCAATGCCGACTGCACCTTGGCCGGAGCGCGGTTGATTTCGTCCGCCAGAATGAAATTGGCGAACAGCGGGCCTTTTTTAACGCGGAATTCGCCATCCTTCTGACTGTAGATCAGGGTGCCGACCAAGTCAGCGGGCAACAGGTCGGGCGTGAACTGAATGCGCTGGAAATGCGCTTGGATGGCCATCGCCAGCGATTTGGCCGCCATGGTCTTGGCCAGACCGGGCACGCCTTCCAACAGGATATGGCCGTCAGCCAGGAGGCCGATCAGCAGGCGTTCGACCATTTTCTTCTGACCGACGATTTCAGTGCCGATCTGTTTCAGGATGTCGTCTACGAAGGCGGAATGCTCTTCGATCTGCTTCGTGATTTCGCGGATGTCATTTGATGTGAGCGGCAGCGCCACGGTTCACCTCGAGTTTAAACAGGTGTCGGGGTCGGGGGCGACCCCGACTTTATTTTCCTCGGGGGCGACCCTGACTATACTTTCCTCTGGGGCGATCCCGACTACATATTTTTATATAGTTAAGATACCGGATTCCCGCAGAACCTAAGGGCGGGAATTCAATTTGCTTAACCTGAAAAAATGGGGAAAAGTTCCGCGTGATAATCGGCAAAAGGAGGGGGAATTTTGCCCTGTGAGAAAAAGGAGGGCGGAGATCGTAGAATTTTACCTTGACAAGGCGGTGGACAGCGTATTACTTTATGCAAGCGGGGTATCGAATTCAAAAGCGCCATAACTAGGGTAACTCATGCTGGTGGAAACATTATTAATACAATATGGATACTTTGCCGTCTTCGGGACTGTGCTATTTGTGGGAGAATTCGCGGTGATTGCGGCGGGGATTCTGGCGCAACAAGGCTATATGCGGCTGGATATAGTGATCGCTGTGGTGACGGTTTCGGCCTTTATAAGCGATCAAATCAGTTTCCTGATAGGGCGGCGGTTGGGGTTGCCCTACCTGGAAAAGAAGAGAAAATGGCAACCGCGCATCAGCAAGGCGCGCCGCATGCTGGATCGCTATCGGTACACCTTCATTCTGGGATTTCGGTTTATCACCGTCATTCACGCATTTATGCCTCCGGTGCTAGGGGCGATAGGATACAATGTGCGCCGTTTCACCGCGCTGAATGCCATCGGCGCTGTCCTTTGGGCGGCGATCAACAGCTTGGCGGGTTATTTTTTCGGTCATGCATTGGAGAAAATTTTCGATGACGTTAATCATTATGAATTGTGGATAATCGTCGGGTTGGCGGCAGCGGGTCTGGCCGCCGGAATCATCATTGCCTGGCGCAGAAGGAAAGCCCGAAAAGATAATCTCCCTTCCGGTGATCTCCCCACTCAAGTTCAAGATCCGCAATGTGCGGAAATCATCAACATGTGAGCGATGATACCTCCGAATGTACTGGCGTCGCTGAGCTCGTCTTGAGCCGGCGGCGCTTTTTTGTAATCTCTCTGGCGAAAAAATATTCTGAAAAAATTCCTTGACATTTGCCCGTTTGTGCAGTATCATATATACTGAATAAATGTGCAGTAGGAGGAATCCATGACCAGACCAATGACAGAAAGACAGCAGGAAGTTCTGCGCTTCATTCGCCAGCAGGTGACTCAGAAGGGTTATCCGCCTTCCATCAGAGAGATCGGCCAGCAGTTTAATATCAAGTCCACCAATGGCGTGCGGGGCATCCTGCAAGCCTTGGAACGCAAGGGTGAGATCCGTCGCAGCCCGCTGCTGTCGCGCGGCATCGAGTTGATGCACCAGCAGGCCAAATCGGTGTCGCTGGGCACAGCGCCTCCGGGGACGAACCTCATCCCCATCATCGGGCGAGTGGCAGCGGGAGCGCCGCTTTTGGCCGAGCACAACGTCGAGGGCACCATTGCCGTGGACCGCGACCTGCTTTCGGGTGACAGCACGTTCGCGCTGCGCGTCAAGGGCGATTCCATGGTAGGAGCGGGTATCTTTGACGGCGATCTGGTGTTCGCGCGACAGCAGGGGGATTTCCGGCGCGGCGACATCGTAGTGGCGGTCATCGGCGAAGAGGCCACGGTGAAATACTACTACCCGGACAACGGCCACATCCGCCTGGAACCGGCCAACCGCTTCTTTGGCCCCATCGTGGTGGACCGATCCACCCCGGGCTTCTACATCGCCGGGAAGGTGGTGGGAGTGTTTCGGAAGGTGTAAAAAACAAGAATACAGAATACAGAAGTCAGAAGCTCGGTTATTGGGTGATGTCCCTAACCCCGACAAAATTACCCGGAAATGAATTTCCGGGTTACCTTGATGCTGTCCGTCAGCTAACGGATGTTTTACGTCCATTCATCGTGACGCAATGAAAAAGTCCCAGCTACTCCTTGTCCTACTTTTCCCCCTCGCCCTCCTCGCTCAATCCACCCTCTTGGAGCCGTCGCATCCGGTCTACGACTTCTTGGATCGCATGGAGACGAGGGGGTTGCTGGATCATCCTCTGTTGGGCGCGAAGCCGGTGACGCGGGAGCGAGTCGCTGACCTGCTGTATGAGATCGAATCCAAGGTCTGGGCAAAGCGAGATCTCCTGGGAAGGGAATTTCTGACGCTCTCCAGACAGGATCGCCTGGCCCTCGAAGCCTACCGCCTGGAATTTGCCTGGGACGAGAAAAGACAAAATACCCCCTATCCCACTCAGTATCCCGGAGGAACCCGCCTGGGTAGGATCAATCATTGGTTGGATAGGCATGGCGGCTTCACGAAAATATTTTATCGTAATGGTTTGAATTTTTATTCTTATGAAGGGGGCGACTTCAGAGCCTACCTTGATCCTCGCGGATCGGCACGGATCATCCGGCAGGAGGGGGATGACCGTAACATCATGGTTACCGGAGTGGGTTTTCAGCTTCGAGGATATGTGCAGCAGAAAGTGGGCATGTTGCTCGATTTCGCCGATTACACCGAAAGCGGACGCGGGCCGTATCTGTCCCGATCGCAGCTCTATGAGGATCGCGCGGGATACGTCGCTAACCTGAACCGAGGTGTCCCCGCCGAACCGGGGGAATCCGCCAATTATGACATTTCGATTTATGATCTGGCCATCGGCGGCAAATACTGGGAGTTGCACGGGGCGCGGATGCCTATTGCCTGGGGGCCGGGACGGTCGGGGCAGTTGTTGCTATCAGACTGGGGGCCGCCCTTCCACCAGGTGCAGTTCAACCTGAATCTGGCTAGGACTCTGCGGCTGGTGTATGTGCTGGGATCATTGAAGACCTTCCCCGAAATCGCGGACTCACTCTATAGCGGGGCCGGTATACCTCGCACCATCGAACGAACCAAATATCTGGCCGCGCACCGGCTGGAATGGGATCTGCATCGCCGCCTGAAACTGGCCTTCTCCGAAGCGGTGATTTTCGGCGAGCGCGGCTTGGAACTGGCCTATCTGGTTCCGGCTAATTTCTTCTACGCCGCGCAACACGAACGGGGAGATCAGGATAACCTGCTGCTGTCGCTGGAAGCCTCCTGGGTTCCGGTCAACCGCTGGAAGCTCTACGGACAGTTGTTGGTGGACGATTTGACGTTCAGTAAGATTGGAACCGATTGGTACGGCAACAAAACCGGTTGGCTGGGAGGACTGAATTGGGTTGAACCGCTGGGCGCTCGCAATCTCGACGCGACCGTGGAGATGGCTCAAATTAGGCCCTTCGTGTACACTCACCAATTCCCGGTGAACGTTTACAAAAACTGGAACGCGCCGTTGGGGTATCGTCATCATCCCAACAGTCAGACGATTTTCGCTGATTTGCGCTACTGGCCACATCGGCGGCTGGTTCTGGAGGCGGCTTGGACAAACCTGTTACATGGCGCCAATCCCGATTCGCTAACCAACGTTGGAGGAAATATCAACCAGCCACGCGCGCAGGATGGTCCCGAGCAAGCGCCATTCCTGGGAGGCTTACTGCAGACCACCAACCGCATGGATTTGTCGGCGACCTACGAAGCTTTGGAACACCTCTACTTGTGGGGCCGGGGAAGTTGGATGCGATTCGATGAAGAGGATGGTTGGGAAATGGAGGTGGGGGTGAGGTTGAATTAAAAAGCTCATTGCCCCGGGATATTTTCCACATCAGTGGAGAGGGCGTAACGGCAGATGCGGTGGTGGCCGGTGTCGGCGACGTAGAGAATGCCTTCAAAATGAGCCACAGCTTCAGGCGAGGAAAGCTGATCGAAAATTTCCAGCGCTGAAGAACCTGATCCCACGCGCCGCTCTCCGGCATACATGAGGAAGTCGCCAACGGGGTTGAAGACCTGCACGCGGTGGGAGTCGGTGTCGGCTACGAAGATCCAGTTGTTGCCCAGATACTGCCCGGCCACCCAGACGTCGCGGGGATTGGCGAAGCGGTTCAACTGCATAACGTCGGTTTCCGGCCCGAAGCTGGAGAAGAAGTTTCCCGTTCCCTGTTCGCGGATTTTCTGCACTAGGAAATTACCCGCCGTCTGGCTGAAATAGACGTAATGCTGCCCCCCCTGCACCTGCACATAAAGCCCTCCCGGATCCAAGGTCGTGCCCATGCCGGTGCCGTACGTAGCTATGTGGCAATCGTACACACCCATATAGGTATAGGCATATTGGCCATCAGCCAACTGCATCAAGTTGGAGGGGATCAAGGTCAAGCGATCCACTTCATCAAAGTATTGATCGCTGACGTAGACCGTCTCGTCAGTGCCGCCGGCGACACCGTGATAACGGGCATGTCCGGTCGGTTCCTGGTAGAACAGTGAAGGCCCCAAGGCCGAATCTATTCGTGCGGGATCGTCACTGAAGACTGCTGATATGACGACATACCGATCGGGCTGAGTTGTGTACAAAGCGCCATATTCCAGAAAAGACATTTGGGCCGTGTCCCCCTCCAGCGTGTCCACCACCACGAAATAATCCAGCACCGCTTCCACACCCACCCAATTCACGTACTGATTCCAATAATAGATTTCCGGGCCGCCGTCAGCGATGAAGAGGTTCAACTTCGCATCCTGGCCTATGGCCGTCAGCGAATCAAAGCCGGTCAATCGTTCCATCCCCTGGCCGTAAAGAGGCGCGCCGGAACGGTCAAAAGCCACGATACGACCGTTGCCGCGATCCGCCACGAAGACTCGGCCATCGGGGCCGGCCACCAGGTCGCAAGGTTCCCATAGCGGCAGACCGCCATGCGCTGTCCAATCGCCCGCCAGATGGATGTAGGTCGTATCTCCCGATCCGAAAACGAGGTTCTGCGGGCTGGAAGGCAGCGGCATTTTGTCGGCGCAACCGAACAGCAGAATAAATAAGGCTATGGCGGCTATTTTAACTATTGTCTGAGGCACGGATTTCTCAAATTTCTTGGGCAAGGGGCTAAAGCCCCTTGTTACGCTGCACGATATTATCTCTTCCCATCATAGAGAAGCTGGCTGGAAAAACGTTGCGCCAGATCCAGCACGCCGAAGCTGGTGTAGGCGTAGTCCAGTTCGATGTTCATCCCGGCGAAGGGGAAGCGCACCCCGAGGCCGGCGGTCCAGGTCTCTTCGCCGCGATTCAAATGCCGCCCGGCGCGCAGGGCAACCATATCGCGAAAGGTGTATTCTGCTCCCAGGCTCAAGTTTTCGGCGTTGTCTATGGGGTGTTCCAGAGCCAGAGCCAACAGCAGGCCATGTTGAGGGGTGCGGAAGGCCGAACCGGCCACTCCCAGACGAAACAGCGTTGGAGGAGGGTAGTCGGCATATTTCGAACTGCCGGTGGCGGTGGCGTAGGTCCCGCTGGGGCGCATGTTAGGGCCAAAATGTTGCAGACTGGCGGCGAGGCGCACGTCCTTTAGGCCAGTGTAATAGAGCGTTCCGACGTCGGCCAAGTAAGCGTGCATGGCCAGATCATCCAGGGTTTCTCGGGCGTATTTCAGGGTGACTCCCGCGCTGAAACGCTGCGTTAAGGCGCGGGCGTAGCTGGCGCCGAAGAGCCAGTCATCATAGGAGACATAGCGGCCGGTGCCGTGCGGAGCGGTTTCGGTCGTCTCTTCAAATTTGGGTAGGGTCAACGCGGCTGCAAAAAATCCTATCGCCTGATTATGGCCGAGGTCATGCACCCAACCCAGATAACTGTACTGCACCTGAGCCGGCCACTGTAAAAAGTTGAACAGTGCACCTGATTTCCAGCGCATCCTGACCAATCCGGCGGGATTCCAGTAGAGACAGGAGGGATCGTCAGCGACAGCTACGAAGGCTCCGGCCATTCCTTCCGCGCGCGCGCCGACGCCGATCTTTAAGAAAGTCATGGAGGCTGTCCCGGCGCGTTCGGCTCCCAGCACCGGGAAGAGGCCCTGGGAGGAGGCGGGGCGAATCATCACGAATGGCAGAATGAGCGCCAGGATAGTGGGGATCCAGCGTCGCATGAGGTCTATGTTTCCTGCATCCGGTTTTTCTCATCCACGCGGATGATTTTGGGTTGCAAGGTGCGGGCTTCGTTGTCCTCGACTTCGCAGAAGGAGAGGATCACCAGTTTGTCGCCGACCATGCCCATACGAGCGGCGGGGCCGTTCAGCATGACCGTTCCCGATCCGCGCGGCGCGGTGATGGCGTAGGTGATCAGCCGGGCGCCGTTGTTGACGTTGAAGACGTGCACCTGTTCACCGGGCAGGATGTCGGACGCTTCCAGCAGATCCTGATCCACCGTGATGCTGCCCTCGTAGAGCAGCTCGGTGCCGGTCAAGATGGGTCGCTGGATTTTGCTTTTGAGCATGATGCGTTTCATGGGAGTGCTTCTTTATGGGTGGAGGTGTTTGATTCACATTGTCGCCCGATGATTTATCCAACGGGCCAATTTTCCCAGGACTGCCACGTAGTGGTCCCTACGGGAAAGTCCTGGGCTGCCATTCTGCGGCCCACTGAAGTGGGCGCTCTTTGGACGACCCCGACTATGGACGCGACTAAGCGCGTCCCTCCGAATCCTGTATCCTGAATCCCGTATCCCTCAAAACCTTATCCCCATACCCGCCATAAGCTTGCGGGGTTCCTGGTAGCGGGAGGGGTCGACCATAACCTGCCCCAGGTTGTTCTCCCAGGACAGGGGGTGCGGGTCACCGGATTCATAAGCCTGGCCGGTCAAGGGATTCAAGGTATTGGGTCGTTTGAAGTCGAAGAGATTTTCGGCTTCGATGAAAACGTTTAGCAGGGTTGATCCGCGCAGGCGGAAGTTCTTATATATCTTGGCGTCCACGGTGTTCCAGGGGTCGGAGAGGGCGCTGTTGGTTTCGGGATCGTATTGGACGTCGCCGGTCGCGGTCAGGTAGC
>JAGVQJ010000129.1 GCA_020051775.1 Calditrichota bacterium | reverse complement strand
GCCCGATTTGTTTATCGGTGAAACCCATATACCCAATCCGCCCTATCCGGGATTATATCTTTTTCTCAATACCGGCACACCGCAAAATGCCCAATTTACCACATATTCCACAAACTTGGTTCCTGGAAACTATCATGTTGCAGTTATACCGACCTTAGCGGATATTGATGATGACGGTGATCAGGATCTTTTCTTGGCAGATGGAGATGGGAATTATTTCTACTTTCAGAATATCGGGAATGCCCAGCAATGGCAATTCGCCAATCCTGTCGTAAATTGGCAAGGAATCTTTACTAATTCACCCACTCCTTCATGTTTTTATGATATTGATAATGATGAGGATCTGGATTTATTTCTGTTTGCTTGGTTTCCCCCCTCATATGTGTGGAATCAAGTCTGGTTCTACAGAAATAATGGATCACCCCAGACTCCGATCATGGTCCTGGAATCCCGGGAGTTTCTGAATTTTGAAATACCCACTAAACCCGTAGGAATTGATATTATTGACATTGATAATGACGGTGATGGTGATTTCTTCCTGGCATCAGGTAACGATGCACCTGATGGTGGTATACTCTTCTTCCGCAACATCACCGGCGAGTCCCCCGTCAACCCCGAACCTAAACGCCCCGCGCCCACGCATCCGGTCATCACGCTGCTGCCCAATCCAGGCAATTCCGCTATAGCCGCAAGCTACAAGCTGCAAGCTGCAAGCAAAGTAAGCCTCAAAGTCTTTGACATCACCGGCAGGCTCACCGGCACGCTGTTCTACGGTTTCCAACTTCCGGGCACGTACTCGTTTTCGTGGGATGCAGCGAACAAGGCGGCGGGAGTGTATATGCTAAGGTTGGAGGCTGGTGCAAAGGTCGAGGTTGCTAAAGCGGTTGTTGTAAAATAACAAGAGATGAGTTTAATTATAAATTATAAATTATAAATATACAAATACTTATAACTCATAATTTATAATTTATAATTGGCAATTGCGCCTCTGGCGCATTTCTCATCTGCCCGGTGCCCCACAGCTCTGTGGCGTAGCCACCCTTACAGGGCTGTGGGAAGGTTTAGATGTTCGACCCCGCCAGGGTCGTCCCGATTGTGTGTTCTTCCTTTCCGGGGGTATCAAACCCCCGGCTATTCACATTTGACCCCTTCCGGGGTCGTGTGTTAAGCGCCCACTTCAGTGGGCTGCAGTATGGTAACCCAGCGTTTCAACGCTGGGCGAGGGTGGAGGGTAATCCGATTCCGGACGCGGGCTGAAGCCCTTGCCGGAATGACACCTACCTTCAACCTCCAACCCCCAAAAACGAAACCAACCCGTCAAACAAAAGCGGGTCGGTCTCTTTGCGAGGAGGTATACGTCGCTTTACAATACCATCAGACCTTCACAAAATACGATACTTTCATCTTTATCCTGCGATCCTGGATGTCCTGGGGGCCCCAACCCAGGATATCCTCTTTCGTCTCGTCGTAAACCAGGTAAAACCAGCTTTCCGGGGCGAAATTATACCCCAACAATGCGTTGGTTAGATAGGCGCGGTCCCCATGAACGTATTGCACATTCAACCGGGTAAAAATCTTCGTGGTCAGCGTCCAATCCACTTTGAAGCGTCCCACTATGTATTCCCCATTGTCTTCCTCTTCAGCTACACCGGATACGTAGGTTCGCTGCCCGTTCAACCGCATTTCCAGGTTGCTCCAGGGTCTCACCTGGAAGGTGGCCCCGGCGCTGTGTTGATACCCGTCGCGATAATTTCCCAAATCATAGTTCCAGGCGATGGCGATCGGTTTGGAAAAGTCGGTTTCGTACCAGAACCACCACTCACTGCCATTCGTGTAGTGCTTGCGGTTGTACTGCCCGACATTATCATAATCCTCGTAAGGTTCACCTGAATCCACATACTGGCGCCGGTATTCACTGAAGCCATGATACCACCCCAGTCCGGCATACATGTAGTTCATGGTTGTGAGGTTTATATTGGCATTAAACCAACCCCGCGGGAAGCGTAAATCGTACTCTGTCTCTGTGCCTAACTCGAAATTGCTGTTGAGACGCCGAATCCCGCCCTTCTCGGGTCGCGTATTCCCCTGGAAAAACGCGTAAGCGCGTTGGTAATTGCTGTAGTTCATGAAACCGGCGTCATTGATGTTGAAATCCTGCATCAAACCGGCATGAGCAAGGGTAATAGCATATTTATCCACATAGTAGCTGTATTCCACGCGGTGCGCCAGGTTTTGGTCTTTGATTCCGGGCTTGTAGCTCTGCGCCAGCATGGTGGTCACCGTCACCGGATCGCCGAATTGGAGCCGCGAATCCAAGGCCCAGACGCGGCCGTAATCCCCCTCCGGCCCTTGCTTATCGGTGAACAGCATGCCCACTTCGCTCCGCTTCAGGACATCCCTTTTCAGGCGTAGAACTCCGAAATCTTCGCTTAAGCGCTCCTCGGTGCGGTTGCGAGCGGCCAGGGCCATCAACTTAAACGATCCCACCTTGCCGGACACCTTGGCTCCCGCGTCGGGATCCGAAATGCGCCGGCTGTAGAACAGATCCCACGGGGTATCGAAGATGCTGGCTCCTTCCAGGAAGAAGGGGCGTTTCTCCTGAAGATAAACGGGGTAATCTGAAAGGTTGATCACTTCGTCGTCGGCTTCGATCTGCGCAAAATCGGGGTTTACAGTGGCGTCCAGAGTCAAGTTGGAAGCCAGCCGATATTTAACATCAAGCCCCAGATTCTCGAAATCGTTGCGGCCATGTAAACGGCTCTCCAGATCCTCTTCAAAATTGGCCACGGCGTAGGGCCGCAACTCCAGCCCTTGGCCCGGATGCAGCCCGGACAATCCTTCCAGGTGCCCGAAGCCGCTGACCCGACGACCGCGATCGCGGGTGACTCGCTGCCAATAGGTGGATTCCTTGACACGCCAGAGATAGCGCTGAGCGTTGACGCCCCAGACCATCTCCTGATCGGTATTGTTGAAGCGCAGCGAGCTGAAGGGGATTTTCATTTCCGCCGTCCAACCGGAATCATCCTTGGCGGAAGCGACTTCCCACAGGCCGTCCCAAGAGGTATCCATCCAATCATCGTTATAAAAAACCCCTTCTTGCTGGACTCCACTGGGATTGGTGGTGAAGAAATAACCGGTGCGGTGGTCGTGGTAGGGATCTAAATAAAAGGTGATCTGATCGCAATCGCCCAGGCGGTCGTGTTTGGAGAGTATGCTCATGATTTTATCCGGCTGGTTGTCCCAGCAACGGAAGGCCACATAAAGTGCGTCAGTCGAATGCATGATCCGAACTTCGGTGCGCTGGGTGGCTGGATTGCCTTCATCGGGATTCAACTGGATGAAATCCGTTTCGGCAGGTGTTCGCAACCACTCAGTTTCCAGACGCCCATCCAGTATCGGGCTGGCCGTCGCCACCGAGCGTATCACTCGCACGCTGTCACTCTGCGCCAACGCCAGGCTCGCTACTAGGCTCAAACAAAATACGGATAAACAATTCTTCATGCTGTCCTACCTGCATCCTCTGATTTTGCACCCGCTACACTTTCGACTACCTCCCCGGGGAAAAGGTTGCTCACTATTTTCAAACCGCGCAGCAGAATTCCCTTGACTGGCGGCAAAATAAATCATACATTTAAGGGATAAACCTCTCACTCATGGAGGCAACCATGAAAAAACTGCTTATTTCTTTCCTGTTCACGAGTTTTTGGACGACGGTCGCCTTAACCGAAGTTACTCCGGTAATCCAGGATCGTCCTCTGGCGCTACGCCCCGATCCTAAGGTGGGAATGGTTTCGACACTCCCGCAATCCAGTGAATTGGATGAATGGCTGAATGTCCGCATCAACTCCGATAACACCGGCCAGGTGCAGAATGAACAGCAGGTAGTGGTCAATCCTACCAACGCCAACAATGTCGTAGCGGTGTGGCGCGATTTCCGTCTGGGATACCGCCGCGTGGGAGTAGGCTATTCGCTGGACGGCGGCTGGAATTGGGTGGACCAGCTTTTTCCCCAGCCGCAGTATCCTCAGCAGAGTGATCCAGCCTTGACCTGGAACGCAGCCGGAATCATCTATGCACTCGTATTATCCTACAATCCCTCCGGCGCCGATGATGGCCTGTTCGTATCGGCGACGACCAATGGTGGTCTGTCATGGGGGCCCTTTGTCCCCGCTGTCACCAATAATGTGTCCGGCACTTTCGAAGATAAGGAGCTGATCGCTTGCGACCGCACGGGTGGACCGTTTAACGGCAATCTCTATATAGCCTGGGCGCGTTTCACCAACAACCAGTCTGTTTCGCGCATTAATTCGATCAGATCCACCGATGGTAATACCTCCTGGAGTGCTCCGGTATTCGTCAGCGATAACACCAGCGTGCAATGGCCCAATCCCGCAGTCGGGCCTAATGGCGAAGTTTACGTCGCCTGGGTCAACTACAGTCCCCCAGGGATCCGCTTCGACGTTTCCACCAATGGCGGCCTCAGCTTCGGCACGGATCGCGTCGTGCAGGCGACCACCTTTGCCTCGGCCAATATCAACCCCGCCTTGTTAATTTTCTGCTTTCCGGCTATGGATGTAGATATCACCAACGGACCATATCGCGGTAATATCTACATAATTTACTCCAACCGCATCACCGGCAGCAGCGACGTGGACATTTTCCTGACGCGTTCGGCCAACAACGGCACGACCTGGTCAGCTCCCGTACGCGTTAATGACGACTCCTTCGCCAACGGCGCCGACCAGTTTCATCCCTGGCTGGTTTGCGATGAAAACGGCACTCTGCACGTAATTTTCTACGATCGCCGTTTAAACGTACCGCAGAACCTTATGACGGATCTGTATTACACTTATTCCACTGACGCCGGGCAGAGCTGGGCGCCCAATCAGCGCATTACTACCATTTCGTTCAATCCCGGCCTGGATTCCCTGGATTCCGGTCTGATTGGCGAATACAACGGCCTCGCCGTCCGCAATAATGTCATTCACCCTGTCTGGACTGACACACGCAATCTGAACCAGGACACTTATACAGCGGTATTCAATGCCGGACCGCCGCCTCCGCACCAACACCCGCGTCATCATGTGCCTCTGCAAGGGATGCTTGATTCCTGGCCCAGCCCTTTCAACACTAAATTGGAGGTTTTCGTACATTTGCCGGAATCTGGATGGATGGATCTGGCAGTCTACGACCTGATGGGTCGTCGGGTAACGACTCTGGCACGAGGTGTATTTCCAACAGGAGCGCTTCAAAGATCCTGGACGCCTCAGGCAGCCACGGGCTTGTACTTGATCCGTGCCGCCACGGCTGGCGGTGTCGAAATTCGTAAAGTGATGTACCTTAAGTAACAACTCTCAACCCTGAAATTAACCTTTAAAAAGGTTGCAATTAAAATTTAAAGGTTTATATTAACTTTAGGCCCTAAATCATCAAATATTGTATGGAGAAAGAATGTCAGAGAACAAAACTGATCGCGGCTTTACCCTTTGGTTTACCGGTTTATCGGGTGCGGGGAAAACCACAGTATCCAGAATCGTGGCGCAGCTCCTGCGCGAACGGGGGAAAAAGGTGGAAATCCTGGACGGGGACGTGGTGCGAACCAACCTCTCTAAAGGTCTGGGATTTTCGAAAGAAGATCGCGATATCAATATCCGCCGCATCGGCTTCGTGTGCCACCTGCTCTCACGGAATGGCGTAGTGGCTGTCGGCGCAGCTATAAGCCCTTACCAAGCTATTCGCGATGAAAATCGCGCCCTGATCGGCGATTTCATCGAAGTATACGCGCGTTGCACCATGGATGAATTAGTTAAGCGCGACGTCAAGGGCTTGTACAAAAAAGCTTTAGCCGGGGAGATCAAAGGTTTCACCGGCGTGGATGATCCCTATGAAGCGCCCCAGAACCCGGAAGTAGTGTTCGATTCCGATCAAGAAACACCGGAACAGTCAGCAGCCAAGATCATGACCAAAATTGAGGAGTTGGGATATCTGGAACCAGCCAAGTCTGCTTCCGGTTATACTGCCGAAGAGGAATCAAAGGTTAACGAACGCCTGAAGTCTTTGGGCTACTTATAATGAAATTTTTTAGTTCCGATAAATCTCCCAAGCGCCGCCGGGTGGTCGTCATCGGGATTGACGGTACCCCCTTCAGTTTTCTGCAAAAGCACGTTCAAGCCGGAGATTTTCCCCACCTGAAGCGGATCCTGAGTAAGGGCGACTTCCGTCGTATGAATTCGGTGCAACCCTGCATCTCCTCGGTCGCTTGGTCCACTTTCATGACGGGCGTCAACCCGGCGCGGCACCGCATCTTCGGTTTCGTGGATCGAAAACCAAATCCCTTCGAGCTATTCATTCCCATGGCATCGCACATGGCTGCCCCGCCCTTGTGGGAAATTCAGTCGAAAGCCGGAAGGCGCGTTTGCGTTATCAACGTGCCCGAAACCTACCCGCCGCGAGCAGTCAATGGCATCTTGATTGGTTGCTTTCTGGCGACTGATGTGCTGCGAGTCGCCTATCCCAAAGAGTTGGGCGCGCAATTGAAGGAGTGGGATTATCGCATTGACGCCGATGCCAACCTGGGCCGCAAGGATAAAGAAGCATTCTTCACCGACTTGGACATTACACTGCAACGCCGTTGGGAAACCGCACGCCGCTTGTTTGAGCGCGAACCGTGGGATTTCTTCCAACTCCACGTCATGGAGACGGATCGTATTAACCACTTCCTGTGGGAACATTACGACCAACAAAATCCTGCGTATTACGGGCGTTTCCTGGATTTCTACCGCAAGGTGGATACCCTGGTGGGCGAGTTCTTCGATCGAGCCGAAAAGACAGCGGATTTCATCCTGCTCTCCGATCACGGCTTCTGCTCTATCAAGAAGGAAGTCTACCTGAACCAATGGCTGGAGGAACAGGGGTTTCTGCAACTGGAAGGCGTAACTCCCAAATCCTTGATGGAAATGGGAACCGGCACCAAAGCCTACAGCCTGATTCCGGGGCGCATTTTCCTAAATCTGCAGGGCCGCGAACAGAAGGGTTCAGTAGCGCCCGGCCCGCAGGCGGAAACTATTAAGGATAAGGTAACCCACGCGCTACTTGAGATGACCGACCCGGACTCTGGCGAACGTATCATCGAAAAGGTTCTGCGCCGCGAGGAGATTTACTCCGGCCCCTACTTTGAGGAAGCCGCCGACCTGATGGCCATCCCCTTCGACGGCTACGATCTGAAGGCCAACGTGCGGCAGCCGAATTTCACCTTCAAGGGCGACCTGGTCGGCATGCACACCTTCCATGACGCTGCTCTGTTCGTCAAAGACCACACTCTGGCCGGACGCGAAATCAGTATCGCCGACGCAGCGCCAACCATTTTGAAGATGATGGACTTAGAGCCGCCGGAAAAAATGGATGGAGAATCTTTAATTTGAGCAAATCTGTCCGCACTTCCTTCCCCGTTGACGAAATCGTCCATGAGGATTGCCGCCACTTTCGCGGCGACCGACCTTGCGCTCCGCACAAACGTGAAGGCGTTCATTGCCAGGATTGTCCGCACTACGATCCCATCACCCGCCGCATTCTTATCATCAAGCTGGGAGCGGTCGGCGACGTTATTCGCACTACCCCGCTGTTGCATGTTCTGCGCGGCCCCGGCGTGCACATCACCTGGCTGACCGACACCCCCGAAGTCCTGCCGACCGGGTGGATTGACCGCATTCTCAAATTGACGCCCTCGACCTTGGCGTATCTGTTGGCCGCCCGTTTCGATGCCCTCTATAATCTGGACAAAGACACAGAGGCCATTTCGCTGTGCCGCCTTGTGCAGGCCAAAGAGAAGTTCGGTTTCACTATGGACGACAGTGTCTGCATCCCTCAGGATGACCGCGCTCGCGCCAAATGGCTGACCGGAATTTTCGATGACTTGAACCGTCTGAATACGCTCTCTTACCCCGAAGAGATCTTCGCAATCAGCAGGTTGAAATTCAAGGGCGAGAAATACATAGTTGAGCTTGATGAAACCGCGCCATTTTCTTTGGATCTGCCGCGTCCCTTAATCGGCTTAAACACCGGCGCCGGTGCCCGGTGGCCTTCCCGGTTGTGGAAATTCGATCATTGGGTCAAACTGATCGAAATGCTGCAAGAACGGGGACTTGGCGTCATGCTTTTAGGCGGCCCGGAGGAAGACGAGAAGAACCAGGCATTGTCTTCCTCCACCGCCGCAGTCTACCTGGGGACCTTTCCTCTGAAGCGTTTCTTTCACCTGGTGAATGAAGTTGACGTGCTGGTCACCGGCGTAACCATGGCCTTGCACATCGGCATCGGACTGAGCAAGCGCATTGTGCTCATGAACGCCATCTTTAACCGCAGGGAATTCGAACTGTACGGATTAGGCCGCATCGTGGAACCGGAGGTGGATTGTCTGGGTTGCTTCAAACCCGTTTGCGAAAAAGACTGCATCAACCAGCTCTCTCCGCAGATGGTTTATAATGCCGTGTTGGCCGAAGCGGGGAAACTCGAAATCGCTTGACTTTAAAGCGTAATTTTATTAAATTTATAGGCTATACCATTCATTTAAACTGGTGATGGATCAAACCACTCTGAAGAGCGATCTTGAAGTCTCCGTAGTGATGCCCTGTTTGAACGAGGAGATCACCGTGGGGACCTGTGTGCGCAAAGCCGTCGAAACCCTGAAAAAGTTGGGTATCCAGGGCGAAGTGGTCATTTCCGATAATGGCTCTACGGATAATTCCGTGCGTGTCGCCGAAAGACTGGGAGCTCGTGTGGTTCATCAACCCGTGAAGGGTTACGGCAACGCCTATAAAAAGGGATTCGAGGAAGCCCGAGGTCGCTACATCATCATGGCCGACAGCGATGACAGCTATGATTTAACCGACCTGGAGCGTTTCATTCTGCCGTTGCGCGAGGGCTTTGACATGGTCATGGG
>JAGVQJ010000020.1:50000-52558 GCA_020051775.1 Calditrichota bacterium | reverse complement strand
CGTTACACCATTCGTGCAGGTCGGAACTTACCCGACAAGGAATTTCGCTACCTTAGGACCGTTATAGTTACGGCCGCCGTTTACCGGGGCTTCGGTTCAAAGCTTCGTCCACCTTGCGGTTTTCTAACCTATCCCCTTAACCTTCCGGCACCGGGCAGGTGTCAGTCCCTATACGTTGCCTTACGGCTTTGCAGAGACCTGTGTTTTTAGTAAACAGTCGGCTGGGCCGTTTCTCTGCGGCCTCAGTAAGCTCAGGGGGCGAACCCCTTTGCCAACCGAGGCACCCCTTATCCCGAAGTTACGGGGTCAATTTGCTGAGTTCCTTAACCATGGTTCTCTCGAGCACCTTAGGATTCTCTCCTCATCCACCTGTGTCGGTTTACGGTACGGACAGCTGAAGTTCTCGCATAGAGGTTTTTCTCGGCAGCCTGATTAGGGTCAGTTTATGGGCTTGCGCCCTCCCCATCACCTCTCGGCGTTAACGGGAAGGTGGATTTGCCTGCCTTCCCCGCCTACGGGCTTAGACCACCATCCAATAGGTGGCTGACCTTTCACTCCTGCGTCACCCCATAGCTGGTAACGAACTTCCGCTGGTACGGGAATGTTGACCCGTTTTCCATCGCCTACGCCTCTCGGCCTCGGCTTAGGACCCGACTAACCCTGAGCAGATTAGCTTTACTCAGGAACCCTTGGATTTTCGGTGTCCCGGTTTCCCGCCGGGATTATCGCGTACTCATGCTGGCATAAGCTTTTCTGTCTCCTCCAGCACACCTCACAGTGCACCTTCGTCGGTTAACAGAATGCTCCCCTACCACTCTGCCTTGCGGCAGAATCCGAAGCTTCGGTGGTGGCCTTGAGTCCCGTTCATTTTCGGCGCAAGACGACTTGACCAGTGAGCTATTACGCACTCTTTAAAGGGATGGCTGCTTCTAAGCCAACCTCCTGGTTGTCTAGGTCCTCTCACATCCTTTATCACTTAAGCCACACTTAGGGACCTTAGCTGTCGGTCTGGGTTGTTTCCCTTTCGGCCGTGAAACTTATCTCCCACGGCCTGACTCCCGCATTAATATGTCCGGCATTCGGAGTTTGATAGGGGTCGGTACCCTTGTGAGAGCCCTAACCCTTTCAGTGCTCTACCTCCGGCATACATCATGCGAGGCTAGCCCTAAAGCTATTTCGGGGAGTACGAGCTATCTCCGAGTTTGATTGGCCTTTCACCCCTACACACAGTTCATCCAATGACTTTTCAACATCAACTGGTTCGGTCCTCCATCCGGTGTTACCCGGACTTCAACCTGACCATGTGTAGATCACTCGGCTTCGCGTCTTCCGCCCGTAACTAAATCGCCCTATTCAGACTCGCTTTCGCTACGGCTCGGGGTTTTAAACCCTTAACCTTGCTACGGACGAGAAACTCGCCAGCTCATTATGCAAAAGGCACGCTGTCACCAGAACAGCCCCGAAGGACTGATCCAGCTCCAACTGCTTGTAAGCACGAGGTTTCAGGTACTATTTCACTCCCCTCCCGGGGTGCTTTTCACCTTTCCCTCACGGTACTGGTTCACTATCGGTCACAAGCGAGTATTTAGCCTTAGGAGATGGGCCTCCTGAATTCCCACAGGGTTCCACGTGTCCCGCAGTACTTGGGAAACAATCGGAAGTCTATTCGTTTTTGCCTACGGGACCATCACCCTCTGTGGTCACTCTTTCCAGAAGTGTTCGACTAACGAATAGATTGGTAACTTCCTGGGAGATTGACAGCTCTCCCGGACTGTTCCCGCGACCCCTTAACCGCAACGCCTGTCAGCTTGACACGGCTAAGGTTTGGGCTATTCCCGGTTCGCTCGCCGCTACTTAGGGAATCGCTATTGCTGTCTTGTCCTGAAGGTACTGAGATGTTTCAGTTCCCCTCGTTCGCTTCAATCCCGCTATTTTATTCACGGGATGATGACTCCGCATTACCGGAGCCGGGTTTCCCCATTCGGAAATCGCCGGGTCTAAGGATGTTTGCTCCTCACCGACGCTTATCGCAGCTTACCACGTCCTTCATCGCCTGCTTGTGCCAAGGCATCCGCCTCGTGCCCTTATTAACTTGGCTGAAAATTCTTTCGATTTCAGCCGATGCTAAGATGCTACTATTGTATTTACCCGTACTCGAATTCGACTGTCAAAGATCGTTGCGGTCAATACGCTACCGCAGGTATTTGCATCCTAAAGCTGCATTTGAGTACTGGCTGACAGCTTTAAGGAACACCGCTTTGTGGAGAATACCGGGCTCGAACCGGTGACCTCCTGGTTGCAAACCAGGCGCTCTCCCAACTGAGCTAATTCCCCCCGCACCTATCCGGGCGGGGCCGGGTATTTACGGGCACATCGGCTACTGGCCCGGAGGGTGGGCCTAAGTAGAGTCGAACTACCGACCTCCCGCTTATCAGGCGGACGCTCTAACCAACTGAGCTATAGGCCCGACCGTCCGAAAAAAGCCCCGTCCATAAAAAGGACGGGCTTCTATCGGGAAATAAAGACAAGCGAACGTGCATGGACGAACAAATTGCTGT
>JAGVQJ010000020.1:0-47500 GCA_020051775.1 Calditrichota bacterium | reverse complement strand
AAACGGCAGATCCGCTTCTTCATGTTCTGCATATTGGTGCCCATAGGGCGCCGTGTGGTTGGTCTTTTACGATCTCCGAATCTCATCTATTCCCTCACAATTCCAGGCCGGCTCGACCCGGATCGGATATGTTGTTTCTATACTGGCTGGGATCTCCGATAGTTCCATCATCCGCAATCTCCATATCGGGGATAATCTCCTCCGAAGAGTGCGCTTCGACGACGGACCCCGCCAGATCCTTGCGATTTAAAAATTGAATTCTGCGCGACTTGATCTCGATGATGTTGCGGCTGAATCCCTCTTCCGTTTTAATGGCGCGGCTTTGCAGTTCGCCCTCTACGAGGACTGCGGCGCCTTTTTTTAGATTCTGGGAGCAGCTCTCAGCCAATTTGTACCAAGCAACAACTCCAATAATGCAGACGTCCTCTTTCCACTTCCCCGAATTGTCTTTGAACCTGCGGTTGGAGGCGATGGAGAAGTTGGCGACAGGGATCCCTCCTGTAGTCGTATGCCGGAAGGTCGGATCCTTGATCAGGTTGCCAGCGATAATTACGCTGTTGACATCCGGCATTCTCAAGTCTGCCATGGTTGCCTTACTCCTTTTCCGGTGGACTTACGTCCTCATCCTCACCCTCATGTATGCTGCTTGTTTTTATTTCTGGGGTGTCAGTCGCTGCTGGAGCCAACCCTTCGCCGTCTGAGACCTGGGTGCGTTCTATTTCCGCAAGACGGGTGGCTTCATGCGCCAGCCGTTCGGTTTCCAGACGGATCATCTTCAAAGTCTTGGGATCGCGATGCAGGATCAAGTAGCGGAAGATGCTGGGCGTCACTTTCAGGAAATGCTCGATTTCGGTGACGGATTCCGGGGGCGCCTCATACTGGGTGATCAGGTAATAAGCATATTGGCGGTCATCAATAGTGTAAGCCATCTTGCGCTTACCCCATCTCTCGATGTTCAGCACTTCGGCGCCACGCGCTTTCAGAACTTCGAGAAATTTGGTGATGACTTCTTCCTGCTTTTCCGGAGCCAGTTGGGCATCCATTAGAAAAGTTAATTCGTAATTGCTCATACTCTCCCTTCGGTCATTAGCCCCATCCCATATACTCAGGAATGAGGAGGGGTTACTCAGCGATTTATATTAATTGGAGTTGAATTCTGCTCAACGGGTCGAGGGTGACCTTCTCTGCCATATTCTAAAACTCTACTCTGGCGCATCTTGCCCAAGAAAATTTCGATTGTACCGGTTCATGGCCGTCTCGATTCCTTCAGTCAGGATACTATCCAGAGCCTCTGCGGCGCTGTTCACGACAATCAATAAATCATCCCGCAGCTTTTTCGGGATGGCGCTTAAGACGTAGTCGGCCAGATCGCCACGCCAATTTTCCGTCCAGATGCCCAGACGCATTCGCGGTATCTCTTCACTGCCCAGAGTCCCGATGATGGAAGCAAGTCCCTTATGGCCCCCGGCTGAGCCGGTTTTACGGATGCGCAGGACGCCAAGGGGCAGGGCCACGTCATCACAGATAACCAGAATGTTTTCAGGTGAAAGTTTCAAATAGCGAGCCACGCCCCCGGTGGGGATGCCCGAGAGATTCATGTAAGGCGTGGGCTTCAGAAAAGTGACTTTTCCCACCCCTTTTCCCCAGGCAAGCTGATAATATTCGCCGCGACCGGGCCGGAAATTCAAGCCGTGAATGGCAGCCCACCGATCCACCACCATGTATCCCAGATTATGCCAGGTTTTTTCGTACCTGGCGCCCGGATTGCCCAGGCCCACCACGAGGGAGATCTTGGATTCATCCGACATGGCAACTCACGACCTGCGCATCTATCGGTTTTATTCGGACTCTTTCTCTTCTTTGCCCACTTCGGGGGTTTCGGAAGGCGACGGAGTCTCGGCCGTGGGTTCGGCGACTTTTTCGATTCGGGGCGCCAGCACGGTGGCGATGGAAGTGTCGGGATCATCCAGGATGCGAATGTTCTCCACGATTAGATCCCGCACGTGTACGGATGAACCAATCATTAGATTGGATATATCCGCTACGATCTTCTGGGGGATGTCGCGGGGTAGACACTCAACGTGTAGAGAGTGTACGCTGTGCTGCAAAACGCCGCCATGGAGACGCACGCCGGGGGATGAGCCGATCAATTCCACAGGCACCTTCACCGTCATTTTTTGGCCGGTGACAATCCCCATCAGGTCAATATGCAGATAGCGGCCCGAGACGGGGTGGCGCTGTAATTCGCGCACAACGCATTCACGGTCGCTGCCGTCATCCAATTTTAGCAGGATAAGCTGTGGTTTTTTACGGAGCGCCAATTGCAGCTCATGAGCATTCACTTCAATGGGTATGTTTGATTCATGCCCCAGGTAAAATACTCCGGGGATGAATCCCCCGCTGCGCAAGCGATGCGCGACTCCCTTGCCGCGGCGTTGCCGCAGGCGAGCATTTAGACTAATTTCTTCCATGCCGAATTACGGTTGATTAGCGTTGATTGATGAAAAGTGAACTAATGGACTCTTCGTAGTGGATGCGCCGAATGGACTCGCCGAACAACCGCGAGGCCGTCAAAATCTTGATTTTCCCACTCTCGATCCCAGGCTTCAAGGGAATGGAATCGGTCAGGACTAATTCACTAATGGGAGAATCTTCGATGCGCTTCACGGCCTCGCCGGATAACAATCCGTGCGTGCAGGCCGCATAGATTTCCTTGGCGCCTTCTGAGCGCAGTTTTTCAGCGGCTTTGGTAATGCTGCCGCCGGTATCTATCATATCGTCTACCATCAGAACGTTATGGTCGGCCACTTCCCCGATGAGGTTCATCACTTCCGCATGATTGGGAGTGAGGCGGCGCTTGTCGGCTATGGCCAGCGGCGCTTTCAGTAAATCGCTGTAGGCGCGAGCGATTTTGATGGAACCGATATCCGGAGCGACTAGCACTAAATCGGGAATCTTCTTGGTCATGTAGTAATCCATGAAGATACCGCTGGCGTAAAGATGGTCGAAAGGGATGTTGAAGAAGCCCTGGATTTGCGCGGCGTGCAAATCCATGGTGAGTACGCGGTCGGCTCCGGCGGCTGTCAGTAGATCGGCCACCAGTTTCGCGGTAATGGCGACACGCGGTTGATCCTTACGATCCTGTCGAGCGTACCCAAAGTAGGGGAGTACCGCGGTGATGCGCCGGGCGGAAGATCGCTTGGCCGCATCAATCATGATCAGCAACTCCATCAGGTGCTCAGCCGGCGGATGGGTGGATTGGATCAGGAAGACGTCGCAACCGCGGATATTCTCGTTGTACTTGAACCACAACTCGCCATCCGCGAATCGGTTGAGCTGGCTCTCACTGACTTTGATAGTCAAGTAATCAGCAATGCTGGCCGCTAAATGCGGGTTGGAGCAACCTGAGAAAATCTTCACCGTTTTCCCCTGCGTATCTACATCCATATCTAACAGTTCTACCCAGTCGTCATCAGCCCGTCCTTAAGACAAGCTTTCCGCCCGTTGCTTTGATTGCTGGGGCGGAAGGATTCGAACCTCCGAATGCGGGGACCAAAACCCCGTGCCTTGCCACTTGGCGACGCCCCATTACTTCAGAAGGGATCGGGGCTACCTTGCAGTTCCGGATTGTCCAGAACTCGGTGATACTTGTCCAGGATCATTCCTTCGATCTTTTGCCGGAACTGATTGTCAATGGGATGGGCGATGTCCTTGTAGGCGCCATCGGTCAGTTTGCGGCTGGGCATGCACACGAACAAACCCTTGTTGCCCTGAATAACCTTCAGGCCGCGCACCACGAACACATCGTCAAAGGTGATGTTCACGAATGCCTTGAGCTTTTCTTCGTTACGCAAATTGATGTTGATTTCGGTGATTTCCATCCAGACCTCCAGAGGGGGACGCATTCCGCCTTAGGCAGAAGCAGCCGGAAGTAATGGCACTTTCGTTAATGTTATAAGTATATCAATTGAGTCAGACCATAACTTGCGACCTGAGGCAAGGATTGACGCGCCGTCGCCTCCTCTTCAAATAGAGCATAGAGAGCCGAGCCGCTGCCGGATAACGAAGCGTACCAAGCGCCGGATGTCAAAAGCGTATTTTTCAACTGGCACAGCCCGGGATAGTGATCGAAAATCGGGGGCTCAAAATCGTTTATGAAGATCGCGCGGAACTGTTCCAGCGGGAGTTCATTCTTAGAAGATCTTTGAAATATAGTATAATCCTCCCTTGATGTCAAGGGATAATTTTTGATTGTTTTATAAGCCCACGTTGTGGATACATGCACATTTGGGACAACCAGAATCATCGGACCGTGAACCAAGGCGCGCATTTTACGCAGAATTTCACCGCGCCCCAAGGCGAGGCAACATCCTCCCTGAATAAAGAAAGGCACGTCCGAACCCAAACGGGCCGCCAAGCTCAGCATGACCTCTTGATCCAAACCCAGATCCCAAAGCCGATTCAGCCCTTTCAATGTTGCGGCGGCATCGGAGGAACCGCCTCCCAATCCCGCCCCCATCGGAATGCGTTTGGTCAAGGTAATATTGGCGCCCCGCTGACAGCCGGTGGTCTCCTGTAGAAGTCGCGCGGCTTTAAGACAGAGATTGCTTTCATCAGCCGGTAAATCAGGCCGGTCGCAGGTCATGGTGAGCGATCTATCCGGAGCCAATTCCAACTGGAGGTCGTCGGTCAGGTCAATTTCCTGCAAGACGCTGATGATTTCGTGATAGCCGTCCGGACGGGGACCGAGAATTCGCAGGCCGATATTGATTTTAGCGCGAGCTTTGAGGAGCATTCTTTAGTTACGAGCCATTAAAACAAATCAGGGCAGGCTATGATAGCCTGCCCTCATGTCTAACCCACCTGTTGTGCAGGTGGTTCCCCAATTTCTGCGGGTATTGCCTCGTCCCGGCTGCGGTGGTGCGGTTTCTTCTTGTTACCGTAGTAGTAGTAGTATTGGTAGTAATGGTAGTAGTAATAATACGATCCGTAAATTCGCTTGATATCCAGACCGTTCAGCAGGACGCCGATGAGATTGGCGCGCACGTTGCCCAGAAGTTGGATGGCCCGATCCACTTCCTTGCGCGTGACATAGCCTGAGGAAACCACCAGCAACACCGCGTCCACGCGCGTGGAGAGCACCGCGGCATCGGTTACCGCGATGACCGGCGGGGAATCCATCAGAATCAGGTCATAACGTTGCTGCAGCAGCGTTAGTGCTTTGCGCATAGCGTTTGAGGACAACAGCTCGGAAGGATTGGGAGGAATATCGCCGGCGGTGATGATGTCCAGATTCTCAATGCCGGTGGGTTTGATGACTTCGTCAAGGGTATAGGCTCCCAAAAGCGCGTTCGTCAAACCGACCTGACGCTCGATTTTGAACAGGCTGTGCATGGTGGGCCGGCGCAGGTCGGCGTCAATGATCAGGACGCGACTGCCCATTTGCGCCATGGTGATGGCCAAGTTGGCTACCGTGGTAGATTTACCCTCTTTGGTCGCCGAACTCGAAACCACGAAGGTTTTTGCCGGTTTGTCGAGGTTCGCAAAGAGGATGTTGGTGCGCAACGACCGGTAAGCTTCAGATACCGGTGACTTGGGAGAGAAATTTGTGATCAGCTTGGAGGTTAAACGGGCGCGATCTTCGGAGGTGAGCTTGTGGCCATGACGTTTCATGCGCCGCGCAATCTCTTCGGGATCAATGGTGGGAATGGCGCCCAAGACGCTTACTTTGAGCTTTTCCAGATCTTCGACCGTGCGCACGGAACCATCCAATAGTTCGATGATGAAGGAGATGGCGACACCCAAACCCAAACCGAAAAAGATGGCCAGGATTACGTTCAACTGGCGATTGGGGCGGATCGGTTTTTGCGGCGGCACCGCCGGATCAATGATGCGCACGTTGGCCGTTTTACCCGCTTCGGCAATGCGCGATTCCTCGTACTTTTCGCTGCGCATCAGGAAGATTTTCTGGTTCAATTCGGCATCGCGCATCAAGCGCACCAGTTCCAGGTTCTTCTCCGGCAGGGCTTCCAACTGCGTCTCATAGGATCCCACCACCGAGCGCAGAGCATCCGCGCGAGCGGTCAGCGATTTAATATTGATATCGGCGCGCAGGATTTGATCGAACAGATCCTGCGAGGTTTTTATGGGATCTATCGAACTGACCCCGGAATTGGCGATTTTATGCGCCTCTTCTATCAGTGATTTCTTCGCCTCGTCAATTTCGCGTTCGACGTCGTTTATTACCACCTCATAACCAGGCGATTGCTTGGCGATCAGATTGGCGATCAAGGCTTGTTTTTGGGCGATGTTGTTCTGCATTTCCACGATCATGGGCGAGGAGATTTGGGAGACGTCCTCGACCAGCGTGGATTTGGCTTCGGCCAACTTATTCTTGAGATTCTGCAGCGTCAGCGTGTTTTCTTGAAGTTCGGTTTCGCACTCGTTCAGATGCGCACGAAAAACGGAAGTCTGCTCAACCAGCTTGATGGTTTCTTCGTCCAGGGCTACCAACTTGTGCGATTGCTTGTAGGATTTTAAAGCTTCCTCGGATTCGGACAGTTTCTGACGCACACTATCCAATTGGGATTCCAGGAATTTGCGCACCTCGCCCACTTCGCCTTTGGACATCTCAAGATTTTGAGTGAAGAATTGGTGGGCAATCTCATTGGTCAGGTAGGCAGCCTCGAAGGCAGAGCCGGCGAGCAGTTTCAGGATGATCACATCGGTGTCTTTGACCGGTTCGACCGTCATGGACTCGCGCAGTGTTTTTACTTTCGCATTGAAATTGATGGGTCGCTGGTTCTCATCGAAATCTTCCATGAGCTTCAGATTGTCGCGGTAAGGGCACGTCTCCAGTGACCGGATAACGCGCTCGGCCAGAGTGCGGCTTTTCACCACTTCAACCTGGTTGGCGATCATAGTCTGGGAATTCAGCAGTCCGGAGAATCCGAATACGGATTGTTCCAGCCGCCCTTTGTCTTCGATGATGATACTGGTGGAGGCCTGGTAAACAGGCTCCATTTTGTAGGTAAACCAGGTGGTCGTCCCCAGGACTACGAGGAAACTTAAGAGAATAATCCATCGGCCCCGTAGAACGATGCGCAGGTACTCGCCAATCTTGACAGAACCCTCTTGTTGCTCGGACATCTTTTTCCCCCTGCGGAAAAACTAATCGGGTCTACCCGGCAGGGATTTCCCCTCCAAAAGGAGGCGAGGATTATCCGCCACCAGGCGGCCAGCAGCCGCCGCTCCGATGATTTCCGCAGCTTCGGCTACCGCCTTTCGCAGATCGGGTCCGCGCTTGCCCACTTCATGTGCATCCGAGGCGATAACGTGAACCCACCCCTTCTTTAGCAAAATCTGCGCCACCTTTCTGATGGTGCTGCCGAAGTGGCCGGTCAGGCTTCCGGCATTCATTTGCAGAATCGCGCCGGCTTCCACCAACTTTCCTGCCAGAGCAGGTTTGTCAATGATCAACGCATTTCTTTCGGGGTGAGCAATGACGGGCACAAGGCTGAAGCGGGCCAGGGCGGCCAGCTCCTTTTCGTAACCTTTGGGGATGTCGCCCATGGGGAATTCCACCAACATGTAACGGCGAGTGCCGTTTAGTGTGGCGGCGTCGTAACTGGCATATTGGGAGAGATTCGGTTGGAAGTAGATTTCGGTGCCCAGCAGGACTTTCAAATCCGGGAGTTCGCTGTGCAACAAGGCCTTGAATTCCTTGAATCTACGATTGATCATGGAATTGTTTGCCAAATTCATGCAATTCAGGACGTGGGGCGTGGCCACGACGGTATGAGTGCCGGCTTCCAGAGCCGCTCGCGCCATGTCCAAGGATTCCTCCAGAGTCGCGGGACCGTCGTCCAGATCATGCAGGATGTGTGTGTGGATGTCAACCATAAAGCGGTAGTTCTATTGTTTAAGGATTGAAGACAACCTCAACGACCATTCACCGGAATAGGAATACAACGCCATTGTCATTTACGTTTTCCCGGCGGCCGATTACACTTCCATTTCAAGTACTTTGCGTTGAACTTTCGCTTTCTTCTTGAGGAAGTTGTTTTTTGATTTCGGAGAACGAGAAATTCTGACTCCAGAAACAGACCAGACCCAAGAGAGTCAGGGGAACGTAATTAGCCAAGTGGAGCACAATGGCCAAACTCATGGCCGTGGCACCCGGTACTCCAAACAGCGACACGCCAAAAGCTACGATACCGTGAAACGTCCCAACGGCGCCGGGAGCGGATGGCAGGCCGATGCCGATGGTGATGATCACCAGCAACACCACCGAGGTCAGCAGCGGATTGGCAAGTATAGCCGGATAGGTTGGGGAAACCAGATCAAATCCCAACAGGGTCAGATAAACACTCAAGATATAACTGGTCTGCAGTAAGGCCGTGTATCCCAATATGGTCAGGAAGTGATGAGATTGCCGCAGGATCTCCAGACCGCTGGAAAAGGAACCGATGGTCTTCAGGATTTCGTCCGACCATTTCGCCGGAAGAGGTTTCAAAACTCGGGCAACGATTCTCAGCGTTCCAGCGGTGTTGACCAGCAAACCGACGAGAAATATGATGAGCAGCACAACCGCGCCGCCCATGTAGAACAATCCGTCACGGATCCAATCCGGAAAAGGGAAAAAGAACAGAGTCACACCCAGAAGTACGAGCGCTGCCAGCAGGTCAATGAGCCGTTCGACTACGATGGTCGCCAGAGCTGAGGATTTGCTGATCCCCTGGCTGCGATTCAGGAAATAAGCTCGCAGGATTTCTCCCATGCGCAGGGGGAGAATGTTGTTGATCATATAGCCGGTATTCATAGCGGCGTAAACCGGCCAATAACGGATCGAAGGCCAGACCGGCTGCAACAGAATGCGCCAACGTTGGGCGCGAGCGAACAGGCTCAGTAACAGCAGCGCAACACCGCCCAGGAGGTAAAGATAATGCGCTTGCGCCAAGGCCAGCGCCAGTTGGTCCACATCAATGCGCGACCGACCGAACAGAGCGACAAATAATCCCACCTTCCCCTGCCAGAGACCGGCGAAATCCGGCTTCCAAAAAGATAAATAAATAAACAGGATGCTTAAGAATATTCCGATGGCGATGCGACGCTTCATTTAGTCGTTAGTCGTTAGTTACTGTTTTTTCCGCAGATCCATGACTTCCACGCCGGTCGGGGCGGTGAAGGTGAATGTGCTGTCGGGAAGTGGTTGGCCGGACCGAAAATCCTTGAAATCGAAGGTAGTAACACCGCCGGATAGATCTTCCAACTGGAATCGGCGCGTGAAACTTTCGCGGCGATCCACCCAGATTTTCAGGGTTTTCGTGGGATCGGAGGGATCTTTGGGAGTCATGACCAACAGGTCGCAAGTGATACCTTCTAATCTGTCCTGCTTAATGCTTTGGACTTTGTATTTTGCGGGATAATCAAATAAAAGTTGTTGTGGTGTCAGCAGAGGCATATCTTGAGTGGAAGCCGGGTAGATAACCACCTGATTTTCGTCGGGACTGAAGGCCCATAGATTTTGGCCGTCGCTGGCTATGGTTTGCATGCTGCTTTCCATCCGGAAATACCCCGGTTCGCCCAAGAACAGCCGGCCTTCAATCACCGTGCCTGTCGAGTCGGATTCTCGATAGTCCATTACGAATCGGAGCGATAGGGTCTTCACCGATTGAAATTTTTCCTGCACACGACGGATGACGTCATCGCCGGGGGAGGCAAGTAACAAGATCGGTGCAAGTAATACAAGCCACCCGAGTGACTTACGCATTGCAGGATAAAATAATCTGAGTTTGGGATTCATTATGGATATTGAACTCAATAAGGCGCCGCACGGTTCGACTGTTTTCTGGTTATTTGTTACCCCTTGATGGGTTCGGGTGATCAAGCCGAACTATTCCAAATCCCTGGGTGTTATCCCGCTGCCATGAGCGTTGAACCAGTTCTCGTCCACCAGTACGTCGCGGGCTTTGGAACCATCGAAAGGGCCCACGATGCCGGCGCGCTCCAGTTGGTCTATCAGCCGCCCGGCGCGGGCATAACCTATTTTCAGGCGGCGCTGCAAGATGGAGACCGAGGCCTGTCCTTGGTGGATGACGATACGGATGGCATCGTCGAAAAATTCGTCAAGTTCGCCTGACATCTCACCATCCGGACCCATGCCTTCGCCGCCTGCGTGGGGAATGGTTAGCGGGTGACGGTAGAAGTCGTTGGGCTGGTTCTCGATGTGCGTAACGATGGCGTCTATTTCCGAAATGCTGACATAGCAACTATGGATGCGTTCAGGAGTTCCGCGTCCCGGCGGAATGAACAACGCGTCGCCGTTGCCCAGAAGCGTATCGGCGCCATTCGCATCCAAAATCGTGCGCGAATCCACTTTTGACGCCACCTGAAACGCCAGGCGCGCGGGGAAATTGGCTTTGATGACGCCTGTGATGACATCTACCGAAGGCCGCTGGGTGGCCACGATCAAATGGATACCCACGGCACGGGCCATCTGCGCCAGTCGGGCGATGGGTTCTTCGATCTCCTTGGCGGAAATCATCATCAGGTCAGCCAGCTCGTCAATAACTACGATCAAATAACTTAAAGCATGAAGCGGCTTGCCGCCGGGAGTCGTGGCGTCGCCTTTAGCTATCAAGTTATTGAATTCCTCTATATTGCGCACGCCGGCTCCAGCCAGCAGATCGTAGCGGCGCGCCATCTCAATCTCGACTCCCCCCAGAGCCAGCACGGCGTTGGCAGGCGTTGTGATAACTTCCTCGTCCAATTCAGGCGACACCATCAAATGATGGCGCGCCAGGCGCGCGTAGCCCGACATCTCCAGCTTTTTGGGATCAATGATGACAAACTGGAGCTTTTCCGGCGGGTTGCGCAGGAGAAGACTGGCGATGATGGCGTTCAAGCAGACGGATTTACCCGATCCAGTTGTGCCGGCCACCAGCAGGTGAGGCATACGGCCCAGATCGCTGACATAAGGATCGCCGGCGGCGGTCTGCCCCAGGGCGATGGCCAGAGGCGATTTGTGGTTCTGAAAGGAGGGATGACTAACTACCGATTTCAGCACGACGGTGGAAGGCTGGCGATTGGGGATTTCCACGCCGACGGCGCCCTGCCCTGGAATGGGAGCTTGAATGCGGATAGCCCGCGCCCGTAGTACCAGGGCCAAATCGTCGGCCAGGGCGCTGATACGGTTGACCTTGACGCCGGGATCCGGTTCCAGATCGAACCGGGTGATGACAGGACCGGGATTGACCTTGACCACCCGTGCACCCACGCCGAAATCCGCCAACGCCGATTGCAGCCGCTTCGCCTTGGCACGGAGCTCTTCGGGCTCATCGGGCGACTCCGGCGGCGGATCAGACAGAATGGAAAGAGGCGGTAGAACGTATTCTCCGGAGCGCTTCGGTTCGTCCGGTTCGCGGAATTTTAAGGGCAGCGTCTGGTTGCGAGTGACAATTTCTAAGGCGGGTTCTTCGGGGCGCCAGGGCGGTTGATCTTCCGGTTCCCCCTCTTCAGCCGACTCTTCCCCCACATTCAAATCATCCAGGTTTACGTCATCGGCGACGTCAGCGGACGATCCGGCGGCAGCAAGTTTAGGTTTGGGTTGTGGCAGCAGCCCTCTCAAATTCAGTTTGGGCAAAGGGTGATTCTTCAACCATAGGAATGTGCTTTCACCGCCCTTCAGGGCGGCTGCAAGCAGGACTGAAGGCCGGAAGCTTAGCATCCAGACCAGACCCGAAACCACCACCAGCAACCAAACGATCCAGGCGCCGGTAGGCCCCATGAAATTGTAGATCCAGTCGCCGAAAGCCAGACCGATCAATCCCGAATGATCCGCGTTGGGATAGGGCGCGTCAAAAAGGTAAATCAGGAATGCGAGCCAAAAGGCCAGGAAAGCGAGGCTCAGGCTGAGAAAGAAAGAGCGTGACTTCTTCCAGCGCAAAAGAACAGTAGCTGACCAAATGAATAACAGCAAGGGGATAACCAGGGAAGGTCCACGTCCCAGAGTCATCGGCACAGTGAGTTCGGCTAATTTGTCACCGAATCCCCGCAGCAGATTGGGTTCCGGGTAGGAGGCGAACGAGAGGGTAACCAGAAGCGCGAGCGCCAGGAGAAATAACCCGAGAATTTCCCGCATCCGCCCGTGATCTTTCCCGCGTCCGGCACCGCCGCGCTTTTTGGCCGCTGGTTTCTTCATGAAAACTGAGGTAAAGATGAGGACTTTTAAGAAGCCTCGCTGTGGCGAAATTCCGGACCCAGACCTACTTCATTGCCGGAATAACGATCAAACCGGACTTTTTTAGCGGCCCGGCTTGTCTTTCTGCACGCGGATCTTGCCGTCGTGATAGACCGGCAAGACAGGAATGCGATTAATTTCCGCGCAGACCGGAAGGTCATGCTGCATACCGATGGAGGCCAGGTACCGCCCGTGATCGGATTCTTTAATCATCTGCAAGATGGAATCCTGGAAATGCCGGTAGAGCAAGAGCGCCGCGCCTGCGCCGTCTGTCAACTCGTAATTAATTCCCGCCGATTGCCGCAGCGCGTGGACAATATTCCCGGCACACACAGCATCTTCCAAGGCAAACTGACCCAGCTTGCCGGAACAGAGGATGATGATCGGAATTTTAACTTCAGCCAGGGCTCCAACGATCGTGGGCAGATTGACAAAACCAGCTAGTAAAGTACGTGTCGCCAGCCGGGTTTTAACGATAGTGGGTGTGCCGTTTGTGCTGCCGAAGATCAGGGTTTTCCCTTTGACGATCTTGGGCTTATACTCCAGGGGTGAATTGGCCAGGTTGAACCCCTCTATCAGCTTACCCTCTCGTTCTCCGCACAACAGGATGGCATCGCGGGAGAGATTGGAAGCCAACCGAATGGCCTCTTCGATGGATTCAGCGGGAATGATTTCCTTCGCGCCGGCGGCCAGTGCTGCGCAGATGGTGGTGGAGGCCCGCAGGACGTCTACCACCACTACGATATGATCTTTTAGCTTCTCTTCGCTAACTTCGTGAGGAGAGAGACAAACGTCTATTTTCATACTTCCTTAAGCGACGTGTGGCTGGTAGAATGGAGTTTTGACCAGACGGAGCGGCAAAACGCGTCCGCGCAGATCCAGTTCCAGCTCAGTTCCGATTGAACTTAATTCCACGGGCACGTACCCCAAGCCGATACCGCGATCGAGCATGGGCGAATAGTTTCCGCTGGTCGTGACGCCCACGAGTTTTCCCTCCTTCAGAATGGGGGTTCCATGGCGAGGCAGACCCTTGCCCAACACCTCGAATCCGACTAATTTGCGCGTCAAGCCGGCGGCTTTGACTGCCTGGATGGCCGCTTTACCCATGAAATCACCCTTGTCCAGCTTGGTGATCCAACCCAGACCGGCTTCCAAAGGATTCGTGGTGGCATCAATATCATTGCCGTAGAGACAGTACTTCATCTCCAGGCGCAGAGTGTCACGCGCGCCCAGCCCGATTGGTTCCACCTCGAAAGGTTTGCCGGCCTCGAAAATAGCCTGCCATAGCTGCACCGCAAAGGCATTCTTGACCATAACTTCATAACCCAACTCGCCGGTGTAGCCAGTGCGAGCCACGATGCCAGGGCGTCCGGCGACCTGACCTTCGGTCAGATGGTAGTAATCCAGACTATCCAGGTTCACGGTCGTTAATTTACTCAACAAATCCTTGGCCTTGGGACCCTGAATGGCCAGTAAACTGAATTCATCCGACCGATCGGTGAATTGGACCCCGGAAGTGGGCAAGTGTTTTTCCACCCAATCACGGTCCTTGGGCAGATTGGCCGCATTGACCACCATCAAGTAGTGATCGGGAAAGCGGTAAACCAGCAGATCGTCCACCATCCCGCCGTCAGGGTAGCAAAAGGCAGAATACTGCGCCTGCCCCACCGCTAACTTGGAAACGTCGTTGATGGTAATCCAATTCAGGAAGGCGGCGGCATCCGGTCCGCGGAACTCGAATTCACCCATGTGGGAAACGTCGAAAACACCCACGGTGGAGCGTACGCGGCGATGTTCAGCCACAATGCCCTTGGGATACTGGATGGGCATCAAGTAGCCGGCAAAGGGGACGATCTTGCCTCCCAGAGCGGCGTGGATATCGTAAAGTGCAGTTTTTTTATCATCGCAGCCGCAGCAGCAGCCTTTATCAGCAGACATGTGATCCCCTTTTATAATTTAGCGATAGCCTTGCGGATATTCTCAAGGGCAATCTGGATGTTTTCCACCGAATTGGCATAAGAGAAACGTAAATACCCCTGCCCGAAAGCGCCGAAGGAAGTCCCGGAGAGGGAGGCTACGCCGGCCTCTTTCAACAGATATTCTTCGAGAAACTGGCTGGTCTTGCCGGTCCCCTTGATATTGGGGAAAACGTAGAAGGCGCCGTGGGGTTTCAAACAGGTGAAACCGGGAATGGTATTCATGCCCTCTACAATGACGTCGCGGCGGCGCTTGAACTCGGCTACCATGCGCAGCACCTCATCCATGGGACCTTCCAGAGCTTCCTTACAAGCCCACTGGACAAACGTCGCGGTGCAGGAGTTCACGTTCGTTTCCAGACGGCTGAATTGGTCGGCCAAAGGCTGCGGCATAATGCCGTATCCCGCGCGCCAGCCGGTCATGGCGAAAGTCTTGGAGAAACCGTCCAGGATGATGGTGCGTTCCAACATGCCCGGCAGGGAAGCGATGGAATGGTGCTCACCCTCGTAAATGATGTTCTTGTAAACTTCATCCGTGAGGACCCAACAGTTGTACTTCTGCGCCAGCTTGGCAATCTCCTGCAAGTCTTCCAGAGTCAATATCCCGCCGGTGGGATTCTGCGGTGAATTGATGATAATCAGCTTGGTCTTCTCGTTGACCAGCTTGCGGAACTCATTGATGTCGAAGCGGAATTCCAGCTCTTCGCGCAGGTAAATGGGCACCGGCTTGGCGCCGACGAAGTTGATGACCGATTCGTAGATGGGGAAGCCGGGATTGGGGTAGATGACTTCGTCGCCTTCTTCGGCCAAGGCCGTGATGGCAAAGTACATAATCGGCTTGGCGCCGGGGGTAACGACAACGTTCTCAGGTTTGACCTCGATGCCGCGCACTTTGGCGCAATCTTCAGCGATGGTCTTGCGCAGAGCGGGAATGCCGGGCGCCGGGCCATAGTGCGTTTGGCTTGAGTTTAATGCTTTAATGGCGGCGTCAATGATGTTGCGGGGCGTATCAAAATCGGGTTCGCCGATTTCCAGATGCACGATCTTTTGGCCTTGGGCTTCCAATGCCTTGGCTTTAGCCAGAACCACAAAGGCGGTCTCAGTGCCGAGACGATCCATGCGGGTCGCGAGTTTCATTGTGTCTTCTCCACGGTTGCGTATATGGAATGTTGGTATGGCGGATTTATTTTATGGTGATTTGGGTTTCGAGTGTTTTACCCTACCAATTCCTTGGCTTTCTTCACGATGTGTTCGGCGGAAAGCTCGAACTCCTTGATCAGTTCCCAGGGAGCGCCGGATTCGCCGAAGCGATCTTTGACGCCGACCATGCCGAACTTAACGCATTTGCAGTGCACGCGCGCATCCTGCAAGACCGCTGCGGCCACCAGATTGCCCATGCCGCCTACCTGGTGCTCTTCGGCGGTGACGATGACTCCGGTTTCCACAATAGCGCGGACGAGGGCTTCAACATCCAGCGGTTTGATCGTATGCACATTGATCACGCGGGTTTCCAGGCCGAAATCGGATTTCAGGATCCAGGCGGCGCGCATGGCTTCCGGAACCATCGGCCCGCAGGCGATGATGCTCAAGTGTTCTTTCTCGTTCTTGTATTGCGAAGCCAGCACAGTCTCGAAAGCGTCAATGAAGTTGGGTTTCTCGCCACGCAGTCTGATCACGTTTGCTTCGCCATACTTGAAGGGTGTAGCTTCGGTGGTGATGATGGGGGTGGCTTCTCGGGCGAAACGGATGTACTTTGGCCCTACTATATTGAATAGCAAATGCGCAGTGGCTTTTTCGGTTTCCACGGAGTCACAAGGCACACTGATGTGCATGCCGGGAATACCGCACATGTTGAAGATATCTTCCAGTGCCTGATGCGTGGCGCCATCGGGGCCGACGGATACACCGCCGTGCGCTCCGGCGATCAAGACGTTGAATTCACCGTAAGCCACAGTAGTGCGGATCTGATCCAGGTTGCGCCCGGAGGAAAACACTCCGTAGTTGCCGAACACCGGCAGCTTGCCTTCCCGCGCCAAACCGGCGGCCACACATGTGCCGGATTGTTCCGCAATACCCACAGAAATCCAGCGGGGTTTACGTTCGGGATGGTCTTCATAAAATTGGCTGATGGTGATGGATCCGGAAATGTCCATGCCCAGGCAGACCATGCGCTCATCCGCGCCGAGTTTTTTTAGGGCGCGGCCAAAGCCCATACGGGTCGGATCCATCTTCACTTTCATAACGTCCAGCTTGTTCCACCAGTAATCGCGGGAGAACTTGGGTTGCTTGGCCTCCAATTTCACGTCCACAGCGGCCTGGTAATCGTTGGCCTTTTTCAGTAGTTTGTCATAATCTATCTTGCCAATCAAGCCCAGTTCTGTCAATCCTTGAACCATTTGGTCTTTACTGGGAGACTTGCCGTGCCAGCCAGCCTGATCTTCCATGAAGGAGATGCCTTTGCCTTTAATTGTCTTGGCCAGGATGGCGGTGGGTTTGCCGGTGTTGGCTTTGCCTTGTTCCAAAGCCTTGACGACCTGGGCCATATCATGGCCGTCAATCTCGATGACGTGCCAGCCGAACGCCAGGAATTTATCTTTTAAGGGTTCCACATCCATGACGTCCTTAACCCAGCCGTCAATCTGCAACCGGTTAATATCCACGATGGAGATCAGATTATCCAGCTTGAAATGGCCGGCTTCCATCGCCGCTTCCCAGATCTGGCCTTCCTGCACTTCGCCATCGCCGTGAATAGTGAAAATGCTATGGCCTTTTTTGTCCAACTTGGCTGCCAGCGCCAGCCCCACTCCGATGGACATACCCTGACCCAATGACCCGGTGGAAGCTTCCACCCCGGGGAGCTTTAGCCAGTGTGGATGCCCCTGGTATTTCGACCATAAACGGCGTAGCAGTACTACCTCTTCCACGTCGTAGTACCCGGCCATCCCCAGTCCCAAGTATAGTGATGGCGCTTTGTGGCCGGTTGACCAGATTACCCGGTCGCGACCATCCCAATCCGGTTTTTCGGGATCCAGGTTAGCGATATGTAAATAGAGAGCGGCGGTTATATCCATGATGGACATGGTGCCACCCGAATGGCCGGAACCGGCAGCGGTCAACGCCACCAAGTTCATACCGCGCATCATTTTGGCGGCTTCTTGTAATTCGGGAAGCGTGTATGTTTTTCGGGTTTTACCGTTGCTGGAATTCACCAATGACATGATCTCCTCCAGATTATGTTAAGCTGAGCGGGTCATTTATAGCGGAATTGATTGATTCTATAGAATTACCTGAATAACTTTATCCAAACAAGTACCCTTCCGGCACTTCAGTTCTAACCTAACTTAAAAAGTTACACAAACTACCTGCATTTGTCAAGGTCTTTTTGGAATTTTTAAGAAATCAAGGAGTAAGGGTCAACCTTTTTGCATTGCAGGTGGGAATCAGATGTACCCCCCCCCGAATTCAGATGGCCACCTTGCGACTCTATCAGACTGGGGTCACTACTCGGTTATCAGCGTTAATTTTGCATTAATCACTTGATTGTATCTTTGGAATTCCCTAAATTTCATAGCACGTAATCCGACATAAGGATCACTATGTGGAAAATCCCACTCGGCAGAAATGGTCTACCTTTCATTATGTGGGCGGCGCTGCTATTCCCGGCTCTGGTCCGCGGCCAATTGAAATATGACGAAAAAGTGTGGGTCTCTTTCGCCGATTTCCGACAGGTGACCGACGTCGCCATCAGCCCGAAATTCATATATATTTCCACCTCTGGCGGGGTTTTGCGCTGGGATCTGTATAAGAAAGTTTGGGATTCGCCTTGGGTGATCGGGCGGGGTCAGGTGACGGGGATTGACCTGCGCGGCGTCTTGAACGTAGACTACCTCAGCACCGA
The DNA here is from genome assembly GCA_020051775.1 of Calditrichota bacterium. GTDB lineage: Bacteria > Electryoneota > B3-LCP > B3-LCP > B3-LCP > JAGVQJ01. The sequence goes on along the minus strand of JAGVQJ010000020.1, from coordinate 29,385 downwards.
CGACAAGGTCGCTGTTCTAACGAGTCGTGGAGCCTTCCTATATGATCCCATCGCACGCTATTGGATCCCAACTCAGCATTCGTTCACGCCGCCCGTGGGAACCGAAATAGTTCAGGGGATTTTCATCGAATCCCCAGGTGTCACCGTCACCGGACGCAATTATTTTCTGCAAGGAAGAAACGCGGTGATGGATCGCGAGCTTCACAGCCATGCGTTGGGGCCGTTCGCAACAGACGATTGGGGCTTCTGGTGGCTGGGCGTGAATGGCGTGGGCGTGCTGCAATTGGACAGCCGCATGTTGCGAGCGACCATGTGGGAGATGGGATTATATGGAACCGACCTCCGCGCGATGGCACGCGGCGATGGATGGGTCATCCTGGGTGGAAATAATCCCGATGGCGGGATCAGCTTGTGGAAAGAAGAGGCCTCCCTTTGGGATCATCTGGAACCACGCTACAATGCCAGTTTGCAGAGTGGGGTGATCCGAGATTTGACTACCTACGATCACCAGGCGTATGCCGCCACAGAGTATGGTGTCACCCAGTTCGATTTGCGTAATGGTTCCGGTCGCACCTGGCGACTCGCGGAGGGGCTTTGGTCCAATAGCACCAACGCCGTAGTCACGGATGGAGACACCCTTTGGGTGGGCACCGAAAACGGTGTGAATTTCATTCCATTGCCCAAGGGACCGGCCAAACGAGTCAATGTCGAGGGCTTGAAAAATACCAACTGCACGCGCCTCGCTCTAGATCCTCAAGCGTTGTGGGTCGGAACCGATTTGGGGCTGTTCCGGTTGGATCGTGCCTCCGGTGAAGGTGGTTATATGGACGAAGAGAGCGGTGTGGGTGGGCCAGTCACCGCACTGTTTTCAGGAGCTACCGAAATCTGGGCGGGCCGGTATACCGGCTTGCAAATGATCAAGAAAGGTGATTCTGAACAGGCGGGATTCCCAACCCAAGCTTTTTTCGGCGGAGCCATGATATTCGCTGTCCTGCCCGTGGATTCACTGGTATTCGTGGGGACCGATCACGGACTTTGGAAATACGACCGCTACCGCAACCGCTGGCATCAGTATCAAAAAGAAGACGGTCTGATCAGCAACCGCGTTTTTTCCCTATTGCAGGATGGAGATTATATCCTGATAGGCACAGCAGAGGGCGTAACGCGGTTTTATTGGAATGATCCGTCGAGGGTTGATTGAGGAAAAATGCGGAGGCGGTCACAAATTATGTAGGGGCGTTCAATTGAACGCCCCTACATCTCTCGGTGAGGCCTTCTTAAGACACTTACAGATCACGATCAGTTATTTCAGGTACAGCATCATCTGAGTAGCCATCTGCCGACCCGCGCGAAGCTGAACAAAATACGCCCCGGCAGCCAGATTCTGCGGCGTCCACAGCACTTCATGAATTCCCGGCTCCTGCCATCCCTCCGCCAATGTCCCCACTGTCCTGCCCAACGCATCATGGATCGTCAGCGTCACGTAACCAGCCGTAGTTAGTTGGTAATTGATGGCGGTCTGGGCATTGAAGGGATTGGGGTGATTGGTGTATAGTTCGAAATTGGCCGGGGCTTCCGGCTGGGCGACGATTTCGATTGGATCGGCGGCATCTACAGTGTTGGTATTCATCAACCGCCGCAACGTGGATGTCCAAACCTGTCCCTGCCCGGTGTTTTGAGTGGTCAAACCAGCCAATAACCCGACATTCTGCGCCCGCCAATCGTAACTGATGCTGCTGCCGTTTTCCTGTACCACGGGAATCCAGACGAAGAAAATGCGAATGTAGACCGTCAGATCATAGGTCACATCAGTACGGGTACGCAGTGCGCCATACGACCCTAACGGCACCACCATCGTCCCCCAGGCATCCACCTGGCTGTTTAGCGTGGCATGCAGTTCGATGCGATACTCGGTGCCGCTGATATTATAGATTTGGTCTACGTTGACCTGATTGGACCAGGTGCGCCCCATCGTCAACGGCAAAGGATACTGCGAGATATAGGGCGTGAAGGTCATCCCCAGGGGTGTTCCCTGATAGGATGTCGTGGCGGCTCCCAGGATGAACCGCGGAGGCCCCAGCCAGCAATATAGATTCCCCGGTTCGCCCAGGCCGAACAGGTTCAATTGATCGGTCTGAATGACCACATTAGCGCGGGAATATTCCGGCGGTGATTGCGCCGGATCCAGGTAAGTGTCGGTGGAGACAGTCGAGGTATCGCCGCCACTGAAATCCCAGGTCTGGGGGCCGCCGAGCTGGCCGATGTCAACCAGCACCGAATCTGCCGGCAACACATAGTACTGAAATTGATTGCCGGGAGTATGCGGCACCTGGGTGTAGGTTATGGTAATCTGCCCTTGAGATGCCAGGGCTATCATAAGAACCGAACACAAACCGAAAATCGAGCGACGCATACCGCCTCCCTCAGGTTATGGTAGAACAGGACTTCCCCGCAGGGGGCCCCGCGCGGCGAACCTGTTTTTCCGTATTATGATTTTCTCCAGCAGGCGGGGATGCCTGCATTATTGATCACTACAATATAATACGGTTCAGCGTAAAAAGCAAGGGAGAAAACAGCCTCAGCGTAAATGTTGACGTGCGCTGGATCATCAGGAACCCGACGGTAGCCGGCAATGTTGAAGGAATGGGAAAATCCCTTGTATGCGGGAATATTTTTTTTTATATTAGTAGATTGTATCAACTTGGGAGAACGAAATCGTGAAGAAAGACCTCCATCCGCGCTACGTCATGGCAACTGTCCACTGTGCATGCGGCAATGAATTTCAAACTCGCTCCACCGTCGGGGATCTGCGCGTGGACATCTGCTCGAACTGCCACCCCTTCTTCACCGGCCGCCAAAAGCTGATAGATACCGCCGGTCGTGTGGATAAATTCATGAAGAAGTACAAGCTCGGGAAAACCGCTGAACCGGCCACTGGCGAACAGGCAGAGTAGGGCGATTCGATGCCATCCGGCAAAGATTCCCCTCGCATCGGCGGACAAGCCATCATCGAAGGTGTCATGATGCGTTCCCCTGAACGCATCAGCGCGGTAGTGCGCTTACCCAGCGGGGAAACCACCTGCAAAACCTGGGAATCCAAGGCTTGGGCCAGGCGCCACAAACTACTGGGATTGCCGATCGTTCGAGGCGCGGTTTCGCTGGCCGAGGCGCTCGTGTTGGGCATCCGCACGCTCAACTGGTCGGCGGAGGTGGCTTTGGCGCAAGAACAACAGGAGCGATCAAAGAAACAGAAGCGGCGCGATTCGCTCGGATTGACGGCCTCATTGGTGGTGGCCGTGGTGTTGGCGGTGGGACTCTTTATGCTGGTTCCTTATGAGATTGCCACTTTGCTGAAGACCGACCGACAACAACCTCTCTTCCACCTGGTCGCAGGATCCACGCGCATCGTTTTTTTCCTGGTTTACTTGTGGATCATCTCGCAACTCAAGGATGTGCGCCGCCTGTTTCAATACCACGGCGCCGAACACCAATCCATTTTCAGTTATGAAAAAGGCGAAGAGTTAAGTCCTGAGAGTATGCGCAGACAATCTCGCTTTCACCCCCGCTGCGGGACCAGTTTTTTACTCATCGTGGCATTGCTGGTGATGGCAGGTTTTATTGTCTTTGATACGGCCGTGACCGCTTGGTGGGGTGCATACCCCAATGCACTCATCCGACTGGTTGTGCATCTCCCTTTTCTACCGCTCATCGCCGGGCTATCCTATGAAGTCCTGCGAGTATCAGATCGTTTTAGCGACAGCGCCGCCTTTCAGTTGCTGATCGCGCCAGGCTTGGCCTTGCAGCGGCTGACCACCAGACCGCCGGATGACAGTCAACGCGAGGTGGCTCGCGAAGCTTTATTGAACGCCCTGGATGTGAAAGCCGAAACCCATCTGTCTTCCACCGCCTGAGGAAGAATCCTCATGCTAACTCAAATAGGTGATTCCTCGCCGGTACGCAATTTGCTTTCCTTTTTATTGCACACATTCTACGATTCATATCCGTTTGTAAATAATGGCGATAATACACATGATCGTGTAATTAGTGCACTCTAAGGTGCAGAGCTTGCTTGCGGGGATCTAAGTCATGCTGGTACTGTGTAGATGATCGTTATTCTCTTTTTAACTCTTATATTCCTGGTTTTGGGCGCGCTCGAGTTTCGCTCACACCAGCATAACCTGCGTTCCATCCCCATTCGAGTCCACATCAACGGCACGCGGGGTAAATCCTCCGTAACCCGCCTGATTGCCGCCACCCTGCGCGCGGGAGGCTATAAGACCTTCGCTAAAGTCACCGGCACTCTCCCTCGCATCATTGATGACAAAGGCCTGGAAGTTCCTATATTGCGACCTCACGGCGCCAACATCATCGAGCAGACCAAGATCTTGCGCTATATGGCCCGGCGCAAGCCCGACGCCATGGTCATGGAATGCATGGCGGTGTTCCCGGAATACCAATGGATATGCGAACACCGCATGATCAAGGCCAGTATCGGCGTCATTACCAATTGCCGGCCCGATCATTTGCGTGAAATGGGACCATCTCTGGAGAATATCACACGATCCCTGCTGAACACCTTGCCTGATAAAGGCGTGGTTTTCACCGCTGAACGGAAGATGTTCTCTTTGATGAAAGCAGAGGCGGATAAACGCGGTGTTCAACTCATCCAGGTCAATCCGGAAGACGTGCCGGAAGAGGCCATGCTCCACTTCGACCATTTGGAACATCGCGAGAATGTGGCGATTGCTTTAGGCATCGCCAAGCATCTGAACATCCCGACGGCAAAGGCGTTAGCCAGCATGCACGCCTGTCATCCCGATCCCGGAGCGCTGCGGCTTTACACCGCCCAGCATGAAGGCAAAAACGTGCGTTTTATTAATGCCTTGGCCGCCAACGACCCCGAATCCACCCTGACCATCTGGGAGAAGGTGCTGGCCATCTATCCCGACCCCGGCAGCGTGTTGATCATGTTGAACACCCGCGCCGACCGCTTTGACCGATCACTCCAACTTCTTGAGATGGTGGGCAACAATATCAAATATGATTTCTTCATCTCCATCGGAGAGAAGACCAAAATGCTATCGCAGTATTATCATCGTTATAATATTGATCCGCGAAAGGTAGTCGAACTGGGATTGACCACCCAAGAAACGATTTATCACAAGATCTTTGAACTGGTATCACAGCAGGGCATCGTTCTGGCTATGGGGAATATGGGTGCCGGCGGCCTGGGCGTTGCCTATCATTTCCGTGACCAAGGCAAGCAGAAGGAGAAAATCAGTGGTTGAAATCGCCGTCGGCTTGGGAGTCGTCTTCAGCTTGCTCTTCACCGAATTCTTCGGGGTGGCAGCCGGAGGAATTGTAGTACCCGGATACATCGCCTTACAGATGAATGACTACTACCAGTTGCTGGGCACTTTAATTGTGGCAAGTCTGACCTTCCTGGCCTTGCGTGGAGCCTCGCAATTCATGTTTATTTTCGGGCGGCGGCGCATGGTCATGGCCATCCTGATCGGTTTCATCCTGGGTTATGCTTCCCGGCAGTTAGTTCTGCATCACTTCCTGGAAGTGGACATCCGACTGCAAGCCATCGGTTACATCATTCCCGGACTAATCGCCAACTGGATGGAAAGGCAGGGGTATTTCCGAACCATCGCCGGGGTATTAATCGCTGCGTGCGCCGTTCGGTTGCTGCTCATGATTATCACGGGTGGGGAGATCATCGCCAATGTATAGACCCTCCATAAAATCCCGGCGTACGCTGGCGGTTCTCATGGTTCTGGCCGCTGGATTGTTTTATTGGTCGGATAACAGCCGCGTGCTGGTGCCTCAACCTCATTACAATCTGAAATTGCAGGCTGCCCATACCCTGGAAGAGGCGTTGGATAGTCTGCGTTATTATCGGCTGCGATCCGGTTGGTCCTTAGACGAAGTAAACGATCCCAATCAAAGCGCATTGATCGGGGTTCAGTACAGCTTGATCACCACGGATCAAGGAAACTTGCAGGCCAAATTAACTACTATAAATCCCAATTTTGCGGCTGTGGTTCTGCAACTGCTTCTTGATGCCGGGGTGAAATCCGGCGATAAAGTTTCCGTCGCCTTCACGGGATCGTTCCCGGCCTTAAACCTGGCGGTGATTATCGCCTGCGAAACGCTGGGCGCCGAACCAATTATCATTACTTCCATCGGATCCTCCACCTGGGGCGCCAACGAACCTGACTTCACTTATCTGGACATCGAGAATCTGTTGTTTCGACAAGGCGTGATCCGTCATACCAGCTTGGCCGCGTCCATCGGTGGCGGTGACGATATCGGCCGCTCGCTATCCCGCGCTGGCCGCCGGCTCATCGAAACCGCCGCCAGCCGCAATTCCGTGCCTCTAATTACTGGCCGTTCCCTGCCTGAAAATATCGCCCAGCGCCGCGAAATCTACGCGCGATATTCCGAGGGAAAGAGTTACGGCGCCTTTATTAATGTGGGTGGCGGCGTGGCGGTGCTGGGATCTTCGGAATCAGGCGCATTGATCCCGGCGGGTCTAAACCTGGAATACGTGGTGCGCAACTACCCGGCGCGAGGCTTGATCCACGAATACTGGGAACAGGGCACACCGATCATCCACCTTCTGGATGTGGATCGGATCGCTCAACAGTACGGTCTGCCCAAGGCGCCCGTACCACAACCGCCGGTGGGATCCGGCCTGATCTTCACCACGACACGGTACAATATGGTTGTCGCGACCATTTCAACAGTGATTCTATTCGGCGCACTTCTCATCGTAGTGGCGCTGGATCGAGATAAATTTAAGCTCAAGGAAAACGGGGTGGATCCCGATACTCTGATGTAATTCTTTAGTCCTCGTGTCAGGTCTGGCTCATTAACTCGACCTGCCTTTGAACGCTACAGCTTAACTTGGTTGAACATTATGACGATGGCACGCACCGCCCGCTGGGCATTAGCGCTCTGGATCATTCTTGGTCTGCAACAGGCCTTAGCGCAAAAGGATCAATCCTGGGTCAGCATGAGACCGATAAAAGCACCGCAGGGTCAAAGCGTCCTGATCAAGGATAAACCACTGCTGTATTACCCCTTGGAAAAGGGTCAAACCATCGAGATCATCGTGCAGGGGCCGACGACTCTGCGAGTGCTCTCACGCTTGGAATTCGGTACGAACACCAAGGGGGAGAAGAGATATGAATATTCCTACGAGAGCGACGAGGGGCATAAGGGCGACTTCCAGCACGTCGTGTCAGCCACCGGCGGTGTAGTGCTTTCGCTCAAACCGGAAGTTCATTTGGGCAACGGACGCAATGTTTACCTGAAAATACCCGAGGGTAAACACACCTATAAATTCACGCTCGCCAAAGGCGCTGCGGAACGCATATTCCTACGTTTTTACGGCCCCATTTCCGACGTCGCGGAATTGGGCGGGAGCGTGGTTTTCCAGCCGGCGCGCAGCACCAATTCGGTGTCCTTAATCATCAATGAACAGGAAACCGTCTATTATCGCATTGGCCCGAAAGATTCTCTGACCGTCAGCGTCATCGGCCCGACGACGCTGGAAGCCTTATGCCGGTTGGAATTCGATGCAAGCATGACCACTGATCAACGCTTCCGGGTGCGAGTGCTGGAGAATGGCATAGAGAAGAAGATCATCTCGCTGCATTCAGGTCCTTCTCAGGCTGCCGAATACAAAGACAAAAGCGACAAAATCGCCGGTCGCGCCGCGCGGCTCTTTGTAGAAGTGCCCCGTGGAAAACATGACTTCACCTTTGAAGTGTTAGACAACAACTTCAGTATTCTGATGCGTTTCTCTATCCCTCGCAAGGATCTGGTCAACAATCTTTAAGGCGCGGAATGACTCGACTTCAGACTATCCTGATAGCCGCCCTGGCCATGATCTTATGCGCCTCTTCGGGGTGGGCTGCCGTCAAGAAAAAACCCCCGTTAACCGTCAAATTGGTGTATTCCACCGGTTATGATGATAACATCCTGAAGTACTCCTGCCGCGACTTAGCCAGTTTCCGCAATAACCAGGAAAACTATCTCCCCCCCAACACAACTGCTGATGATTGGACCAACAGCGTGGGCCTGCGCCTTTACAAGACTTTCAGCTTGGGTCGCCGTTTCAGCTTTCGGCCTTACTATTCCGGCAAACTGACGCTTTATGCCGTGAATCCAGTCAAGAATCAGCAGTCGCATAATCTGCAAGCGCGATTTTCCTACCGCAATATGGCTTATCTCACCCTAAAGTACATCTATCTACCCAATTATTTTCTGCGCGTCTACTACGATAAGGATACTCAAGGGGATCGGGGTGCGGACTTTAATTTATCACGACTCGCTCTGAGTTTGCGCCTGAATCGCCGTCCATTTGAAATGGAACTGGAGGGTGGCCGGGAATATAATTATTACAATCCATACTTTACCGAATTCGATGTTCAGGCCGACTTCCTGGGCGCCACTGTGACTTACCTCGGTCTCCCGTTCCTGGATGCCTCCATCGGCTACACGTTCAAGAATGCCGACAATGTCGGATTCCAACAAGGATCGGACCTCATGGTCATAGATCCAAACTTCGATACTCAGTACGGGAATGGATCTTATGATGAAGATCAATATTCCCTCAATTTGGGCTATCAACTTCCCCGTATCTGGAAGGATATTTATTGGAAAGCGACGCTGGATATGAGGCGCCACTATCGCTATTACCAAAGCGAATCGTCAGCCGTTCAAGACCCGTTCCACTCATTACGAAGGGATCGCCGGGACGTTATCGCACCATCGCTGACGGTAGCACCCACATCTGATTTCGAAATGCAACTCAGTTTCACCTACGACCTGCGCCGCACCCGGTCGCCGAATCCCACGGTTCCCGCGATCAAGAACTACGACAACCGGGTAATTGAATTCACCTTCATTTACCAGGTATTTTAACCTCTAAATTTTTTCCCCCCGGCCGGAGGCCATGACAGGATAAATGGCCCGCATCCTCTATATCAGTCCCGAGCACGTTTCGGGAACATTGGCCTTATTCCAGCGCGGTCATCGGGCGCGCGGCCATGATTGTCGCTATGTAACCTTTTTCCCATCTGCGTATGGCTATCCCGAAGACCTCTGCTTGAACCTGGGGCTAATGCCCGATTCCTCTCTAATCCGCACGCTTAAACGATTCTTCTACCGACACTCCCCCCAAAAACTGGGGCAGGCAATCCGCCCAGGTTATCCTCCCTACTGGCGACCCGATACTGCCGCCGAAGCCCTCTTTTTCCAAATGCGCGATCTGTTGCTTTCAGGTAAAATCCAAAGAGCCATCCGCCATCATGGTTTGGATCAATTCGATCTCTACCATCTGGACCAAGGGTTGGACTTTTATCGTGATGCGCGGTTCATCCGTCGCATGAAGGCTCGGGGAGCGGCGGTAGCCTGTTTTTATCACGGCACGGATTTACGCAATCGCGGCGTCATCCCCGTTGTGGATGAGATCTCACAATTGAACCTCACCAGCGAACTCGATCTGCTGTCGCGGCATCCCCACCTCCATTACCTGCACTTGCCTTTTCAGGTCGAAAATTTCACTGTGCGAACCACGGAAAATTCACCTTTGGTGATCGGCCATGCCTGTCGTGCTCTTTCAGCCCGTCATTTCAAAGGAACCGATACCATCATCGCCATCGTGAAAGAGCTGGAGAAGACCCATACCGTTAAATTGGATCTGGTAGAGGGTCTACCAAATACTGAAGCTTTGCGTCGTAAAGCGAATTGGGATATTGCCATTGACCAGATCGCCGATCGGGGTGGCTGGGGGTACGGAGTCAATTCGTTGGAAACTCTGGCCATGGGCATCCCGACCTGCACGCGCATGAATGCCGCATGCGAGAAGTTTTTCGCCGGACATCCTTTCATCAATGTGGATGAGACTTCCCTTAGATCAAACCTGATCGAACTAATCGAAAACGTTCCCTATCGCCGCGCCAAGGCGAACCAAAGCCGCCAGTGGGTGATTGACCGCCACAGTTTGGATCGTGTTATGGACGAATTGTACCGCCACTATGAACACGCGGGCATTGTCTTGAGGCGCTCATGAAAATAGTCTGGATCGTCCCGGACATGACTGTCAGCGCGCATGCACGGGCGGTCTGCGAATTGTCAGCGCGGCTGGTGGATCGCGGTCATGAAGTTGAGATTCTCTACCCCAGCGGTCGCCGCGAAGTGCCTCTGCCTGCCGGAGTGCGAGGGACTGCCTGCGGCCTCGATCTGGAACCCCCGCTCTCCTCCATGATTTTAAATGCCCCTGCGCTTTTGGTAAATGTTCCCCCTTGCGATTGGATAATCTGCCTCGGCCCACCCTCACCCTTGATCGGTTGGGCAGCCGGGAAACTGCGCAATGCGCGGGTGCTGGTCTATGCGACGGGTGACGAGCGCGTTATTCTTGACGCCCGCGCCGGGTTGGATTCCAACGTCATGCTGGGACTTTACCGGCGCTTGGCTGATCTCTCGCACAACCTTCCATTGAAATATGTTGCCAATAGCTCATGGACGGCCACGCGCCTGCGGCATGGTCGAGGCCGCAATTGCCCGATCATACCCGGCGGAGTCAATCCCTCCATTTTTCGGGAGGGGGGGCCGCTCATGGTGCGCGATGACCTGTTCACCCTGATCGCGCTGGGATCTCCCGATCCACGCAAGGGCTTACCGGATTTAGTGGCGGCATTAAATCGCCTGGCACGGGAAGGTTCTGAGCGCCGCTTTCAGCTTTGGGTCGTCGCACGCCAGGAGGTGGATCTTAGCGAGGCGAAATTCCCGCATAAGGTTTTCGGTGCGGCCACTGACGGCGAGTTAACGGCCGCCTTCCGGGCCGCCGACTTGTTAGTTTACCCATCTTGGGCTGAAGGCTTCGGGTTACCCCCTTTAGAAGCCATGGCTTGCGGTCTGGCTACGGTCATTGCCGATTGTGGCGGAGTGCGCGAATATGCCCAGCACAATTTAAATTGCCACTTGATCCCCCCCCGCGATATTGCCGCTCTGGCTCGCGCCCTTGCTGCCTGTATGGATGATTCAGCGTTGCGAAGTCGCCTCGCGCAAGCCGGGTTGGAAACCGCATCTCGTTTTACCTGGCGCCGGTCTGCCGCACTGCTGGAAACTATCCTGGATTCAAAATCATGAAGGCCTCGATCGTCATCCCGGCCTACAACGCCGCCCAAACGATTTCGTTAACTTTGGATGCGCTCGCCCGGCAAGAAACATCGGAGTTCGAAGTCATCGTAGTAGATGACGCTTCCACCGATGGCACCAGCCATGAAGTGAAAGCTCATGCCGGGGGGTTGGATCTTCGGTTGCTGCGTCATCCCGAGAATCAAGGCCGGGCCGCCGCCCGCAACTTTGGTATTGACCGCGCTCGCGGAGACATCATGCTCCTGTTGGATGCCGATATTGAGGTCAACCCCGGTTATTTGCCGGCTCACCTGGCGCTGCACCAGACCAGGGATCGAGCGGTGGGAGTGGGCGCTTTACGATACCCTTCGCACCTGGCGAACAAAGCTCTGCCGCGCTATTACATCACTCGGGGTGGCGCCAAAATTCCCCCAGGGCAGGAACTCCCGGGCCGCTATTTCGCTTCAGGGTTGGCTTCTTTTCCACGTTCGCTTTTTGAGGAGGCAGGTCGCTTCAATCCGCAATTCGACTTCTATGGCGAAGATCAGGAATTGGGGTTGCGATTCAAAAAACTGGGATCTCACTTGTTTTACGTCCCCGAGGCTATCGGTTATCATCATCACCTGCGACCTTTAGGCGAAATGCTCGACCTGTTGGAGAGATATGGTAGCGAGAGCATTCCTCGCCTCCTGGAACTCCACCCGGAATTTGCCGCCGAATTATACGTTGACGATCTGGTATCCTCTTCCCCAGTAAGACGAATGACCGCGATAGGGCGTCGTTTAATTACAGCAGAAGTATGGTTTCGTCCGCTGGCGCGGCTGGCCGAGGCCTTATCTAACCACCGACTCCCCGCCCCGCTGCTGACGTATCTGATTTGGGCGGCATATCGAAGAGGGTTTGAGAAAGCGATGCGTTCTTCGTAGCGCCGCCAGAAACGGCTGCGCTTTAATTCTGGCGGCAACTTCCACTTGACAATCGCGACTTTTGGCTGTAAATTACGGGTTGCGGTTTTCGATGATCGCTTCACGCTAATTGATTCACGATCTATGGAGTCTCATGGTTAGAACGGTCTTTTCGGCAGCCACGCACGGCATTGACGGCTACATCATCAGCGTGGAAACCAACCTGGAAGGATTCATGCCCCGCTATGCTATGGTGGGGCTGCCGGATAACGCTGTCAAGGAATCCAAGGAACGCGTTTACGCTGCTATCCGCAACTGCGGATATATTTTCCCACAAAAAAACGTGACCATCAACCTGGCTCCGGCGGATGTGCGCAAGGAGGGTTCCAGTTACGACCTGCCCATCGCACTGGGGATTATGGCCGCATCGGGCCAGGTGGAGAGCGATTCCCTGGACAAGCGCGTGATTGTAGGCGAGTTGTCCCTGGAAGGCAACGTGCGCCCGGTACACGGCACGCTATCCATCGCGCTGGCGGCCAAGGATAATAAGTACGAATCGGTCATCGTCCCCATGGAAAATGCCGCCGAGGCCGCCATGGTGCCGGGCCTCAAAGTTTATGGTGTGCAGAATCTGGCGCAGGTGATCGGCTTTCTGAACGGCGAGTTGGATTTAACGCCCACCGTTGAGAACGTCGCCGATCTGTTCACTCAGCATGCTCGCTACCCCGTAGATCTGAAAGACGTGAAAGGTCAAGATGCCGCCAAGCGATCCCTGGAGATCGCGGCAGCGGGCAGCCACAACCTGATCATGATCGGACCTCCGGGTTCGGGCAAAACCATGTTAGCCAAACGCTTCCCCACTATCCTGCCGCAGATGACTCTGGAGGAGGCGCTGGAAACGACCAAGATCCACTCCATTGCCGGCTATCTACCCTCCGGTGTACCACTTTTAGCCACACGGCCTTTCCGTTCCCCACACCACACGATTTCGGATGCCGGACTCATCGGCGGAGGAGCCTATCCGCGCCCCGGCGAGGTGTCTCTGGCGCATAACGGAGTACTCTTCTTAGACGAGCTGCCGGAGTTCAAGAAGAATGTCTTGGAGGTCATGCGCCAGCCCATGGAGGATACCCGCGTGACGCTGTCGCGAGCGCAGATTTCCACCACTTATCCGGCACGTTTCATGCTGGTGGCGGCCATGAACCCCTGTCCTTGCGGCTTTTATGGAGACGCCGCCAACACCTGTACCTGCACTCCGCTGAACGTGCAGCGCTATCGGTCTCATGTCTCGGGACCGCTCTTAGATCGCATTGACATACACATTGAAGTTCCTTCGGTGAAGTTCGAGCATTTAGCTTCCATAACCGATGGTGAATCGTCAGCAAAGATCCGGGAAAGAGTGCAGGAAGCCCGGCAGCGGCAACTCCACCGGTTTAAGGACCTGAAAGGCATATACGCCAATGCCCACATGACCTCCAAGGAGCTGCGCAAGTATTGCCATCTGGATGACGCCGGGATGAACATGCTGCGCACGGCCATTGACCGCCTGGGGCTGTCTGCCAGAGCTTTCGACCGCATTTTGAAAGTCAGCCGCACCATCGCCGATATCGAGGATGTCGAAGCGATCTCTCCAGTGCACGTAGCCGAAGCCATTCAGTACCGCAGCCTGGATCGGGAGAAATGAAATGGAAACGTTTCCGATCCGATTCATCACGGATCCGGGTCTGTTTCCCTTGTGCCGGGCGTTGCGAATGCTGGGTTTTGACGCCCTGAATCGGTCGAATCTGAAGTCATCAGATGTTATAGAAATAGCCATTGAAGAACGCCGCGTCTGGATCAGAACCAATCCGGAAGAGTTGAACCTGCAGTACGGTATTCGATATTTCCTCGTATCTTCTTGGGAGGTGCCGGGACAATTGGAGGAATTGGACCGGCAATTTTCACTTAAGTTTTTGGCTGATCCCTTCTCGCGCTGCTTGAAGGACAACGCCCTCCTCCGGTTAGTGCCTCGGGAGGTGGTGTTGAACCGAGCGCCGGAGAACATCCTGAAATCCCATGACCGATTCTATGAATGCCTCGTTTGCGGACGAGTGTACTGGCAGGGGAGTCATTTGAAACGGATGGCTAAGAGATTGGCAGAATGGGGGTGGATTATTAAAATGACAAATGGCAAATGACATAAAAATGAACCTAGTTGATTATAGTATGGATAAACTATACTACAGCCTGACGCCTGACCAACAAAAGGAAGATCGCAAGTTACGAACCCTGTCAAACCTCGTGGATAATACCGGGCGGCTGATCGTTACCGGACGCTTCAGCAAGTCTCAAGCACGCGAAATGGAAACCGCCACGCGCGAAGCCGCCGGGCGCATTATTCCCGACCAGATGGATCTATATGAGATGATCTACGGCGCGCGCTTTCACCATTGGATCGAATACTTCTGCCAACAGGATTAACATGAAACTACGAACTGCCCAACCCGGCGATTTACCCACATTAGGTCTGCTCCATCAGTTGTGCTATCCCCTGGTTGACCTAACTTTGGAAGAGCGCCAGTCGGCTTTTGGCAACAACCCACGCTGCCACCTGGAAGACGTCTGGGTGGTGACAGATGACGGCGATATTATCGCCTGCATGATCGCTTACCCATTCACAATGTACATGGAGGAATCGGAAATTCCCGTGATTGGTATCGGTTCGGTGGCCGTGCGCCCGGATCGTCGCCGCCAGGGAGCAGCCGGGTTCATGATCGGGGAAACGCTCAATTCGCTGGATGAACAGGGGGTGGCCGCCTCGATCCTCTATCCCTTCCAGCACCGTTTTTACCGGCGCCTGGGTTGGGGTTATGCCGGCGAAGTTCGCCAGTATCGCATCGCCTTATCGCAACTGGAAGATTATAATGAACTTGAGGATGACACTGATCTAATTGTGAAGCTGATGCGGGAAGATGATTTCCCCGCACTTATAGCCTTCTACGAAGCCTCGAGCAGGCAGTCCAACGGCATGTTGCGCCGTAATCCAAGATACTGGCGCGAACGCATCCTGGGCGAGGGGAAAGTAGCGGCTTTAGCCCACTTCAGCGGCGATCTGATCGGTTATGCGATTTATTCACATAATCCCATCACGCCTTCCAATATCTTTTCTCAGGAGATCGAGGTACACGAATGGATGGCTTCCACTTTGGATGCTCGCGACGCGTTGCTTTCCTACTTCGCGCGGCAGTCAGAACAGGTGGAAACAGCCCGGTTCATTTTACCTGCCGATGAGCCTTTTCATCTTTGGGTGGACGATCCGCGCGACGTCTCACGCCAGAATATCCGTCGTCTTTATGCCGAATCAGCTACCATGAGTCTGGGCTGGATGTACCGACTGATTAACCTGCAGAGCGCCTTTGAGGGAGGCCGGAAATTTAACGGCGTTCATGGTGATTTGACGGTGGAAGTCATGGACGAACACTTGGGCGACCGGCGGATAGCCGTTCGTTTTTCCGGCAAGGGAGCGAAAATGCTGGATCCGGAAGCTAAAACCGGACGATTGGTACAGGGTACGATAGACGCTTTCTCCCAGTTGTTTTGTGGGTATATGAGCGCCGGAACTGCGTACGAACAGGGATTGTTGACCTTTGAAGGACACGATACGGTAGAATTCTGCCAGAATGCGTTTTCAGCCCCCTTGCCACGCTGCTTTGACTTATTTTAACGGTGACAGCACGAACCATTTCAGCGCCTTTTCCCTTGACATTAATAGAAATTTTAACTAAATTGCTATTTTACACTTAACGGGGGCCACACATGCGTATCGGACTGCTCACCGGCGGGGGCGATTGCCCGGGTTTGAATGCTGTGATCCGGGGCATTACTCGCCGCGCCATAGAAACTTATGGCTGGGATGTTCTTGGGATTAAAAATGGCTGGCGCGGTCTGGTTCTGGGTCAGGCCGAACCGCTCTCTCTATATGCGGTTTCCGGCATCCTGCATCGCGGAGGCACCATTCTGGGCACCTCTCGCACCAATCCGCTGAAAAACCCTGACGACCTGGCTAAAGTCAAGGATCATATCAAGAAATACTCGATAGATGCCTTGATCGCTGTGGGCGGCGAGGATACGCTATCAGTGGCGCTGGCTCTGCACAATGACGGCATAAAAGTTCTGGGCGTCCCCAAAACCATTGACAACGACATCAACGGCACCGACTTCACCTTCGGGTTCAATACCGCCGTTTCCATCGTTACTGAAGCCATAGACAGGCTGCATACGACCGCCGAATCGCATCACCGAATCATGGTGGTGGAAGTCATGGGTCGGGAATCCGGTTGGATCGCCGTCATGGCGGGCATTGCCGGCGGAGCCGACGCCATCATCATCCCAGAAATCCCCTTTGACATTCAAGATCTATGCGCTAAATTGAAGAAGCGCCACCAACACAAGAGCTTCTCCATCGTGGTGGTGGCGGAGGGCGCGGTTTCCAAGGAAGGCACCCAGGTCCTCCAAAGCGAGAAAAAAGATGCCTTCGGGCACGCCATTCTGGGCGGTATCGGGCGCATTGTGGCCAGCGAAATCGAGCATGGTCTCGGCATCGAAACCCGGTTGACGGTCTTAGGTCACATCCAACGCGGCGGTTCACCGACCGCCTACGACCGCATTTTAGCGACGCGCTTCGGCGTGAAGGCCGTGGATGCCGTCAAGAACGGAGATTTCGGCAAGATGGTGGCCTTGCGGTCTGAGAAAATCATCACCGTAGATCTGGTCGAGGCTGTTACTGAGACGAAGAAAGTGGATATGGAGCTCTACGAGATCGCGACGGTGTTCTTCGGATAGGATCATTTTTATGAAAACCCTGCTTGACTTGCGCCCGGAATATATCAAATCCAAATTGGGGGCGACGAGTAAGATCTGTCTGATCGGCCTCCACCCCATCATCAAGGCCCTACGTGATGAAAAGGTCATGGTCATGGCCTGCAACATCCGCATTGTCCACGCTATCCCCGGAATCATGAAAGCCGCCGAAGAATCCGACGCCATTGTCGGCTTCGAGCTGGCCAAAACCGAAGGCGGTCTGGATGGCGGATACACCGGCATGACGCCGCAAATGTTCGTGGATACCATCCTGGGGTACGCGGAAAGGTACGATTTCACCAAACCGTTCTTCATCCATGCGGATCACACCACGGTGAAAGATACTTCCGATAAGGCGTTTGAATCCGCGCGGCAATTGAACCAGGCGCAATTAGCGGCGGGGTATACCTCATTCGCCATTGACGCCTCCTTCAACGAATTGGATGACAACATTCGCATCACCACGGCGCTGGCGAAGCCGATCAGCGATATGGGCATCGGGCTGGAAGTGGAAGTGGGCGAGATCAAAACAGTCGGATCCGAGGGCGAAGTGACGACTGTGGAGGAGGCGCATAAGTTCATCCAATCGCTAACCGAAAACGGTGTCCATCCCGACCTGCTGGCCATCAACAACGGGTCCAAGCACGGCAATTACCTGCCCGGCGAAGAAGTCAATATTGACCTGAAGCGCACGGGCGACATTTACGCCACCATCCGTCCTTATGGAACCTGCATTGCTCAGCACGGCATAACCGGGACGCCGCTGCACCTGATGGGGCAGTTCACCGAATACGGCATCCGCAAAGGCAATGTCGGCACGCTCTGGCAGAATATCGCCCACGAACACCTGCCCGCCGACCTGATGGCCGAGATGAAGAAATGGGCCAAGGATAACGGCAAGAACATCAAGGAAGCCACCAAGCAATTCAAGGCGCAGATAGATTCCATCCCTGAGAGCTACCAAAAGGTCATTCATGAAGCTTCGCGCCTGGCCGCCAATGAACATTTCAAGGCGTTTCGCGCGGTGGGGATGGCGGGGTTGCTGAAGAAGAAGTTGAATCTGAGTTAAGATTACATAAAATTTGTGAATTATAGGAGACACCATGCCCATCCGCATTGGCATCAACGGCTTTGGCCGTATCGGCCGGCTGGTATTCAAGGCCGCTTATAAAGATCCCAACCTTGTGTTCGTCGGTATCAACGACCTGACCGACGCCAAGACTCTGGCTCACCTGCTGAAATACGACTCCGTGCATGGGCGTTTTCCCGGTCAGGTGTCGCACGACGAAACCAATCTGATCGTGGACGGGAAGAAGATCCCCATTACGGCGATTAAAGATCCAGCGGAACTCCCCTGGGGCAAGGTGGGAGCGGAGGTGGTGGTGGAGTCCACTGGCGTGTTCCGCGATCGCGCTAAACTGGAAAAACATCTGGCTGCCGGAGCCAAGAAAATCGTCCTGACAGTCCCCTCGAAAGATGAAATTGACGCTACGGTGGTGCTGGGCGTCAATGACGAAGTTTTAAAGCCGGGAATGAAGATCTTCTCCAATGCTTCCTGCACCACCAATTGTCTGGCGCCTATGGTGAAGGTTTTAAATGACAACTTCGGCTTGCAGCATGGGTTGATGACGACGGTACACGCCTATACAAACGACCAGGCGATCCTGGACATGCCGCACAAAGATCTGCGCCGCGCCCGGGCCGCAGCGGTTTCGATCATCCCTACGACCACGGGAGCTGCACGCACAGTAGGCAAAGTGATCCCCAGCTTGAAGGGCAAGCTGGACGGGTTCGCCCTGCGCGTGCCGGTGATGGACGGCTCGATCACCGATTTTGTGGCGATTTTATCCAAAACCGTGACGAAGGAGGAAATCAACGCCGCTATGAAGAAAGCCGCCGAAGGACCTCTGAAGGGCATCCTGGAATACACGGAAGATGAAATCGTTTCCGCCGATATCGTGGGGAATCCGCATTCGTGCATATTTGACGCGCAATCCACTTTAGTCATGCAGGGGAATATGGTCAAGGCCGTCGGTTGGTACGACAATGAATGGGGTTACTCGAATCGCGTAGTGGACTTGATCAGGAAAGTCGCCTCCCTATGAATAAAAAACTGACGATAGACCAGCTTGACCTGCGCGGCAAGAAAGTGCTGGTGCGAGTTGATTTCAACGTGCCGCTGAACAAGGACGGCACAGTGCGGGATGACACTCGCATCCGCGAAACTCTGCCTACGATCAACAAGATTTTGAGAGAAGGCGGTAAACCGATCCTGATGTCGCATTTGGGTCGGCCCAAAGGCAAGCCCAACCCGGAATTCAGTTTGGCTCGGGTTGCTGAACATCTCGCCAAGATGCTGGATAAACCGGTGCGATTCGCCAAGGATTGCATCGGGTTCGAAGCGGCTCGAGGGGTGGCAGAATTGCCGTCAGGGGAATGTCTACTGTTGGAAAATCTGCGCTTCCACGCCGAAGAAGAAAAAAATGACGCCATGTTTGCCCAGTCTCTGGCCATCCTCGGCGACGTATTCGTGAACGATGCTTTCGGATCGGCTCACCGAGCTCACGCTTCGACGGAAGGGGTAGCGCATTTTCTTCCGCAGGGCGCTGCCGGTTATTTGATGATGAAAGAGCTGGATTACCTGAATAAAGTCCTGAACGACCCGGCACGACCGTTCACCGCCATCCTGGGCGGAGCCAAAATATCCGGCAAGATCGAGGTCATTCAGAACTTGATGAAGATAGTGGACAGCCTGCTCATTGGCGGTGGCATGGCGTTCGCATTTTTAAAAGCCAAGGGAATTGAAATCGGGGATTCGCTGTTCGAACCGGAGACGTTGGAACCAGCCCGCGAGATCTTGAAAGCTGCGGAAAGCTCCAAGGTCGAATTCCTGTTGCCCATTGATGCCGTCATCGGGGACAAGCTGGAAGCCTACGCTCAAGTGAAAATGGTTCCGGCGGATAAAATCCCAGCCGGGTGGCGTGGTTTGGATATCGGCCCGCAGACGGCCAAGCTTTTCCGCACCCGCATCCTGGCAAGCCGTAAGATCTTCTGGAATGGCCCCATGGGGGTGTTCGAGTTGACTCCATTCGCCGGTGGCACTCGCGTGGTCGCCAATTCGCTGGCCGAGGTTACAACAGGCGGCGCTTTGACGGTGGTCGGTGGCGGCGACAGTGTCGCGGCTATGGAACAGTTCGGGTTGGCGAAAAAGGTCAGCCACATCTCGACCGGCGGCGGAGCTTCTCTGGAATTCATCGAAGGCAAGGAGTTACCTGGCGTGGCGGCGTTGACCGACGCGCCTTAATATGAGATCATTTATGTCTCGAACCAAACTAATTGCCGGTAATTGGAAACTTAATCCGGTTGATGACAAAGGCGCTCTGGAGTTGTTGCGTCAACTGCGCACCCGGCTGGCTCCCTTCACAAAAGCCGGTATAGCGGTCATGCCGCCCTTCACCATGCTGCACCTGGCGGTGGATATCCTCAAAGACACCCGCATCGCGGTGGGCGGCCAAAACCTTTCTGGAGAAGAATCCGGCGCTTTCACCGGCGAAGTTTCAGCGCCGATGTTGAAAAGCGCGGGGTGCGAATATGTCATTATTGGACATTCGGAGAGGCGACAGTTCTTCAACGAAACCGATCAGGGCGTTAATCGGAAGATCATGGCGGCGCTAAAGCATGCCCTAAATCCCATCGTCTGCGTGGGTGAAACCTTGGAACAGCGCGAAGCGGGCCAGGAAGAATCGGTAGTTAGGGAACAGGTGGTGCAGGCTTTGAGTGAGATTAAGACCACGGAGATTCATCCGGTGATTATTGCCTACGAACCAGTATGGGCTATTGGCACGGGTCGCACAGCTTCTCCAACCCAGGCGCAAGCGATGCACCTGTTCATCCGCCGGAGCGTGGAAGAGCTCTATGATGCTCAAATCGCCCAAGCCATGTTGATTCTCTACGGCGGCAGCGTCAAACCGGACAACGCTCGGGAATTGTTGTCCCAGAAAGACATTGATGGCGCTCTGGTCGGCGGCGCCTGCTTGAAGGCCGACTCGTTTGCGGAAATCGTGGCCGCTGGAGAATCAATTCTCTGATTTTCCAGTCCTTAGTTTTTTTCTAAATCTAAAAACAACAAATCACAGAACGGAAAGATCATGTTCTACGTACTGTTAATCCTGCTGCACGTCGTCGTATCCGCGTTGTTGATGGTCGCCATTCTTTTGCAATCGTCCAAGGGAGGCGGTCTGGCCGGTTCACCGTTCGGCGGCGGTGGTTCCTCCATGGCATTCCTGGGAGCCCGCGGAACGGCCAACTTTTTTTCTCGGGCGACAACAGTCCTGGCCATCGTATTCATGCTGAACTCACTGGCGCTTTCGCTCATGTCGCAGAATCGCGAAGCGGTCTCGGTGACTCAGCAGCAGATCCAGACGGGAGCGCAGAATCTGCCTCGCGTGGCTGGTAGTGAAGGCCAGCAGGGCGCTAATTCACAAACGCCCATCACCCAACCGCCGGGGACTCAGAACCAGGGGCAGCCGATTCAATCGCAGCAGCAACCTGCGGCAGGCGGGGAACAGTCGCCGCAGAAATAATTGGGATTTGCCGGAGTGGTGAAATTGGTAGACACACCATCTTGAGGGGGTGGCGCTCGAAAGGGTGTGCCGGTTCAAATCCGGCCTCCGGCACGGGATAAAAACAGGCGATGAGGAAATCTCACCGCCTGTTATTTTTTTATAAGTTATAATGACCCGAATTTATTTATCGGCCCTCATTCCCCGCCAGATTTCATCCGCTTGCCGGTATAATTCTTCCAGTGTTCCGTCGTTCGCAATCGTGTAATCCGCTCGTTCGACTTTCGCTTCCAACCGTGTCTGCGCATGGATGCGCAGTAAGGCCTGAACGCGAGTGAGCTTATCTCGATCCATGATGCGCTGTACCCGCGTTTCCAGGGAGGCGTCCACGACTATGATTTTGTGGAAAAAATCCTGCATACTCCATTCGTAAATCAGCGCTGCGTCTACGATCACGATGCCGGTTTGAGTTTCAGCCGCTCGAGCCAACGCCATCACCCTGTCCAGCAGGGGTGAGTGGACGATCCGGTTCAGTTTCTTTCTGGCCTGCTCGCTGCCGAAGATGATTTCACCCAGCCGAGTGCGGTTGATTTCACCATTGGCGTCCAGGATTTTGGGACTGAAAGCCTCCAGGATTTCGTGTTGGATTTCCGGTAGCCTCAATACTTCGTGCCCTACCTGGTCGGCGGAAATGACCGCCACTCCAAGTTCCTCGAATCGTCGGGCTGCAGCGCTGGTCCCGCTGCCAATGCCACCGGTCAAACCCCAACGCATTAGCGGACTACGGCCATTTTTCCCCAAATTCTTTCATTGCTGCTTTTGATGGTGTACAGATACACCCCCGAACCGACCTTCCGGCCATGGTCGTTATCCAAATCCCAACGCACGGCGCCGCTGGTGAAATGGTAGGGAAGCGTGCGGATGACTTCGCCGGTGATTGTCAGGATGCGGATTTCACCTTCGTCGGTTAGATTGAAGAAAGTGACAAAACCAGCTGACGCGGCCGGATTGGGCGCGACGAACACATTGCGTAACGAGGCCTGGTTAAAACTGAGGACGGCAGCATTGTGGGTAGTGTCTATCGGCAACCCGGAGGAGGCGGCGTGAAGATTACGCGCTTCGACGCGATAGATCAGCGAGTTCATGGGTGTGCTGGCATCCAAGCGCAAGCTGACAATCAGAGATCCAGCTTCCGGAACGACCTGGCTGATTCTGATCGAATCCAGGTCCGGCATCCCGGAGGCAATATCTGTGGTGATGGAATAATTGGCAATCAGCGGCAATTCATAACCGACCATTGGTTGTGAGAACGACAACTGAACTGACGATCGGTCGGCGTTGACATTGGCCGAAACGAGATATGGCGCAGCCTGGGCCACAGTATAGGCATTGAAACTCAACGTATCATCGGTCGAACGAACCAAGGGAGATCCCTGTAAATCGTAAAGAGTGTCTATGATCATCCGATACTCTGTGGAATCGTCGAACACCGGGTCGAAGGTGAGAACAGCCCGCATGCCGCCCAAGGCTGAAACGATGGATTTGGGTTGAATTAACTGTACCAAAGGATTGTACACGTAATAGTTGTTGGGATCCAGGATGGAATTATCCATAGGCTCGTTGAAGTTCAGCGTGACGAAATCGGGCCAGGTAAAGATAGCAGTATCACCGACGATAGTGGGCGCGGCATTGGGGGTAGCGGCCAAGGGCATCGTCATGGGCCCTTCGCC
This sequence comes from Calditrichota bacterium, assembly GCA_020051775.1. Classification (GTDB taxonomy): domain Bacteria; phylum Electryoneota; class B3-LCP; order B3-LCP; family B3-LCP; genus JAGVQJ01. The sequence goes on along the minus strand of JAGVQJ010000020.1, from coordinate 6,195 downwards.
CTGCAGATTCACTGTGGAAACTGCATAAAAATAGGTTGAATCCAATATCACCGCATAATCGGTGGTATCAGTGGCGGAAACCTCGCCCAGCAGAGCAAGAGCCGTAGGACTCGCCCCTTTGTAAACATTGTAAGTCAAAGCTCCAGCAACTGCCCCCCAAATCAAATCTACTCGCGGCGGCAACAGCGGTTTGGCACGGAAATTCAACGGCGGCGGCGGATACTGCGACCATGAACCCATCGCCTCGAAGACGCGCGATTGATCACCGTCGTTGAACAGGAAATCGGCGTGTCCATTACGGTCGAAATCGCCGATGACGGTGGTATTGCTGCGGCATTCAGGGTGATACCAAAGCGGTGAGAAAGTGCTACCGACTACATCCCAGCCGATAACGTAGAGATGAGGATAAAGGCACAGAATGATTTCCTGCCGCGCATCGCCGTAAACGTCTCCCGAAGAGATGCCGGAGGCGAAATCGGAGGGGTCGCGAGCGCCGAAGAAATAGAGCGTGTCCAAGGGCAGGTATTGATCGTCCTCACTCCCCTTTTTAAAGACGAACAGCGCCCAGTAACGCGTATCCGCTAAATGTTCGCCGGGTAGTACAGTTTCTGTATGAGCCAGGCAGGCGAATTCCGGAATCCCATCTCCATCCCAGTCGCCGTCAACGAGGAATTCGCCGGTATCCAATAATCCCGTAGAATCGCTCCAGGACAGTTGCAGAGTGCCGTCCGTCTGCCGCTCATAGATGTACAAGTTGCCGTAGTAATCGCCAAAGAGCAGGTCGGGTTTGGCGTCGTTGTCATAATCGTTGACCTTGCAGAAGGTTTGCAAGACCGTTTGCATACCGCCGAAGGGGTCGGGAAGATTCTGCAGGAAGGTTAGATTTTCAGAACCGGTGTTGGCCCAAAGTTGGTAGACACCGCCATGTTCCAGCAGCACTTCGCCATGCCCGTCGCCGGAAACCAGGTCCATCAACTTGACGCCCCACACATCTCCGGAATCAGACCAGATAACATTGTTTGGTTGAGGCTGGCCGCCAGGTGTCATCGCCTCGAAGATTTTGCTTTTCCCGCCGTAAAGCGTAAGTAGCTCGGCTTTGCCATCGGCATCGCTGTCGCCAATGGATTTGGGGATCATCTTGCCGAAGTTCAAACCCAAAGAAGTAAACGTTGCACCCGTGGCGCTCTCCCAAACGTATAGCGATTCCTTGCCGAAGTTGGAGTTCAGGGAATCCTGCCAAATTTCCAGGAGACCATCGTCATCCAGATCGGTGGCCGTATCGTAAAGGTATCCGGGCGGCAGATTGCAGGGGAGTTTCTCCACGAAATTATTCGTAGCAATCGAAGTGGCGATCAGATCAATGCTGCCGAGAATTTCCGTGGTATCGGAAAGCCCGGAGGAATTCACTACGGTGATGCGATAATTGTAGACCAATGGCTCTAAGGATCCGCCCACCAGGAGCACGTGATCCTGAGTTTCGTAATTCAGAGATAGCGGGATCCAACGGTCATAAAGGCTGCTCGGGCTGCGCAACAACAGTTCGCCTGTAGTGAGGTCATCGGTATGGAAACGCAGCAAGTAGGAAGGTCTCGATCCATCCAAGATGGGGACCATGGAGATATCGGAAATGGTGGGCGGCGACGGATCATAGTAGATGACGACTCGATCATCAACCAGATGGCCGAATATATCCACCGCCTGCAAGCGTATGGTATACGCAGTATCCACCGGTTGCTGGTTCAACCAAAGGGCTAATGGGCCGTCTACAACTTGTACCGCGCCAAAAGAACTTATGACGTCCCAGGCCACAGGATTCTCCCCCACACCACTCAAGACCTGCCAGCTCTGCAAATAAACACCGGAGGCCGTACCGAGAATCAGCAGTGTATCCGTTTGGGCAAATCCTTGACTCATGGCCGGGTAGGTGATCTGTGCCACCAGGGCTTCGCCCACGTTTACGGCTTTGTCAGCTCGCAAAATTCCTTGTCCGGTTTGCGGGTCCCAACCTGGATCACCAAGATCGTCACAAGAGCTTTTCAAAGCCGATATAACCATCGCCGGATCCCACTCCGGGTGCTGGGAAAGAACTAAACCCGCCGCGGCAGAAGCGAATACCGCCGCGAAGGAGGTTCCGCTGCCGCCTTGAAAAGTGCCATATCCGGCGTACATAAGAGTGGAGACGATGCTTGAGCCGGGAGCCATGAGATCCAGCGAAGTTCCATAACTGGAAAAGGAGGCGCGTTCGCCGCTCTGATTAAGAGCGCCAACGCACAATACCGGCCCAAACGCCGCCGGATAGATAATCCCGTTCGTCCCGAAATTTCCCGAAGCCGCTACCATCAGCAGACCACCCTGGGAAGCGTAGGTGATCACATTTTCAAGCATGGGGCTGGATTCGGTGTCGCCGAAACTCATATTGACTATTCGAGCGCCGTTATCCAGAGCGTACATGATGGCCGAGGCCACGTCATCTTCCTGGAGATAGCCGTCCATATTGCCGGCGCGCAGTATCATCAACGGACATCCCGGCGCCAGGCCGGCCACGCCCAGACCGTTGTTCAAGACGGCTCCGGAGATGCCCGCCATGGTTGTTCCATGACCCATCTCGTCGGAAGGATCGTTGTCCCGCACCAGGTAGTCGCCGCCGCTGGGGAAGGAAGGCGCATCCACGAAGTCCCAACCGTGAATATCATCAATAAAGCCGTTGCCGTCGTCATCAAGTCCGTTGCCGGCAATTTCGCCGGTGTTGGTCCAGAGTGAGGGAGCCAGGTCGGGGTGGGTCATCTCACAGCCGGTATCAATGATGGCGATAGGGATGAGGATCGTATCGGGGCCTATAACGGCCAAGCCGCGAGTTACGTCCCAGGCTTCCTGCGCATGTACGGTGTACAAACCCCATTGGCTGGAAAACAGGGGATCGTCCGGCTGAAAACTGGAGCGCATGGCATGATTGGCCTGCGCCCAGCGCACTGAAGCCAATCCGGAAAGCCGATGCAAAAAAGAAGGCAGTTCTCGCTCTTGAGCCTGATCCAGACGGATCAACAGGAAGCGTTTTAAGGTCGGATGACGCTGGGCGGAAGCCTGTACCGCGTACTGCGTGAGAGCGCCGTGGTACTGGCTGAGCAGAGCATCTAAATCCGGCAGCCCGGTGCAAATCCCAGCGGCCTCAACGGTGAGCTCGACCGGTTGGTCAACCTCGATTAACGCTTCGCGGGGTACGTCGAAGGCGACCGCTTGTAGCGCCGCTCCCAGAAAGAGCAAAACCCCCATCCAGGGGCCAAGTTTTCTCATCATGGACTTTCCTAACTGCATTGCTGGTAATCCTGAAATAGCACGGAAGAGGGTAGACATGGTCATCTAACAAATCGGAATTTGTGTTCCTTCAAACAAGAAGGTTGGACAGCCGAGGAAATTACAGAACGATTAAATCCCGAGGGGATTTAGTCAAAACTTCGGCTTGGGAGTTTTTGAGCAATACGTCATCTTCGATGCGCACGCCGCCCAGGTCGGGAATGTATACGCCCGGTTCGATGGTAATGACTTGACCCGCCATCAATAAGTCGTCGAAAAGGAACGAGACGCGGGGTTCAGAATGAACCTCCAGCCCCAGACCATGACCTAAACCGTGCCCAAAGTGTTCGCTGTGACCGCCCTCGCGGATGACGCTGCGGGCTACCTCGTCTAATTCCTTGGCCTTCAGGCCGGAACGCGCCGCTGCGATGGCGCGGCTCTGCGCTTCCAATACCAGTGCATATACCTGCTTCATTTTTGGATTGACTTTCCCGACCGCTATGGTGCGGGTCAAATCGCTGGCGTACCCCTGGTAGAAGCAGCCGATGTCCACCGTGACCATGTCGCCGGCCTTGATCTTGCGTTCGCTGGCGATGCCATGCGGTAAAGCAGACCGCGGCCCGGAGGCTATGATCGGTTGAAAAGCATCCCCGTCCGCGCCCTTCTTTTTATGGAGATAGGAAATTTCGGCGGACAAATCCAACTCCGAAACGCCCGGTTTGATCATTTTAAGAATTTCGGCAAAAACGGCGTCGGTGATCTTCACCGCCTTGCGGATTTTCTCGATCTCGTCGGGATCTTTAACCGAAGCGATCTGTTCCACCAGCTTGGTCGTGGGAATCCAATCAAGCAGCGGAAAGATTTCCCGCCATTGGTTATAGGTCGAGACATCCAGAAAGAGAGCCTCAAAACCGATGCTGCCTGCCATATTCAGAGGCCGGCGACGCAATTCCTTCATGAGTTCGTCGGGATAGATGATCACATCGGCGCCGGAGACCTGCTCCGCGGCTTGTTCCCGGTAGCGAAAATCGCTGAAAAAGCGCGCCTTACGCGGCGTCAACAACAGCACACCGGCACTGCCGCTGAATCCGCACAAGTAGCGAATATTCGACAAGCGCGTTACCAGAAAATTATCCAGCTTGCGGCGGCGCATCTCCTGGCGCAATCGTCCGATTCTATCCATCTTTACGCTTCCTTCTGGGATTGTGCGAACATCTCCCGGCTGGCAATGAGTTCCTGCAGGCGTTTGCGATACGACTCATTATCCGGGTTCGTGTTCAATAAAGAATCGTATATTTCAATCGCCTCGTCGAATTTATTCTGCCGAGCGTAGAGCTCGCCCAAAGTTTTCGTAGCGATCTTCTTATGAACCGACGATTCAGGCACAGGTTCCGTAGTGACGTCGTCCAAATCTCCAGACTCGGCGACGGTCTCCATTTCACTTAAGATACCGGCCAGAGGAGACGACGACTGATCGTCGGCACTGGTTTCGGGTGGAAGTTCTTCTTCCTGTGGCCGGCGTTGTCGGCGCGCTGCTGCCTTCAATTTCCAGATGGAGGCCGGAGTCGCCAGGGGTGAAGGAGGCGCCTCCTCAGTCTCTTCCTCAGCTATTGCCTGAGCCTCATCTTGACATAGATCTTCGCTGGCATGCAATGGATCCAGGGTTCCTAAGAGTGATTCCAACCGGCGCGCCTCATGCTCCTCTTCCAGACGCTTGCGGATGCGTAACATCAACTGCAACAAGCCCAGATGATGGGGATGCTTCGCCAATCCGCTGACTGCCACCTCTTCGGCGTCGCGAATGAAGCCCTTAAACAGGTATACTTCGCCTAAGGCCAGCAAGCCTCCAGCGTAGTCTGGATGTTTCTCCACCCCGCGCTTTAAAATGGGCTCGGCGCGGTCAGGATCACCCAACCGAAAATGGCATTCCCCCAGCCTGGCAAAGAGCAATGGCAGCTTCTTGACCAACTTGGAAAGGCGCTTGATTTCCTGGCGTGTCTTGGCATCTTCGTCGAACATCGTCCCGACCTATGATATGACCCTAAAATTTACGCATAAAAGGTGTTGGATGTCAAGCATATTTTTGGGTTTACAGGTCGGTGGGGCAATACCCCTCTATACGCAAATTGCTGCGCGAGTTTGCGCTCCCTATCAGGCCAGCCGCAAAATCGGGAGGCTTCAGCTACTGTTCCAATTCCGGGGAAGCCAGCACGGCGGCGCTGACCTCAGCCGCCCCGGATTCGCGCAGCAGCAGGCTCAGCGCTTTCAGCGTAGCGCCAGAGGTCGCCAGGTCGTCCACCAGGAGAATGCGTTTCCCCTGCACCCACTGACCTTGGTGCAAGCGAAAAGCGTCGCGAACGCTGTGCCAGCGGTCTTCGCGATCCAGTTCGGTCTGCGAAGGGGTATTGACAACCCGCAGCATTTGTTCTTCTGCGACCGGCAAATCCAACACCCGACCCAATTCCTTAGCCAACCGTTCGCTTTGGTTAAATCCTCGCCCGCGCCGCCTCGCCGGATGAATGGGCACCGGTATCAACAAGTCAAACTGGGAAAGTTCGTCGCGGTGAGGTATACTGAGTAGCCATTCGCGCACCAGGACTTCGGCAAGTTCCGGGCGACTGTCGTATTTGAAGAGATGAATGATGCTCTTCATGCGATCGTCATACGACCAACCGATCCAAAGCCGATTCATGACACCCCGGAGTGACCGCAATGGCTGCGTGGTGCGGTCGGGAAAGACGGTAAGAGAACCCCAACAGGCCGGGCAGACGTATAGATCAGACTTCTCCAGCGGCCGGTCGCACAGCAGGCAGAGGTTGGGGAGGAAGAGGCCGAGGAGGTTGTGGAAAAACGGAGAGACAGGATTCATATTCATGCACAATGTTAAGGTCATTCCCGCAAGCG